>NZ_CP016027.1:1685000-1985000 GCF_001663815.1 Halothiobacillus diazotrophicus
CTATACAGCGCCCATTTTTTCCGTCAAGCCCCTTCGGTGACATTTGTCACAATTATTTTCGCCATGCGCCGCTTCCCGACCTGGATGATGTATTCACCCGCATCGATGACCGCCGCGCGATCCGTTACCACTTCGCCGCCGATCCGTACCGCGCCAGCCTGGATATGCCGGAAGGCCTCGGAGGTGGAAGCAACCATACCGATGACCTTCAGCGCCTGGGCAACCCCCAGCCCCGCCTCGAGGGCATGTTCGGGCAGATCATCCGGAATCTCCGACTTGGCAAAACGCGCGATGAATCGATCGCGGGCCTGGGCCCCCGCCCCGATTCCATGGAAACGATCGACGATTTCCATGGCGAGTTCGAACTTGATGTCGCGGGGATTGCGCCCATCGCGCATTTCCTGCCGCAGCGTCTCGATTTCCGACAGCGGTCGGAATGACAGCAACTCGAAGTAACGCCACATCAGATCATCGGAAATCGACATCAGCTTACCAAACTGCTCATCGGGCGCCTCCTCGATACCGATGAAGTTGCCGAGCGACTTGGACATCTTCTGCACGCCATCCAGCCCCTCGAGCAGCGGCATCGTGATGACGATCTGCGGTGACTGCCCATACTGCTTCTGCAATTCGCGCCCCATCAGCAGGTTGAACTTCTGGTCGGTCCCTCCCAGCTCGACGTCCGCCTTCAGCGCCACGGAATCGTAGCCCTGCACCAGCGGATAGATGAATTCATGAATGGCGATCGGCTGATGGCCCGCATAGCGCTTCGAGAAATCGTCGCGCTCCAGCATGCGGGCCACGGTCTGACGACTGGCCAGCTGAATCAGGTCGGCAGCCGACATCTCGCCCATCCATGCGGAGTTGAAGACGACCTCGGTTTTCGCCGGATCCAGGATCTTGAATATCTGACGCTCGTAGGTCCGGGCGTTTTCCAGCACCTGAGCCCGTGTGAGCGTAGGCCGCGTGGCACTCTTGCCGGTCGGGTCGCCGATCATGCCGGTGAAGTCGCCGATCAGGAACAGGATGTGATGCCCCATCACCTGGAATTGACGTAACTTATTGATCAATACGGTATGCCCCAGGTGCAGATCCGGCGCAGTCGGGTCGAAACCGGCCTTGATGCGCAACGGACGACCTGACGCCAGGCGCTCCCGCAACTCGGACTCGATCAGGACCTCCTCGGCACCCCGACGGATTTCAGCAAGAATGGGATCTAAAGGGTTGTTCACGATGGTCTCTCATTCATTGAATACTAACTGCAAGCGCGGTATGGTAACCGCTTATAGAAATTTTTATGAATGGATGCCCAAATGCAGAATCGATATTTGTTCGGTAAACGAAAATCCCGTACCGGGGTTCTTCTGACCGGAACCGCACTGTTACTGGGGCTGACGGGACTCGGTGCGGTCATCGCGAAGGTCTCGACGCCGACCGACCCGGCGCTGGATAAACGTATCGATCAGAGCATTGCCGATGCCGTATCTTCGCCGGAAATCCCCTTACCCCTCGAAAACCCCCGTCCCGCCAATGACCAGGAACCCGCCCAAACGGCCGCACTCGACGCCCCCCAGGACGACCTGTTCAGTACGCCAAGCATCGACTTCACCCCACCCACACCACTCCCCAGCCTGCCCAGCGCACCCAAGGTCATCACCAAAACGGTCAAGGTTACCTCCGGCGACAGCCTCTCCACCGTTTTTGCCCGTGCCGGCCTCGGTTACCAGGACGTCGATCGCCTGATGGCATTGGGCGACTCCGTTGCCCCCCTGAAAACCCTGCATCCCGGCGACGAATTTTCCTTCCGGCTTTCCCCCGATCAGAATTTCCAGGGCCTGACCTACCAGATCGCACCGAACAAATCCCTGGCGGTCAGTCTTGACGAGCACGACCAACTGTCCGCCCACGAGATCGTGCTGCCCATGGAAACGCGCCTCACTACCGCCGAGGGCACCATTGACAGCTCACTCTATCAGTCCGCCATCGACACCGGTCTCTCGGCCAACATCGTGATGCAACTCGCCGATATCTTCGGCTGGAAAATCAACTTCCTGAAAGATGTGCAAAACGGCGACCACTTCCGCATTGTCTACGAGGAGAATTTCCTCAACGGAAAGCATGTGGATACCGGCCGCGTGATGGCGGCGCAATTCACCAACAACGGCAAGGTTTACCAGGCCGTACGCTATACCGCGCCGGATGGTAAAACGGGATATTACGAGCCCAACGGCGCCAGCCTCGGGCGCGGCTTCCTGCGCTATCCGGTCGAATTCTCACGGATCAGCTCCCGTTTCAACATGCACCGGATGCACCCGCTCTACCACAAGATTCGGGCGCACAAGGGCGTCGATTTCGCCGCACCGACCGGCACACCGATTCATGCCGCCGGCGGCGGTCGCATCGAGTTCATCGGCTGGCAACACGGCTACGGAAAGGTCATCAAGATCAAGCATGACGGCGGTTACGAAACCGTCTACGGCCACATGTCCCGCTTCAACCCGAAGATCAAGAACGGCACCAAGGTCGATATGGGCGAAACGATTGGCTATGTCGGTATGACCGGCGCTGCGACGGGCCCGCACCTTCATTACGAGTTCCACGTCAATGGTGTCTACACCGACCCGCTGGCTGCCAAACTCCCTGAGGCGAACCCGATTCCTTCCCGCTACCGCAAGGACTTCCTGGCCCAGACGCAATCGCTGGTCGACCAGATCGCACAAGCCCCCAAGAACACACCGATTCGTGCCGCCCAGGTGACAGGCCTGACGTCGGAATAATCCATCGGGCACACGTGTGACCACAGGGGGCTGACATGAGCGGGGAAAATCGGCGCCAGAGTGTAAAAGCACGACCCTTCATCGGCGTGATGAGCGGCACCAGCATGGATGCGATCGATGCCTGCATCGTCGACTTCTCGGCGGCCCGCCCGCGCGTGACGTCACACGCATCCCGCGCGCTGACTGACCTTCATGACGACCTTCGCGCACTGAATCCCGGCCGCCAGACATCAACCCAATCGGGTCAGGACACCATCGATCTTCTGGGACAACTGGACATTCGTATCGCCCACCGCATTTGCGAATGCATCGAGGAATTGCTCGATCAAGCCGGGCTTGGCGCAGAAGATATTGCGGCCATCGGCTGCCACGGCCAGACCATTCGGCACCGCCCCACGCTGTCGACCCCCTTCACTCTGCAGATCGGCGACCCCAATACCATCGCCGAACGAACAGGCATTCCCGTTATTGCCGACTTTCGGAGACGCGACATGGCTGCCGGCGGACAGGGCGCCCCCCTGGTACCCCCCGCGCATCGCGTCCTCTTCGGGTCGGACGCACCGGACGAAACGCTCATCGCCGTCAATCTCGGCGGCATCTGCAACATTACCGTGTCCCGTCCGAATGACGAGCTGGTCGGCTTCGATACCGGCCCGGCCAATACACTCATGGATGCGTGGATTCGTCGGCACCGCGATCTAGCCTACGATGAGGATGGCCGCTGGGCCGCATCCGGCACTCTACGCACGACGCTACTGGCCCGCCTGATGAACGAACCTTATTTCCACCAGCCCGCACCCAAATCGACCGGGCCCGAGTTCTTCAATCTCGACTGGCTCCTCGCCAGCGCGGGAGACGGTCTGGAACAACTACCCCCCGAAGACGTACAGGCAACGCTCCTGGCCCTCACGGCACAAACGCTCACGGCCGCCATCCGTCCCTGGGTCATGGCCGCGTCCACGCGCCCACGCGTCATCCTCGCCGGTGGCGGCGCCCGAAATCCGGTTCTGGTGGCGGCGATTCGGCAAATGATCCGGCATATGGCGCCGGAGGCCGTCGTCGAACTGAGCGATGAGTCGGGAATTGATGTGCAGTGCGTGGAATGCGCCGCCTTTGCCTGGCTGGCGCGGCAATTCCTTCTGGGGCAACCGGGGAATGCCCCTTCGGTTACCGGGGCGCGCGGCCCACGGATTCTTGGCGGCTATTACCCGGCTTGACGAAAATCGATAACGGGCAATCTCCGCCGCTACGGGCGCGGACGGGCAATCAGCCGTTCAGACGGGAGGGATAGGGGCGCGGGTCGTATCCGGTGTAGACCTGTGTCGGCCGGAAGATGCGATTCTGGCTGATCTGCTCCTTCCAGTGCGCCAGCCAGCCCGCCGTGCGGGAAATCGCGAAAATCGGCGTGAACTGATCGCGCGGGATACCCAACGCCTCGTAGAGCAGCCCCGAATAGAAATCGACGTTCGGGTAAACGCCCTTAGATGCAAGGCGCTCCTCGGCGCTGCGCTCAAGCTCGCGGGCAATTTCATATTGGGGAGAAATCTCGCCGCCCCGATGCTCCCGCAGCTGCTCCAGCAGGCCCTGCAGAATATCTGCCCGCGGATCCTTCGTCTTGTATTCCCGGTGACCGAAGCCCCAGACGACCTGTTTGTTCGCCAAGCGCTGATCAAGCCAGTCGGCAACCGCCGCCACGGAGGGAATTTCGTCCAGCATGTTCAGCACGCGCTGATTGGCACCCCCATGCAGGGGACCCGCCAGCGTACCGATGGCCGCCGCGACCACGAGATTCGGCGGGGCCAGGGTCGAGCCGCTGACCAGCGCCGAAAAGGTGGAGGCATTGATGGTGTGCTCGGCGTGCAGAATCAGACAGGCGTCCATGATGCGCGACTCGACGGCATCCGGCTCCCGCTCGTTCATCATGTAAAGGAAGTTTTCCGCGTAGGTCAGATCCGCCCGGGGCTGGACCGGATCATCACCGCGACGAATGTGCTCCCACATCGCCACGAGCGTCGCCATACTGGCGAGCGTCTTGATGATCATCTGTTCGACGAACTCGCTATCGGCATTGACGCCGTTTGCCGTCATGCGCTCCTGACCGGGATAGAACATGCCCAGACTGGCCACGCAGGTCTGCAGCGCCTCCATTGGATGCCCGTCGATAGGCAGGAACTTCATGATGTCCCGGACGTTGTACTTGACCCGACGGTTCCGGCCGTTGCGCAACTCGGCATCGAAGGCGGCCAACTGCTCCCGGTCCGGCAACTCGCCATTGATCAGCAGCCAGGACGTTTCCTCGAACGTACTGTGACGGGCCAGATCGACGATTGGGTAACCGCGATACGTGAGCAGGCCCTTCTGACCATCCAGAAACGAAATGGACGACTGGGTGGCGGGTACACCCTGTAAACCGGGAATGTATTCCATGCGCGCCGATAGCTCCTAAACCGAAAAAGATGAACCGCAGCCACAGGTCGTGGCAGCCATGGGATTACGGATCACGAACTGTGCACCGCTGATGTCTTCCTTGTAGTCGATTTCCGCACCCTCAAGGTACTGGATACTCATCGGGTCGACGAGCAGGGTCACCCCTTCCCGAACCACCTGGGCATCGTCTTCCTGAGCCGACTCCTCGAACATGAAGCCGTACTGAAATCCGGAACAGCCGCCCCCGGTGATAAACACCCGCAGCTTGAGGTCGGGATTCCCTTCCTCCTCGATCAGACTCAAAACCTTACGAGCCGCATTCTCGGTAAAAATCAGCGGCGCCTCCTCGACGGGGCTGGCAACATTTTCACTGCTCATGGTTTCTTTCTCCGAGCCCCTCGCAGGGCAATAACGTTAAACATGCCGGGCACGGCCTTCATATTCGGCGGGTGCTTTTGGCAATCCGCGCAAGGCCACGGACTCATATGTCCTCAATTATGGCGCCAGACCGATGAGATCCAAGCCCTGGTCTTCCGGGAAGCCGAGCATCAGGTTCATGTTCTGGACAGCCTGTCCAGCCGCGCCCTTGACCAGATTATCGATCACCGAGCTGACCACCAGCATCGAACCGCCGAGCGGCCGGTAGATTGCCACGCGGCACAGGTTGTTGCCGCGCACGCTACGCGTTTCGGGGTAGCTGCCGGGCGGCATGACATCCACGAACGGCTCATCGGCATAGTAATCCTCGAACAACGCCTGAACGTCCACCGGCGGCTCGTCGCGCAAGGGAATATAGATGCTCGACTCGATGCCGCGCACCATCGGAACGAGATGCGGCAGGAACGTCAGGCCCACCGGACGCTCCGACACGGCGACCAGGGTCTGCAGAATTTCCGGCTGGTGGCGATGCCCCTCGGCTGCATAAACCCGAAAACTCTCGCCGGCCTCGGCCATGAGCATCGGCACCTCGGCCTTGCGCCCCGCACCGCTGGTCCCGGACTTGCTGTCGACGACGAGTTGGCCATGGTCGATCCATTCCTGACCCATCAGCGGCAACAATCCCAAGGTCGCGGCCGTGACGTGGCAACCGGGGTTGGCGACGAGCTGCGCCGAACGGATTTCGTCTCGATACAACTCGGGCAGACCGTAGGCGGCCCGACCGACCCATTCCGGGGAGGCATGGGTCATGCCATACCATTTCGACCAGACGTCCAGATCGCGGATCCGGTAATCGGCCGCCAGATCGACGACCTTCACGCCCTGGGCCAGAAGTGCCGGGGCCTGCTGCATGGCCACCCCGTTCGGCGTGGCGAAGAACACGAGATCGCAGGCGGTCAGGTCGGCATCGTCCGGCGTGGAAAAACGCAGAGACAGGGCACCACGCAGGTTGGGGTACAGAATATCCACCGGCATGCCCGCCTCGCCACGGGAGGTGATCGCCACGACCTCGACGCCACCATGGCGTGCCAGAAGCCGCATCAATTCCACGCCGGTATACCCCGTACCACCGACAATGCCAATTTTCTTCATGTTCACCCCATATCCGGATGGCGAAAAACGCCGCTCTGTCGCATCATAACAAAGGCGTGGTTTTCGTTAACAATAAACCTGTGGGCCGTTCTTTGACCGCCGGGACCAGCGCGTCAGGCAGAGCGGGCACAGCGACACCCACACTCAGGATACTCCGTGCGTCCCAAAGTTCACCAGATACTCGACCACATGCGCCTTCGGCTCGCGAAGCCGGATGCGCTGATCCACATGGCCATCCTGGGCCTGTTTGCGGGCCTGCTTGCGTCCGCCCTGGTGACGGCCTTCCGTCTCGTGCTCGAAGCACTGGAAATCTACTTTCTCGGCCTGCCCGCTCCGGGTGAATATGCGGCATTACCGCTGGAATGGCGGTTTCTGCTGCCGGCACTTGGCGGGATCACTCTGGGGTTGATCGTACACCGACTGCCCGTCGGCATCCGCAATGTCGGCGTCGGCCACGTGATCATCCGCTTCCATCGCTTCGAGGCAGACCTGCCCTGGCGGAATGCCGTCCTGATGTTCTTCAGCGGGATTTATGCCCTGCTGATCGGCTTGTCCAACGGTCGCGAGGGGCCGGGCATCCATCTCGGGGCATTCGGCGGCAGTCTCATCGGCCGCAAGCTCGACCTACCGCACAACAGTGTACGCACCCTGGTCGGCTGCGGTGCCGCCGCGGCGATCGCCGCCTCCTTCAACACCCCCCTGGCGGCCGTAATCTTCGCCCTCGAACTGATTGTCCGCCAATACACCCTCGCCACCTTCATTCCGATCATGCTGGCCTCGTCGGCGGGCGCCCTGTTCTCGACCCTGTTCTTCGGCAACAACCCAGCCTTCAACATTCAGCTGATGCACAACCTCGCCCTGTGGGAAGTCCCCATCCTGATCCTCCTGGGCCTACTCCTGGGCAGCTTCGCGGCGAGTTTCATCCAGATCATTGAAACATCCATCCAACGCACCTGGCGTTGGCCCGTCTGGCTCCGGTTCGGCATCATCGGCGTGCTGACCGGCATCATCGGACTCGCGCTACCGCAAGTCATGGGCGTCAGTTACGCCCCACTCGGCCTGGCGGCCGGCGCCAAATTCGCCCTCTGGTTCCTGGTGCTGCTGGTATTCGCCAAACTGATCCTGAGCGCGCTCACTTTCGGATTCGGCCTGCCGCTGGGACCCATTGGCCCTTCCCTCGTCATCGGCGGATTCACCGGTAGTGCCGTGGGCACCCTGCTGCTGAATTTCACGCAGATCCCGCTGTCGGACGTCGCGTTCTACACGGTACTCGGGATGGGCGCGATGATGGCGGCGACGCTGCAGGCACCACTGGCGGCCCTCGCCGCAGTCCTCGAGCTGACCGGAGATACGGGCGCCATCATGCCCGCGATGCTGACCATCATCGTGGCCAGCCTCACGAGCCGAGCCCTATTTCACAAGGATGGCATTTTCGACACGGTACTGCGCGCCAACGCGCACCAGATGCATGGCCTATCCCTCTGGCACGGTGCCAACGACGTCGGCATCAGCAGCGTGATCGAACGCAGCTTCGCCGAAGTCGCCCAGAACAGCACCTGGCGTGAACTGACGGCGGCGATCGCCGACAAACCCGCCTGGCTGATCGTGCGGGACGACGCACGTCAACCGATCGGCGTGTTGCCCCTCGCTACCGTGCAGAAGCTGCTGTCGCAACGTGCGCAGGCATCGACGGCCACCGACACCGGTAGCGAGGCCGAAACACCGGAAACGCAGACCACGGACACCCCCGGCAACGACACCCCTTCGGATGCCGCCCCAATCGATCTGGCCGAGACCTTCACCCTGATGCCGGTCGAGGCGGTGGATCTGGGCCTGACCCTGAACGAAGCCCGTGAACTCATGCGCCGTCAGCAGGTCGATGTACTGGTTGGACAGCGCATCACTGTTCCGCCCTTCAAACGCACCTACGGCGTACTGACACGGGCGGCACTGGAGGAGTACACCCGGAATGCGGCCTGATCCGTCCCAGACTCAAGAACACAGAACACAGGAAGCAACATGAACGATCATCCGCCTCAGTCCCCCGCCCGTCGCGCCGCCCTCCGCCTGCTGGGCGCAGTGGGCGCCGCCGGGCTTCTGGCTGGCTGCTCGACGGACACGCCGGTGAAGCTGAGCGGCATCACCGTCCAGACGCTTGAGGGGCAAACCGTCGATCTGGCCAAAATCCTTGGAAAGCCCACGGCCATCACCTTCTGGGCCACGACCTGCCCCGGTTGCGTCGAGGAAATTCCCCACATGGCGGCACTCCAGAAGAAATTCGGGCCCAAGGGCGTGCAGGTCATCGGTCTCGCCATGTCCTATGACGATCTGGGCCAGCTGCGGGCCATGGTGAAGGAAAAGGACATCCCCTACACGATCTGGCAGGACAAGACCGGTGCCGCGGCGGCGGCATTCGGCCCCGTACGACTCACGCCGACCTTCTTCGTGCTGGATCGGAAGGGGGTCATCCGCTATCAGAAGATCGGACCATTCGATACCCAACGCGTCGACCAGTTGCTGACCCAACTGACGGCGAACGCCTGAACCGTCCCGCCGAACGGAACGCAATGATCGCGGCCGGATTTGTTACACTCGTGCGTATTTGTTGCATTTAGCCTAGGGCCGACATGAGCGTCACGATCAAAACCCCGGAAGAAATCGAGAAGATCCGCACCGCCAGCCTGCTGGCCACCGAGGTGCTCAACCTCCTGCGGCCGCTGGTCGTTGCCGGCGTCACTACCGACTACCTGAACGACGTGGCCCACCGGCACATCACGGAAGTCCAGGGCGGCACGCCCGCCACGCTGGGCTATCACGGTTTCCCGAAGTCCCTTTGCACCTCGCTGAACCATCAGGTCTGTCATGGCATCCCGGGCGAGCGCAAGCTCGTCAACGGAGACATCCTCAACATCGACGTCACCGTCATCAAGGACGGTTGGTACGGCGATACCTCGGCCATGTACACAGTCGGAGCGCCCTCGATTCGGGCGCAACGGCTGATCGACGTAACCTATGACGCCATGATGCGCGGCATCGAGGCCGTCCGGCCCGGCGCCACGCTCGGCGACATCGGCCATGCCATCCAAAAGACCGCCGAGGCCAGCGGCTTTTCCGTCGTGCGGGAGTATTGCGGACACGGACTCGGCCGGAATTTCCACGAGGAACCACAGATCCTGCATTATGGTCGACCCGGCGAGGGGTTGGCACTGGAGCCGGGCATGGTGTTCACCATCGAGCCCATGATCAATGCGGGCAAAAAGGAAATCAAACTGCTGAACGACGGCTGGACCGTGGTCACCAAGGATCACTCGCTCTCCGCCCAGTGGGAACACACGGTCGCCGTCACCGAAACCGGGGTCGACATCCTGAGTGGTTCCGCCCGACCCGAGTAGCCGCCGACCCGCGCCCGCACCCCAGAGAGGTACGCTCAGGCATGACGACGACGCAAGCCCCCCATAAAGCCGCCACCGCCGTTCAGCAGCAGATCACGTCGCTCCACGGCCGGTGGCCGGAGGCCATCGTCGACGCCGCAGCCGCCGAGCGATTCCTCAAGGAGCTGAGCGACCAGATCGACCAGTTTCTGCGCATCCTCTGGCCCACGGATTTCGTCAACCAGCCGCTGGCTCTCGTTGCCGTCGGCGGCTACGGGCGGCAGGAACAATTCCCCCACTCCGACATCGACATTCTCATCCTGATCGACGACCACCGCTGGGATGAGGCCATCCAGACCTTTCTCTATGCATTGTGGGACGAGGGTCTGCCCATCGGGCACGCCGTGCGTACGCTCGACGAGTGCGTCGAGGCGGGTCGGGAGGACGTCACCGTCTACACCAACCTGCTCGATGCGCGGCTGATCATCGGTGACGCCCCCCTGTTTCAGGCCCTCATCGAGGTCGTTCGATCGGATCGAATTACCCAGGATTGGCCGTTCTTCCTCGCCAAACTGGCGGAGCAGAACCAGCGCTACGAAGCCCAGGACGCCATGGGTGCACGCATCGAGCCCAACATCAAGGAAAGTCCGGGCGGCCTGCGCGATCTGCAAACCATCCGCTGGATCAGCAACCGTGTGGCGGGAGCCGGCACGCTGGCCGGCATGCATCGCGCGGAACTGCTGCGCGATCAGGAATGGCACTCACTCGAAGCCGCTCAAGGGCTGCTCTACCGGGTCCGCATCGGACTCCATGCCCTGGCCGGCCGTGGCGAGGAACGGCTGCTGCTGATGCACCAGAAAGCCCTGGCAGCCCATTTCCAGTTCACCGAGGACAGTGACGGCAATCTGGCCGTCGAGCGTTTCATGCAGTCCTACTTCCGGGCGACGATCGAAATAGAACGGCTCAACCGACTGATCCTGCAGAATTTTCGCGAGCAACTCGACCCGCATCCGGCCACCGAAATCACGCCCCTCAATCCCCGATTTCAGATCCGGGGCAACCTGCTGGAAACGACGGACGCCCAGGTGTTCATGCGCGCCCCGACCGCCACGCTGGAGTTGTTCCTGCTGCTGGCCCAGCACCCGGAACTAATCGACATGAGCGCATCGACGGCCCGCCAACTGCGCGCCAACCTGTCGGTCATCGATGCCGGTTTCCGCAAGAACCCCCACGCCAATCAGCTGTTTCTGGAGATTCTTCGGGGGGAGCGGGGCGTCTATCGCGCCCTCAAGGCCATGAACCTCTCCGGGGTGCTTGCCGCCTACATCCCCGCCTTCGGCCAGATCGTCGGACTCATGCAGTTCGACCTGTTCCACGCCTATACGGTCGACACCCATACCCTGCTCGTCACGCGCAACCTGCGTCGCTTCTCGCGCCCGGAGTTCGCCAACGAACTGCCCATGGCATCGGCGATCTTCTCGCGGATCGAGAAACCGGAAGTCCTGTACCTGGCCGGGCTATTCCACGACATTGCCAAGGGACGTGGCGGCGACCATGCCATCCTCGGCGCCGTCGACGCGCGGATCTTTGCCCAACAACACGGCCTGCCGGAGGAGGCGGTCGACCGCCTCGCCTGGCTGGTGGAAAACCATCTCCTGATGTCCTTCACCGCCCAGCGCCGTGATATCGAGGATCCGGCCATCATTCGCGAATTCGGTCAGAAGGTCGGCTCCCGCGAACGGCTCGACGAACTGTTTCTGCTGACGGTCGCCGATATCCGCGGCACCAACCCGAACCTTTGGAACGCCTGGCGCGACGCCCTGCTCAAGCGTCTGCACCAATTGACCAGCGCCTGGTTCGAGGAAGGCGAGCAAAGCGCGCACGAAACCATTCGGACAAACCGGACCGATGCCCAGGATCAAGGTGAAGCTGCCGGCCTGTCGCGCGCGGGACTCCAAGCCTGGCTAGCCGCGCTGCCGGATGATTACTTCCTGCGTACCGATACCCTGCCGATCCTGCAGCATGCCCGACTGGCGCTGGAGCAAACCCCGTTACCAACGCTCGAAATCAGCAGCGATCCCGAACAGCATGCGACGCAGATTCTGATCCTGACGAACGACCACCCGGCCCTGTTCGCGCATATCGTGGCCGAAATCGACCGACAGGGACTCAACGTGCAATCAGCCAACATGACCCTGATCCCCGCAACCCAACCGGATCAACCGGACCGCGCCCTGTTCGAGTTTTTCGCGTTGAATGGGCAAGGAGCTCCGGCGCTGGATGCCTGGAGCATCGAGCATCTGACCGAACGGCTGACCGAACGACTGGCCCACCCGGAAGGCGCCCCCCCGGTCATCAGGCGGCGCATGAAGCCGCAACTGGCCAGCATTGACGTCGCCACTCAGATCGAGTTTCTGCCAGATCGTGCTCGCCAGCGCACACTCGTGCAGATCAGCACCAAGGATCGCCCCGGCCTGCTGGCCGACCTGACCGAGGCCTTTGCCCGCGAAGGGGTGTTTCTGCGCCATGCCCGCATCAGCACCCTGGGCGAGCGGGTCGAGGATGCGTTCTATGTAGTTGATGCACGGGATCGACCGATCGAGGTTCAGGAAACCCGTACGCGACTGGAGGCCACGCTGCGCGACGCCATCAACAGCAGCGATCGATGAACACTCAGACCGCCGGCGTGACGGACACTCGCGAACCGTGGCTTCTGTGCGCAGAGGCTCGGGATTATCTCGTCGTGGGCAAGCCTTGCCGAATGCTGTCCGTGCCGGGCAAGGACGCCCACAAGCAGGATTGCCTGATCGTCCGCGTCCAACAGGAATTCCCGGAAGCGCGAATCGTGCACCGGCTGGACTGGGACACCTCGGGCCTGCTCGTCCTGGCGCGGAACGCCCGTGCGCATAGCCTGCTTTCACAGGCGTTTCAGGACAGAAAGACGAAAAAACGCTATATCGCGCGGATCGACGCGCCGCTGGATCCGATCGAAGGGGACATCGATCTGCCCATCGGGCCGGATCTCGAGCGACGGCCCCGTTACCGCATCGACCCGGAACACGGCCGCCCCTCCCAGACGCGGTACCAAGTTCTGGACAATCATCCCGATTTCACGCGGGTGGCTCTCGAACCGATCACCGGCCGCTCCCATCAACTGCGGGTTCATCTGCTGGCACAGGGCCGACCGATCCAGGGGGACTCGCTCTATCATCCCGAACCGGCCCGTCACGAACGACTGATGCTGCACGCCGAACGGCTGGGATTCCCCGATCCGGAAACCGGAGCCTGGCGGGAATTCGAACTCCCGGCACCATTCTGAAATCGCCCATCACCCTCAAGCTGCCAGCCCGACGAGCTCCAGGGCATTGCCGTCGGGATCGCGGAAAAATACGGCATCGCGTCCGGATTTCGACCGCGTATACGGCCAACTCAGAGCGTCGAGCCGCGCAATGAACGGAGCGGTATCCGCCACGCGCAACGCGACGTGACGATCCCGACCGCCATGTTCCGGACGACCGGTGGCGGGATCGGGGTTGGGCAGTTCGAGCAAGTGCAAGGTGATCGTGCCGGAAAGTCGCAGCCAGGCCCCCGGAAAGCCGAGATCCGGACGATCCGCGTCCGCCAATCCCAGCACCTGCCGATAGAACGCCGCCGAAGCCTGCGCGTCTGACACCACGACGCTGACGTGATCCACGCCCAGAATGGCCCCATTCCTCACCTCATCCATCGCCCCATCACCCCTCAATTTCCTAAACCATCGCCGCGCGCAGGGTACGCCATGTCGTCCTGAACGGGCGCCCATTCACGTATACTAGCGGGCGTTGTTCATCGAGCCGACAAGACCTTTCCATGAATCCCGATCTCGCCCGCCTGTACCCCTATCCCTTCGAAAAACTGGCCGAACTCAAGGCCGGCATCACGCCCGCGACAATGGCAAAGCACATTGCCCTGTCCATTGGCGAACCCCAGCACGAGCCGCCTGCCGTGGCCATGAGCACCATGGCCCAATCCCTGGATGGACTGGCACGCTACCCGCTCACCCGGGGCGAACGCAGCCTCCGCGTCGCCATCGCCGACTGGCTGACCCGTCGTTTCCGACTGGACGCCGGTCAGATGGACCCCGACCGGCAGGTATTGCCGGTAGCCGGCACCCGGGAGGCGCTATTCTCCTTTGCACAGGCCGTGATTGCCAGACCGGACGATCCGTCGGCGCCACGACCGCTGGTGCTGATGCCCAATCCGTTCTACCAGATCTACGAGGGCGCCGCGTTCCTGGCAGGCGCCGAGCCCTATTACTACCCGACGGATGCGGCAAACGGCTTCCTGCCCGACTTCGCCGCCATCCCGGAAGAAATCTGGGCGCGCGCGCAGCTGATCTACGTTTGCTCGCCCGGCAACCCCAGCGGGGCGGTCATCGATCGATCGCGCTATCAAACTCTGCTGGCGCTGGCCGATCGACACGACGTGCTGATCGCCGCCGACGAATGCTATTCGGAAATCTTCGACGATCGAGGCGAAGCCCCGGCGGGCCTGCTCGAAATCGCCCACGAACTGGGTCGGAACGATTTCCGTCGGATCGTCGTGTTCCACAGCCTGTCCAAGCGCTCGAATCTGCCCGGCCTGCGCTCCGGATTCGTGGCCGGCGACGCGACGATTCTGGCGCAGTATCTGCGCTACCGCACCTATCAGGGCTGCGCCCTCTCCCTGCCTGTGCAGATGACCAGCATTGCCGCCTGGAACGATGAAGCGCATGTTCAGGAAAACCGTCGCCACTACCGGCAAAAATTCGATGCCGTGCTGGACATTCTCGCGCCCGTGCTGCCGGTACAACGACCCGATGCCGGCTTCTACCTCTGGACAAATGTGGGCGGGGACGAGCGCGAATTCTGCCGGGGACTGTTTGCCGAACAGAACGTGACGGCGCTGCCGGGTCGCTACCTGTCCCGCATCGTCGATGGCGTCGATCCCGGCGCCGGTTTCGTACGCATGGCCCTGGTGGCCGAACTGGCCGACTGCATTGATGCGGCCGAGCGCATCCGGGCGTTTCTGCGTTGAGCACTCAAGCTGCGCGACGACAGCCAGCAACCCTGTTTACTTTTGATGATCGGTTCCCATCCATGAATACCCGCTCCTTGTTCAAACCCCTTGCGATCAGTCTGACGTTGCTCGGGGCGTCATGTCCGACTTTCGCCCATAACGCCCCGACGAACGACGTCCCGCCCAAAATATCGCCCGCCCCAACCGTCGACACGGAACCCACACCACCGACGGCGGCCAGCTACCCGCCCCCCCTGGACGAAAGCCAGATGTTTTCGGTCTACGGGCACTGGGACAGCGAACTCGTCAGCAACCTGAAAGGCGGCATCCGCACGGGCAGCGCGTTCAACAGCGTGGCGGTCGGAGGCATCACCCTGCGCGGGGATGATCTCGGATTGCCGGACACCCTGCTCAACCTGTCCGTCATGGGCATCCGCGCAGGGCATGCCAACGGCAATCTGATCGGCGACACCCTGGGCAGCAGCAATATCGAGGGCACGCGAAGCCGGGTTCTGCTCGATACGGCATTCTGGCAGCAGAACTGGCTGACCCGGCCGGGGTTGCGGATCAACACGCGTCTCGGGATGTTCGACATCAATTCGGAATTCACGGGGACGGACAATGCCGCACAACTCCTGAACGGGTCTTTCGGCCCCGATCCGGCGATGACCGGCAACTTCACAGCCTCCACCTTCCCACTGAACGGCACCGGTCTCGTCGCTACCGTCGACAACGGCACGGGTGCAGCCAAACCCACCGGTTTCGCGCCATTGACCCTCAAGATCGGTCTGCTGCAGGGGGAAACCAATCAGCAGACCCAACCGTTCAACCAGGGCGTGCTCAACATCGTCGAAGGCCAATGGCGGCCTCAGGACGGCAGTACCCTGAAAATCGGCGTGTGGCGCAAGCGCGGATATGGCCGGCCGAATCTGCAAGGAGCCTATCTGAGCGGCGAACAGAATCTCTTCAGCGGGGATGGCACCGCCCTGGACGGTTTCGTGCGGGCCAGTACCGTGCATAGCGATACACCCGATGCCTTGACCCTGGACCGCTACCTCGGTGCCGGCGTCAACTGGCAGGGCCCGCTGGCGGGTCGTCCCGACGATTTCCTGACCCTCGGCGTCGGGCAGGCGCGCTTTCAACCAAGCGGTCGACACGAGCGCCTGATCGAGATCGCGTATATCTTCCGGGTGAACGATCGAGTCTTCCTGCAGCCCGACCTGCAATACATCGACCGCCCGTCCGGCACGCTGCCCGCCGCCTGGGTCGCCACGCTCCGCCTGCACCTCGAATGACCGTCCGGGCATGAACGCCGGGAACGCCGGCTTTCTGTCCGCCGCCGCGTTCCCTTGTTAGAATGCCCGACCAATAATCTTTACGACTCGCCGAACAGGAACGACACACCATGAATCAAGCCGTTGATCTGAACAGCCTCAAAGCCATCATCGAAGTCGCCTTCGAGGATCGCGCGAACATCACGCCGAATCAGGCGCCGGAAACCGTCCGCGCGGCGGTCAACACCGTCCTCGAACTGCTGGACAGTGGCAGCCTGCGCGTGGCCGACCGACGGGGCGTTGGCGACTGGATCGTCAACGAATGGGTGAAGAAGGCGGTTCTGCTGTCTTTCCGGCTCAACCCCAACAAGGTGGTCGAAAGCGGCGATCTGCGCTATTTCGACAAGGTGCCGACCAAGTTCGCCAACTGGGATCAGGCCCGCTTCGAAGAATCGGGGATTCGCGTCGTGCCGAATGCCGTCGCGCGTCATGGCAGCTTCGTGGCCAAGGGCGCGGTGCTGATGCCGTCCTACGTCAACATCGGTGCCTACGTCGATGAAGGCACGATGGTCGACACCTGGGCCACGGTCGGCTCCTGTGCCCAGATCGGCAAGAACGTCCACCTGTCCGGCGGTGTCGGCATCGGCGGCGTACTCGAACCCCTGCAGGCGGCCCCGACCATCATCGAGGACAACTGCTTCATCGGCGCGCGCTCCGAAGTCGTCGAAGGCGTGATCGTCGAGGAAGGTGCCGTGATCTCCATGGGCGTCTATATCGGCCAGAGCACGAAGATCTACGATCGCGAAACGGGCGAAATCCATTACGGCCGCGTCCCGGCCGGTTCGGTCGTCGTTTCCGGCAACCTGCCGTCCAAGTGCGGCAAGTACAGCCTCTACTGCGCGGTGATCGTGAAGAAGGTCGACGAGAAGACCCGCAGCAAGGTCGGCATCAACGCCCTGCTGCGCGACATTTAACCTGTCGCCGCACTCGACGCCCCCAAGCGTCGAGTAGGACCACAAAGAAAAAGCCCGCCGAAGCGGGCTTTTTTTCTGCCGAACGACCGTTTCGGATCGTTCGTGCCGGTCACTCCTTCTCGACGACCGGCTTGCGCACGCGGATCGACAGTTCGCGCAGTTGCGCCTCGTCGACTTCGCCCGGCGCATCGGTGAGCGGACAGGCCGCGGACTGCGTCTTGGGGAAGGCAATCACTTCGCGGATCGAGGTGGCGCCGCTCATCAGCATGACGACCCGATCCAGACCGAAGGCGACGCCCGCCATCGGCGGCGCACCGTACTTGAGGGCATCGAGCAGGAAGCCGAACTTCTCTTCGGCCTCTTCCGCCGAGATGCCCAGCAGACCGAAAATCCGTTTCTGCAGATCCTGGTCGTGGATACGCACCGAGCCGCCACCCAGCTCGTACCCGTTGAGCACGAAGTCGTAGGCGCGGGAACGCACGGCTTCGGGGTTGGAACCCAGCTGCTCGATGTCTTCCGGGTTCGGCGCGGTGAAGGGATGATGCAGCGCATAGTAGCGGCCGTCCTTCTCGTCGTACTCGAACATCGGGAACTCGGTCACCCAGAGGGCCCGGAAGCCCGCTTCCACGATGCCGAGATCATGGCCGAGCTTGACGCGCAGGGCACCGAGGGACTCGTTCACGATCTTGGCCTTGTCGGCGCCGAAGAAGACGAGATCGCCCGTTACCGCGCCGGTCCGCGCCATGATGCCGGCGATGGCCTCGTCGGTCAGGAACTTGAGGATCGGCGACTGCAGGCCCTCGCGGCCGGCGGCGGCATCGTTGATCTTGATATAGGCCAGACCCTTGGCGCCGAAGATCGAAACGTACTTGGTGTACTCGTCGATGGCGCTGCGCGGCAATTCGTTGCCTTTCGGCACGCGCAGGGCCGCCACGCGTCCGCGCGGATCGGTGGCGGGACCGGAGAAGACCTTGAAATCGACGTCGACCAGCAGGTCGGCGACATCCACGAGTTCCAGCGGAATCCGCAGATCCGGCTTGTCGGAACCGAAGCGACGCATGGCTTCCGCCCAGGTCAGCCGCGGCAACGGATCGGGCAAGGCGATCTCCACCGTGCGGGCAAACAGATGGCGCATCATGTCCTCGATCAGGGCCATCACTTCCTGTTCGTCCATGAAGCTCGTTTCGATGTCGAGCTGAGTGAATTCCGGCTGGCGATCGGCCCGCAGATCCTCGTCACGGAAACATTTGACGATCTGGTAGTAACGCTCGAGGCCGGCCACCATTAACAGCTGCTTGAAGAGCTGGGGCGACTGCGGCAGGGCGAAGAACTCGCCGGGATGGGTCCGCGACGGGACGAGGTAATCCCGCGCGCCTTCGGGCGTGGCACGCGTGAGTACCGGCGTTTCCACGTCGATGAACCCGGCATTGTCGAGGTACTCGCGCATGGCGCGGGTCACCTGGTGACGCAGACGCAACTTGGCCAACATTTCAGGGCGGCGCAGATCAAGATAGCGATGACGCAGGCGATGCTCCTCGGCAACGCGCTCGTCGTCGAGCTGGAACGGCAGCGGCTCGGAACGGTTCAGGATGCTGAGCCCGAGGCCCAGGACCTCGATCTGGCCACTGACGATATTCGGGTTCTCCGTCCCGGCCGGGCGCCGGCGGACCTTGCCGACCACGCGGATGACGAATTCGCTGCGCAGACTTTCGGCCATGCCGAACACGGTCAGGTCATCTGGATCGAACACGACCTGGACCATGCCGTCCCGGTCGCGCAGATCCACGAAAATGACGCCGCCATGATCGCGGCGGCGATTGACCCAGCCCACCAGCGTGATTTCTTGATCCAGCGCAGCCAGATCGACCTGACCACAGGTATGGCTTCGGGCGTTCAGAGAAAGGTTTTGCGGCGTGTTCATCGACAAAGTCCGTGCATTGATTCGGTAAAGGGCGGCATATTAGCCGGATATGGGGGGTTTTTCGAGCGCATCGGGCGGCAACGGTTCAGGTGCTGGCCGGGAATTGCCGCGCGGCACCACCACCCCAAGGGAGATCACCATGCGGAATCCCTCCTCAACGGTCATGTCCAGCTCGATCACCTCCTGTTCGGGTACCATGATGACAAACCCGGAGGTCGGATTGGGTGCCGTCGGCACGAACACCGTAATCAGATGCTGGGCCGTTTTTTCCTGCACCTCGCCGACGGGCTCACCGGCAAGAAAGGCGAGGGACCAGCAATCCCGGCGCGGATACTCGACCAGGACGACCTTGCGGAACGAGCGGGAATCCTGAGAAACGAAGGTCTCGATCACCTGCTTGACGGCTGAGTAGACGCTGCGGACCAAGGGGATGCGGTTCAGTATCGACTCGCCGATCGCCACCAGCTTGCGCCCCAGAAAATTCGCGACCAGTGCCCCGGTCAGCAACACCACCAACACGGCGAGCACCGCACCCATGCCGGGCACATTGAAGCCGAACAGGTGCTCGGGCCGATAGTCCGGCGGCAAGAGCAGAATGGTCTGATCCATGAAGCCGATCACGGCATTGATCACCCAGAAGGTGATGGCGAGAGGGGCCCAGACCAGAATTCCGGCCATCAGCCATTTGCGCAGGGTGGATACCTTGCTCGTCGATTCGCTCATAATTTCGTGGCTCTGTTGAGGGTCGCTCGATCGCATCCGGTCAAGGCGGGGTGGTCAACCCGGACGCCAGGGGCCGCGCGATCCGCATGGACGCATAGTGTGCCACATCTCCCAATAAACCATCGGGACTATCGGGCACCGATCTGCCCCGCCGCTCGTTTCCGCAGGTCACGTAACAAGGCCCGGCAAACCCGGGCCTTGTGGGGTAACCGTACGCCACATCCGTGGCGTCATCCCGATCAGATCTTGAACTGGCGGACCAGCTCGGCCAGCGTGGACGCCTGACGAGAGACGTCCGAACCGGCTTCGGCGGTCTGGGCAGCCGCTTTGGCCGTTTCGCCCGCAGTCACGTTGATGGACTCGATGTTCTGCTTCATGCCGCTGGAGACGGCCGTCTGCTCCTCCGCCGCCGCCGCAATCCGGGCATTCATATCGCTCAATTGATCGAACGACTGGGCAATGATGGTCAACATTTCGTTGGCCTCGGTGATGGCGTCGAGGCTTTCGTGACTAACCCCACGGCCTTCACCCATGGCCTCGACCGCATCATGGGCCCCATGCTGCAACTGGCTGATGATGCCCGAAATCTCCCGGGTGGATTCCTGGGTGCGCGTGGCAAGCGAGCGGACCTCTTCCGCCACCACCGCAAATCCGCGCCCCTGCTCGCCGGCCCGCGCCGCCTCGATGGCGGCATTCAACGCCAGGAGGTTGGTCTGATCCGCAATTCCACGAATCACATCCAGCACCTTGCCGATGGTCTGGCTCTGCACCGACAGCTGGTGAATCTTTTCTTCAGCGCGCAGGAGCGCTGCGTCCAATTGCTCGGCACTACGGGTACTCGTCGCCACCTTGCCCATCCCTTCGTGCAGCTTGTCATTGGCCTCGCGCACCGAACCACTCGCCATTTCCGCGCTCTGAGCAACCTCCTGAGCCGCTTCGAGGGTCTGACTCATCCCCGTGACCAGCGAATCCGTATCCTGCGCCTGCCGGCGGGCACCCTGCTGCCCCCGCTCCGAGGAGGCGGTCAGACGATTGGCCGAATCGGCCAGGGATCGCGTGGTTTCCACGACCTGGGTCACCAGGTTGTGGGCGGTTTCGGCAAAGGTGTTGAATGCCTGGCTCACCTCGGCAATTTCATCCCGTCCCGTCACGGGGAGTCGTTTGGTGAGATCGCCTTCCCCCTCCGCGATGTCCCGCATCCGCTCGGCCACACGACGCAGCGGCGAGGAAACGCCGAGGATCGACAGCATGGCCAGAATCCCGACAACCACGATACCCAGGAGCACCAGTCCCACCTGTCCGAGCATGGTCTGCGAAATGGTGGCATTGAGGGTCTGCGATTGCGCGTGGATCTGACTCCGTTCGGCCAGCACGATCTCCTCGACGGTTTTTTCCACCTGGTTGAACATCGGATCGAGCTTGGTACGGACGAGATAGGCATCCATCCGCCATTTATCCGACTTGTGAATCGCGAAGGCCTTTTGCGCCTGATCGATGAAATCGGGCAACAGTTTCAACAACTGGTCGACGGCATCTTGCTGCTCGAAGGTCAACAAGCCGGCATACTGTTTGTTGATCTCCTGTATCCGCTTGAGCACCTCGGCGGAATACAGGTCGAAATTATGCTCCAAGGCCGGACTCCGGAAGGCCATGAACCCACGCAGACCGGCCATGACATCGCCCCACTCCCCCCGCGCACGGGCGATCTCCAGAACCAGCGGGCGCCGGCTGGCCGTAGGACTGGGCTCGGCATCCGCTTCCGCACTAAGCAACGTCCCCATCAACCCGGATATCTGGATGGCCTTGGGATTCACATACTGGTTGGCGTATTCCATAGCGGGCAAGTTGAGCTTGTCGTCGGACGACACCTTCATCACCTCATTCGCATCCGCAACGAAGTGCTTGAGCTGCTCGTCCAGTTCGGCATATCCCATGCCGGAGTGCTTCTTGAGCTCGGCTTGTGCCGAGTCCACCCCAGCGATGGCGTCGTCAAACGCCTTGCGATCCCGCTCGCTCTTGCTTTGCAGATACAACCCCACCGAGGCCATCGCCCGCTCGATCTGGACGCGGATGGCGTCTGCGGCAAAAGCCGCTGGCTGGCGCTGGTAAATCACCTCATCCGCCACCTGCTGCACGCGGCCCATATTGAAGTAAGTCAGCACAGCCATCGAAAACATCAGCAATAGGATCAAGCCATAACCGAACATGTTCTTTTTGGCGATCGAAAAACCAGCTATCCAACTACTCATCCGACTGATTCCTTATTCTTGTTTTGGCATTTCGTCGTGATCCTGCGCTCACGTTACCCCGGCAGTCCTCACGATCTGTTAGCGGGGCTATCGGCCTGCCGCATCAAAACTTTAACACTCCACGCCCCTGCGCGGCGCGCCGATCAGCATTTTCGTCTTTCACATGCGTCAAACCACACATTCGCTGATCTCCTCGAACGATTTCGAACCTGAAAAACCCTCAATCCCGGGCATCCAACCGATCAATCATGGGGCGCAGGCGATGCAACAGCCAGAGTCCCGGCAACGCGCTGAGGAACGTAATGATGAAGAAGATCGGCCAACCCAGCGAGGCTGCGGTCAGACCGGCCAAGGGGCCGATATAGACGCGCCCCAGATTGGCCAGTGCGGACAGCAGCGCAAACTGGGTGGCGGAATAGCGGGCATCGCAAGCTGCCATCAGCAGGGCAACGAACGCGGCGGTACCCAGACCGCCAGTGAAATGCTCGAGCGCGATGACGGGCACCATCAACCCCAGGCTCGGTGCCAGCGCCAGCAGCGCATAGCCCAGATTGGTCACGGCCTGAAGGATGCCGAACAACATCAACGACCGATACAGCCCCAGCTTGACCATCCACGCCCCACCGAGGAGTCCGCCGATGATCGTGATCGACAGTCCCAGGCCGTTGTTGATCACGCCGATCTGCGACAGCGAAAAGCCCGCCCCACGGATGAGGAACGTGGTCGAAAGCGCACTGGCGAACGCATCGCCGAATTTGTAAAGAACGATGAGTGCGAAGAGCGCCCACACGTCCTTGCGCTGGAAGAACTCACGCAGGGGCCCCACCACCGCCTCCTCCAGACTCTTCGGCGCCAGACTCGCCGTATCCCGCTCAGGAGCCAGCAGGGTCGCAAGGATTCCGACGCCCATCAGCAGCGCCATCAGGAAATAGGTCACCGGCCAGCCGAAATACTGGGCGACAACCAGGGCCACACTGTTCGCGACGATCATGCCGATCCGGTAGGCCAGCACGAAAATTGCGGCGCCCAGCCCCCGCTCTTCGGCCGTGAGCGTATCGGTTCGCCAAGCATCGATGGCAATGTCCTGGGTCGCGGACAGAGTCGCCAGCAGCAGCGCCAGCAAGGCAAGCCCCCAGAGCTGCGATTCGGGATCCGTCAAGGCCATCAGCAACAGCACGCCGGCAATCGCGAGCTGCATCAGCAGCATCCAGCTGCGCCGGCGTCCCAGCCAGCGCGCACTGAACCGGTCGATCAGGGGCGCCCAGAGAAACTTCAGTGTGTAGGGGAGCCCCACGAGCGCAAACAATCCGATGGTTTCGGTTTTGATCTGACTGACGGCCAGCCAGGCCTGCAAGGTACCCGAACTGAGCAGCAGCGGCAGCCCGGAGGAAAAGCCGAGAAAAAGGACCGCCAGTTCGCGGCGCGAAGTGAGGATATCGCGCAGGGAGGATAACCAAGATGTCTTCATGAACACGCATCCTCGCATAAATCGAGGCGGTGCCGATGGTCAATACGCAATCCGGGGGATATTTCCGCTAAAATGCGGCACTTCAGCGATCACGAGTCATCTTAGAAACCCGAACGCCATGCAGTGCACCGTTTACAAAAGCAGCAAGAAAGCCGATTTGTATCTGTTCGTCCCCACGGATATTCAGCCGGACACGCTGGATCCCGCCATCCTTGCGCCCTTTGGCGCCCTGCAGGCCGTCATGACCCTCGATCTCTCCGCCGATCGCCGCCTCGCCCGCAGCGATACGGCAACCATCCGCAAACATATCCAGGCATTCGGATTTCACGTTCAGATGCCCCCCGGCAACGAGAACTGGGCCCACTGGGACAACCTGAAGGCCGGTATCCGCGGACAGGACCCGAACCCGGACGCCTAACCGACACCCCCAGGAACAGGAAACATGCCTCTTCTGCGCCACCTGCCCCGTCTCTTCCTCGCACTCGCCATCATGACGCTGGCAGCCTGCGGCTTTCACAATGGCCCCGACAAGGATGCCGTCCGACAGATTCTGCAGGATCAGATCGATCCATCCGGACAGGTCGTGGTTGTCCAGAGCATCGACGCATTGAACGCGGCAGAACAGACACCCAACTGGATCGTCGACGTCAAGGCCACCCTGCTGTTCAAGAAGAACGTGCAGCAACTCGCCCAGTCCCTGGAGCACGCCGCCTCAGGTTCGGACATGCTCGGTACCGTGGGCCAGATCGGTCTGGCCTTGCGGTTCGGCAATTTCAAGGCAGGCGAGACGCAACCCTATCAGACCCGCCTGGTACTGCTCCATGGCTCGGCTGGCTGGATGCCCGCGCCCGCCCGATAAACGGTGACCACAGGCCGTGCACCGGGTGGCGGGCTTCCTGATATAGTTCCGTCTTGCGCGCCTTGTTGCACGGTGTCCCGGCGCGCCGATTTGATTTCTTCCGTTAAGGTTGCTGAATATGTCCGAAGACCGCCCATTGGCCAATACCGCCACACTGAACGTCGACCTGGGTGACCGAAGTTACCCGATCTACATCGGCGCGGACCTGCTTCAGCAACCTGATCTGCTGGCCCGCCACATTCCGGGCGAACAGGCCGTCGTCATCTCCAATACCACGGTCGCCCCGCTCTATGCCGAAACGCTGCGCAGCGGACTGGCCCAGTTCAAGCACGTCGAACTCGTCGTGCTGCCGGATGGGGAGCAATACAAGTCGCTGGATACGCTGGGCACGATCTTCGACGCACTCGTCGACAAGCAGTGCGACCGCCAGACCACGCTGATCGCCCTGGGCGGCGGCGTCATCGGAGACATCACCGGTTTCGCGGCCGCCAGCTACCAGCGGGGCGTGCCCTTCATCCAGATTCCGACCACCCTGCTCTCCCAGGTCGACAGCTCGGTCGGCGGCAAGACCGGCGTCAATCATCCCCGCGCCAAGAACATGATCGGCGCGTTCTACCAGCCCCGTTGCGTGATCGCCGATATCCGCACCCTCGACACCCTGCCGGAGCGCGAGCTCTCGGCGGGTCTGGCCGAAATCATCAAATACGGCCTGTTGTGGGATACCGATTTCCTCGACTGGATCGAGGCCAATCTGTCCAAACTGCGCGCGCGGGACGAAACGGCGCTGCGCCACGCCATCACCCGTTCCTGCGCCATCAAGGCGGACATCGTCAATCAGGACGAACGGGAAGGCGGTCTTCGCGCCCTGCTGAACCTCGGTCACACCTTCGGTCACGCCATCGAAGCCGGCATGGGCTATGGCAAGTGGCTGCACGGCGAAGCCGTCGGCGCCGGCATGTGCATGGCGGCCAATCTTTCCCATCGACTGGAGTGGATTTCCGCCAGCGATCTTCATCGCGTGGAGACCATCGTTGCCGCTGCCGGCCTGCCGATTCGCAGCCCGGTCGAACTGCCGATCGAAACGCTCCGTAACCTGATGAACAGCGACAAGAAGGTACAGAGCGGCCGCTTGCGGCTGGTTCTGATGCATGGACTGGGTGCCGCACTGATCACCGACAAAGTCCCGGAAAACCTCATCATGGAGACCCTGCGCGCGACCCACGCGGGCACGGCCTCCGAATTGCCCGAGCCTCTCCAATTCACCGATAGCGAATAGGCCCATGAACACCGCTCAAGAACATGCCGTCGAACAAGCCAACCTCATTGCCCAGCTGGTGAAATATGCCGACCGGCTGATCGTGGTCGAAAGCGCCTCGCCCCCGGAGCGGCATGATTTCGTGGAACTGGTTGCCGAACGCCTGCCGGACAGCGTCGAAATCCTGGCCATGGCCGCCGAAGCCGGCAATTTCCCCCGCGAGATCATTCCACTCGTCACCGAAGCCCTGCAACTGTCGCCCGGCATCGAATCCCCCCGGCAACTGGCCTCCGCCGTTCACGAGGCGCTGACCGCGCAGGGCCGCATGCTGGTGATCATCGAAAACGTCAATGCCTGGCTCGACACCGAATCCTGGCCGGAGCTGTTGATCCTGCTTCGCGCGGCCCACGAGCTGGCGCCGAATCATCTGCTGTTCCTGCTGACAGGCGAAATCGATCTGACCGAACACCTGCGTGCCGAACCGGAACTCGCCGATATGCAGAGTGACATGCATCAATGCCTGTTGCTCGACGCGGCGTTCGCCGACGCGGCGCCGGAAGCAACGCCCGAACCGGCGCGCCCGGCGACGAAAGCGACTCCGCACAAGGAAAGCCCCAAGGAAGAAGCGTTGATCGCCCACCTCAAGGGCGAAGGCGAGGTGCCGCACTTCACGAACAAGCCGGCCCGGCGCGGCTTCAATCCGACACTGCTCATCATTGCCGCCTTCAGCGTTGCCGTGGTGAGCTTCGGCGGCTTCGCTCTGTTGACCCGGACTGCCAGCACCGATCACGCCGACAAGAGCATCCCGCTGCAACCCGCCCCATCGGCAGAAACCGCCACACCAGCGGCCCATTCCGGCCAGGAACCGTCCGCGCAGATAGCAGCAGCGACGCCGTTGGCACAGCCTGGGAACCCGTTACCCAATGACGGCGAAGCCGGGAAAACCGCGGGCGCGGATGCGGCCCCAACGTCCCCGGGCGGCAATGCGCCGCATCTCGTGCCCGTGCCGGCTCCACAGCCGCCGGCCACGAGCGCTGGGGAGACAGTCACACCGCATTTGCCCGCCATCGACACCACCCAGAAGGCGGAGACACCAGCTGAAGCATCGGGACAGCCGAAACCCGCCCCCGAAAAACCCACACCCGAAAAATCCGCGGCGGACAAACATGCCGTCGAAAAGGCGACCGTCGCGAAACCCACCCGCGAGACGCACAAGCACACCCCGACACGGCCATCGACAAAGCCGGAAAAGGTCGCTGCTGCAGACAATGCCTGGTACCACGCCCAACCGAAGAGCCGAGCCGCCCTGCAGCTTGGCGCCTTTACGGACACCCAGGCCGCCCTCGGCTTCATCCGGAAGCATGAAGCCAGCACCCACCTCACGGGCTGGCACATCTTCACCCAGAAGCCCAAGAACCAAGTTCTGTACACCGTGACCGTCGGCGATTTCGCTACCTTGAACGAAGCGCGCGCGGCTATAGCCAAGCTGCCCGAACCGCTCCGACGGGTCAAACCCTACCCACGGACCTTCAACGCGATCGATCAGGTGCTGACCAAATAACCACCGCAACTACCTTCGGAGCGGCGCGTCGAGCGGCCAGATACGGTGCAACTGGGGCAATACCCAACAAAAAGGGCGACACCAAAGGTGCCGCCCTTTTATTGTCCGCGCATCCACCGCGCCCTAATCAGATCGACAGATAGGTCCAGCCTTGACGAATGCGATGCGCCACCTGCTCCACGGCCGAATCCGTCACGGTTACCCGGGGGAGTAGATTCGGCTTCTTGCCGCTTTCCCGCAGCTTTTCGAGACTGGTGCCGCACACCATGAAGTGTACATTCGGATATTTCGTCATCAGCGCTTCGATCTGCTGCGCGTAGGGTGTCGTCCCGGAACGGAGGAAATTCAGCCCGTCCGAGTTGGTAAGCACTTCCAACTGAAAGCCGGGATCATGCGCCGAATTTTTCAGCACCTGTTCGGCCACCTTGAGGGTTTCGCGAAATTTCTCCGGCGAATCCGACCCCAGACGAAGCAGCACGTTGCGATGCTGAGCGGTCGCCATTAGTGAAGAAGCCGTAACGGCACTGGCGGCCTGCTGCTGCATCGAAACGATTCCAGGATGACCGCCGCCATCCGTTTGCGCCATGGACCCCGCGAACCAGCCGGCCAAGGCGCCAACGGAGAGCAGGGCGACTGCCGCCACTGCCGTGGGAAACAAGGCGAGCGCCCGAACGCGAGCGAGGCGTTTCGGCGGCTGTGGAACGGATTGATAGGCTTCGCGCACCCAGTCCTGAACCTGATCGATATCACAGATCATCTGGGTCAGCTTGGGATTGTGCTTTACGGCCGAGCGAACCCGCTGCCGATCCTCGATCGTCAACTCGTCGTCGACGAACGCATGAATTTCCTCATCAGAGATTCGGTCCGTATTCAGACAGTGGCGTGAGTAGCTCATATCACTCTCCTCAAATGACGCCCGGGCGAGGCGGTTTCCCGCACCTCCGGTTGTGGGCGTTCGATCAGCAACTCGCGAAGCGCCTGTCGACCACGGGACAAGCGGCTCATCACCGTCCCCACGGGAAGATCCAGAATGGTCGCCGTTTCCTTGTAGGAAAACTCCTCGAGATCCACCAGCGTCACCACGATACGCTGCATTTCCGGCAGGCTCATGATGGCACGTCGCACGCACTCGATCATTTCATCCCGGCAATGAAGACAGTCAGGGGACTGATTATCCTCCATGCACAGGGAATCCATGACGTCGTCGATATTTTCTTCCTTCGGGCGGCTGCGCACGTGATCCAGCCAGAGATTCGCCAGAATCCGGATGGCCCAGCGATCCAGCAGTTCGTCATCGCGCAATTGAGCCTGCTTCTGCAGCGCCCGGATCATCGCCTCCTGAACGAGATCGTCGGCAAGGAAGGCATCCTTGCTCCAGGAAAAGGCCAACCGGTACATCCGGGGCCGTAATTCGTCCAGGCGCCCGGCGAATGAAAGCCGCCGAAACAGAAACGTTGATATGCCCACTGACTCCCACCCCGTGTCATCTGTATTTAGGTTCATACCTATTGTGACGTAACGACTTACGTTTTCATTCCCCCGGGGCGTCATAAAAATTTAATACACCCATCAATATTAACGTTGGAATAAAGGCTTCCGGGATCTCGTCGTGTTTTGTGAACCCAGCGTAAATGGGGGATTAATAAAATGTCACTCACCACCAGGAGTTAACAATGATCCAATTGTCTCGGATAACGCCAATCGCTCTGCTATTGGCCGCATCCCTCGCCACGACAGGATTGGCCCAGGCCAATGAAAAAGCGGAACCGGTCGCCAAAGTCATGCAGGACAAGCCATTCGCGCAGACGCGCGTGGCCCTGCAGATCAGTGACGGCAGCCCCGACAAGCAGACGCTGATCCTCAACGTCGCCAACAACCTGCTGAAATTCTACGGACCGGACAAGGTGGACATCGAGGTCGTCGCGTTCGGCCCCGGACTGCGCCTCCTGTTCAAAGGCAACGCCAACAGTCAGCGCATCGCCGATCTGGCCGCGCAAGGCGTGCGCTTCAGCGCCTGTGAGAACACCATCAAGGCCATGACCAAGAAACTGGATCATGTCCCCGAACTGAACCCCAACGCGCGCATCGTCCCCGCAGGCATCGTACGCATGGTCGAGCTGAACAAGGCCGGCTATTTCGTGGCCCGCCCGTAAGGCATCACCGACTGACACGATAATAAACAGAAGGAACCATCATCCATGCAATTGCACAACACCTCGAAGAAATTCCAACGCTATCTGGCGCTCACCGCGCTCTGTGCCGGCATGGCCGCTGCCATGCCCAGCGCCCACGCCGCCAACTGGCTGATGCTGCAAGGCACCGAACCCGCAGACAATGCACCGCGCGCCAAGGTCTGGGGTTTTATCCAACCGATGTACTCCAAGGACTTCAGTGACGCCTTCGCCGGCAAGTACGTTCCACCGAAACTGATCGGCCCGAGCCTGGACTCCCAGTCTTCGTTCAACATCCTGCGTGCCCGGATTGGGGTCCGCGGCACCGGCTTCCCGCTGGACAGCCACATCAACTACTTCCTGCTGACCGAGTTCGGCAACAACGCCATCACCAACGGCGGCAAATACGGCAGCTACAAGCCTTACCTCACCGACGCCAGCATCACCCTGAACTACATCAAGGGTGCCCGCGTCCGCCTCGGTCTGTTCAAATACCCGGGCGCCGAGGAAGGCCTGCAGGGCATTGCGGCCTTTCCCTACATCGGCTATACCAGCGTCACCAACCAGATGCTGCTGGAGCGTTTCCCGACCAACGGCGAAACCAACATCGCCCCCCAGACCGTTCCGAATGCGGATATGAATGCCTTCTCCGCACCCGTGGGCGCATTCCGCGATGTCGGCGCTCAGGTATTCGACGCCTTTGACGTCGGCAACTGGGAGCACACCTACGCCGTCATGCTCGGCAACGGTCACGGCGTGCAGATGAGCGACAACAACAGCAGTAAGGATCTGTATCTGTACTGGTCCTCCGCCTATCTGTTCGACAAGAGCGCCAAAGGCCCCTTCCGCCCCAGTTTGAAAATGTTCACCTGGTATCAGAAAGGCAAGCGCACGGATGCCTACGACAATACCAAGGAACAGGATCGCAAGCGTTACGGCGTGGGTGTCTCCTACCTGAAGAAACCGTTCCGCGTGTCCGCCGAATACATGTGGGGTCAGGGCATGATCTTCCAGGGACAACAAAACCCGCAGCGCATGTTCAACAACAACAAGGCGGCCGGTGGCTATATCGAGGGCGGTTACTTCATCCCCAACACCAAGTTCGAACTAGATCTGCGCTACGACACCTACAAGCGCAACAAGGGCATCATGAAAGGCCCGACACCCGAAGCGAAGTTCAATACCTGGACCGCGGGCGTGAACTACCACTTCAACAAGAAAACCCGGTTCACCCTCGATTATTCCATTCGCAAGTACAGTTCCGTCTTCACCCCCGTCAACAACCAGTTGAAGGACGTAAAAGGCCTGCTGGCACTGCAGGTCACGGCAGTTTTCTGATCCGGAACCCGCCGATTACAGGGACCTAAATCACGGACCGATTTTCACGGATGACCCCGACGCCCTAGCCGACCGAGGATTCCGGTAAAGGCGTCACCTATTCACCCACTGGCGCACCTGAGTTTTCAGGGGCGCCTTTTTTATTGCCCCGGGCCAATTCACGCGACCCGATACCCTCGCCCGGACACCCTCACAAGTCGTCGCACTTTAATGCCGAGAACGCACGAAATCGGCACTTATTTACATGCCATTAACGAATCATAAAAACCGGTTATGGGATAAAAATAAACACTGGAATAAACGATTTCACGGCTTCGTCATGGTGCGTGAACCCGCAGTAAACGGGGGATTACAACGACGTCACGCACCACCAGGAGTTAACAATGATCCATCTCTCGCGGATTACACCAATTGCACTGCTTTTGGCCGCATCACTTGCCGCCACCGGCCAGGTTCACGCCAATGAAAACGCGGAACCGGTCGCCCAGGTTCTTCAGGAAAAACCGTTTGCCCAAACCCGCGTCGCGCTGCAGATCAGCGACGGGAGCGAGGAAAAACAGACCCTCGTCCTGAACGTTGCCAACAACCTGCTCAAGTTCTATGGCCCCGACAAGGTCGACCTGGAAATCGTCGCCTTCGGCCCTGGGCTGCGGCTCTTTTTCAAGGACAACGTCAATAGTCAGCGCATCGCCGACTTGGCCGAACAAGGGGTTCGATTCAGCGCCTGCGACAACACGATCGCCGCCATGGCCAAACAGTTGGGCCACGCCCCGGAACTGAACCCGGTCGCGCGCATCGTTCCGGCCGGCATCGTACGCATGGTCGAGCTGAACAAGGCCGGTTTTTTCGTTGCCCGCCCCTAACCCCCAAGTCGCCACGTTCGCACACGTCGCCTTGATTCAAGCACCCTAAAGGAACCACTCATGCACACGCATTTCCAAAACAAGAAGTTTCAAAAATTCCTGGCACTGTCCGCGCTCTGCGCCGGCATGGCCGCTGCCATGCCCAGCGCCCACGCCGCCAACTGGATCATGTTGCAGGGCACCGAACCGGCCGGAACGGCACCCCGCGCTGATGTCTGGGGCTTTATCCAACCCACCTACTCCAAGGATTTCAGCAGCCCCTATGCCGGCAAGTACAACCCGTCGAAACTGATCGGCCCGAGTCTCGACTCGCAATCTTCCTTTGGCATTCAGCGCGCCCGAATCGGGGTACGCGGCACCGGCTTCCCCCTGGACAGCAAGATCAACTACTTCCTGCTGACCGAATTCGGCGACAACGTCCTGACCGACGGGGGCGCCTATGGCAGCTACAAGCCCGTGCTGACCGATGCCAGCGTCACGCTGAACTACATCAAGGGCGCCCGGATCCGCCTCGGTCTGTTCAAGTACCCGGGGGCCGAAGAAGGCCTGCAGGGCATCAACCTGTTCCCGTACATCAATTACACGGACGTCACCAACCAGATGCTGCTGGAGCGTTTCCCCACGAAAGGCGAGGTCAATATCGCGCCCCAGCCGACACCCAACGCCAACATGAATGCCTTCTCACAACCGGGGGGCGCCTTCCGGGACGTCGGCGTACAGGTCTTCGACGCATTCGACATGGGCAACTGGGAACACACCTATGCCATCATGCTCGGCAACGGTCACGGCGTGCAGATGAGCGACAACAACAGCAGCAAGGATCTGTATCTGTACTGGTCGTCTGCCTACCTGTTCGACAAGAACGCAAAGGGCGCCTTCCAGCCCAGCGTGAAAATGTTCACCTGGTACCAGAACGGCAAGCGCACCGACGTGTGGAACACCAGCCAGGAACAGGACCGCAAGCGCTATGGCGCCGGCGTCACCTATATGAAGATGCCGTTCCGCGCGACTGCCGAATACATGTGGGGCCGCGGGATGATCTTTCAGGGCGCGCAAAACCCGGGTAACGGCACCACCACCGCCGCAACGATCTTCAACGACAACAAAGCGGCCGGTGGCTACATCGAGGGCGGCTGGTACATTCCGAACAGCAAATGGGAACTGGACCTGCGTTACGACACCTACAAACGGAACATCGGTGTCATGAGCGGCCCGATGCCGGAAGCGAAGTTCAGCACCTGGACGACCGGCGTAAATTATCACTTCAACAAAAAGACCCGCTTCACGTTGAACTACGCCTTCCGCAAGGACAGCGCAGTCACCACGGCGGTCAACAACCAGCTCAAGGACGTAAAGGGCCTGCTCTCGCTGCAGGTGACCGCCGCGTTCTAAGACGCAGGGAAGCGCAGGGCGCGCGTAACAAAACGGCATGACGCCATAGGCAAATTTGATCCTGCCGAAGGCGCAAACCGAGCAAAGGCGCGGCTATATATTAGCTGCGCCTTTTTATTTTTAGCCAGGCAATCATCCTGGCAGGGAGTCCCCCATGATCCATCGCCATGCATCGCGCAATGCACTCAGACTCGGCATGATTGCCGGCCTGATGCTCGGCACCGTGCTTTCCGTCCAGGCCGCTTCTGCCAGCACGCCGGAACCCGCCGGCAAGTACATGAACAGCTATCCCAAGAGCCTGCTGGCGGTCCAGCCCCCATGGAGCGCCCCGTTGTACCCGGGCACCGAGGTCACCGTACCCGGCATGGAAAACGTCCCGGATATCCACGGCGACATCAACGACCCGCAACTGGTGGTGTTCTTCGCGGGCAACCAGTACATGCTGGTCAACCGCCTGATGGCGGCTTTCAGCAAGGCCTATCCGCAATATCCCCGCGTGGTGGCCTTCACCCTGCCGCCGGGCCGTCTCATCACCGCGATCAAGCGCGGTAACGGCATCCTGCTGGGCAACATGCACATCACCCTCAAGCCGGATGTACTGACTGCCGGACACGGGAGCATCATGCGACTTCAGAACGACGATCACTGGTTCACCGGCACCGAAGTCTATGCCCGGAACCGGCTGGCCATCATGACGCAGAAAGACAATCCGGAACACATCACCGGACTCAAGAGCCTGGCCAATCCGTCAATCAAGCTCTGCATGCCGAACCCCGCATGGGAGGGTATCGCCAAGAGTTCGATCATCCCGGCGCTGAAGAAAACCGGCGGCGAGCCCCTGGTCGATGAGGTCTACACGAAGAAGGTGGCGGACGGCACCACCTTCCTGACCCACGTCCACCATCGCGAAACGCCCATCCGGATCATGTCGCACCAGTGCGATGCCGGTGTCGTCTGGTATACCGAAGCCTACTTCCACGACAAGATCGCGCACCATGCCACCGACATCGTGCCGATCCCGGAGGCGGACAACCAGGAGGTCAGTTACACCGCCGGACAAATGAAGGATGCCCCGCACCCCGAAGCCGCCAAGGCGTTCATGAGCTTCCTGCTCAGTCCACAGGCCCAGACGCTTTACCACCAGTTCGGATTCATGCCGCCCAAGTAGCCGCAACCCCGCACCGGCCGATCTGTCGGCGCCATCGAAACCCGCTCCGGACGCACCATCTGCGTGCACGCGGAGCGGCGTCCGAAGGCGCCAGCCTGCGATATCCGCCGAATATTTGCCAGCCCGCCCCCCTGCCGTTAAAATCCCATCCCATTTTGTCCGTTGATGACGGGCTTCGATGCTATATTCGCGAGACAGTTGCGATTTTCCCGGTACGTGCGCGACGGGGATCATGATGATCCGGTTCTGCCACGAATCACGTCCTGACTGGCGCTGAATGATTCAGCGCGCATCCGATTGCAAGTGTTCCAAGAGAAAACGAGAAGAGGTTACGCCCCCGATGAATCGCGCTCCTACCGCCGGCCTGTACCACCCCAGTTTCGAAAAGGACAACTGTGGTTTCGGCCTGATCGCCCACATGAATGATCAACCCAGTCACAAACTGGTGTCGACGGCGATCGAGGCCCTGGCACGCATGACCCATCGCGGCGGCATCTCGGCCGATGGCAAATCCGGTGATGGTTGCGGCATTCTGCTCAAGAAGCCGGACGCCTTCTTCCGGGCCGAAGCGGCCCGTCTCGGGTTCACGCTGAACGACCAATATGCCGTGGGTGTGGCCTTCGTCGCGCTGGACGCCGCAGCGGCCGACCACGTGAAAAGCACCCTGACCGACGCCCTCGTCAGCCAGGGCCTCATGGTTGCCGGCTGGCGGGCCGTGCCCACCAATCCGGACGTCCTCGGCGAGATTTCGGCCGCCCAACGCCCGGACATTCTCCATGTGTTCGTCAACGCCCCGGCGGGTCTCACGGATCGCGAGTTCGACACCAAGCTGTACATTGCCCGGCGCATCGCCGAGAAGCAGCTGGTCGACGACCCGGTGTTCTACATGCCGTCGATGTCCGCCCAGGTCATTTCCTACAAGGGCCTGATGATGCCCGACGATCTGGCCGGCTTCTATCTCGACCTGCAGGATGAAACCCTGGCCTCGTCCCAGTGCGTGTTCCACCAGCGTTTCTCCACCAATACCTTTCCGGAATGGCGCCTGGCGCAGCCCTTCCGCTATCTCGCCCACAACGGCGAGATCAACACGATTCGCGGCAACCGCAACTGGGCCCTGGCCCGTTCAGCCAAGTTCGCCAGCCCGTTGATTCCGGACATGAGCCTCGTCACGCCGCTCGTGAACACCACCGGCTCCGACTCATCCTCCATGGACAACATGCTCGAGGCGCTGCTGGCCGGGGGCGTGGACATGCTGCGCGCCATGCGGATCATCGTGCCGCCGGCCTGGCAGAACATCGAGCATATGGATGCCGATCTGCGTGCCTTCTACGAATACAACTCGATGCACCTCGAACCCTGGGATGGCCCGGCCGGTATCGTCATGACCGACGGCCGTACCGTCGCCTGCGCCATGGACCGCAACGGCCTGCGCCCGGCGCGCTGGGTGATCACCAAGGACGGGCACATCACCCTGGCCTCCGAAATCGGCGTCTGGGATTACGACCCGGCCGACGTGGTACAAAAGGGCCGCGTCCGCCCCGGCCAGATCGTCGCGGTGGACACGGCCAAGGGCGAGCTGCTCAAGCCGAACATGGTCGATGACCTGATGAAGCAGCGCCAGCCTTACCGCGCCTGGCTGAAGGCCCACTCCCTGCGCCTCGTCAGCGCGCTGGACGAGGGCAAACTCACCAGCCAGCCCTTCGATGGCGAGACGCTGCGTCAGTACGAAAAGGAATTCCTGCTCACCTTCGAGGAGCGGGATCAGGTATTGCGCGTCCTGGCGGAAGACGGCCAGGAAGCCATCGGCTCGATGGGCGACGACGCGCCGATGGCGGTACTGTCCCAGACCCAGCGCTCGCTCTACGACTATTTCCGCCAGCAGTTCGCGCAGGTGACCAACCCGCCGATCGACCCGTTGCGCGAAGCCATCGTCATGTCGCTGGAAACCCTGATTGGCCGCGAACGCAACATCTTCGCGGAAACGCCCGAGCACGCGCACCGTCTCCAGCTGGAAACGCCGATTCTGAGCGAAGCGAAGTTCAATGCGCTGCTGGCCCAGAAGGATCCGGATTTCGCTCATGGTCGAATCTCGCTGAGCTATCCCCTGCACGAGGGGCTGCACACGGCCATCGAACGCGTTTGCGACGAAGCCGTGGCTCTGGTGCGCAGCGGGAAGGTCGTGCTGGTGCTCTCCGATCGCGGTATCGCGCAGGACACCCTGCCGATCCACGCACTCCTGGCCACCGGCGCCATCCACCATCGCCTGATTCGCGAAGGCCTGCGCACCGACGCCAACCTCGTCGTCGAAACCGCCACGGCCCGCGATCCGCACCACAGCGCCGTGCTGATCGGCTACGGCGCCACGGCCGTCTACCCCTATCTCGCCTTCGAAACCATCCACGCCATGCGCGAGGCGAACCAGATCAGTGCCGGCACCAGCGAAAAGCTCGCCAGCAACTACGTCAAGGGCATCGGCAAGGGTCTCAAGAAGATCCTCTCCAAGATGGGGATCTCGACCATCGCCAGCTATCGCGGCGCACAACTCTTCGAGATCATCGGCCTGTCCGACGAGGTCGTGAACCTATGCTTCAAGGACACGACCAGCCGCCTGCAGGGCGCGCGCTTCGTGGATCTGGAAGCCGACCAGAAGGTCCTGCACAAGGAAGCCTTCACCCGCTTCAAGCTGCCGCGCCAGGGCGGCCTGCTCAAGTACATCGACGGCGGCGAATATCACGCCTACAACCCGGACGTGGTCAATACGCTGCAACAGGCCGTGGCCACCGGCGATTTCGACCTGTGGAAACAGTACTCGGCGCACGTCAACCATCGTCCGATCGCCTCACTGCGCGATATGTTCGAGCTGAGCCACGACGCCGCGCCGATCCCGCTGGATCAGGTCGAATCCCTCGAATCCATCATCCGCCGGTTCGACTCGGCCGGCATGAGCCTGGGCGCCCTGTCGCCCGAGGCGCATGAAACCCTGGCCGAGGCCATGAATCGTCTGGGCGCCCGCTCCAACTCCGGTGAGGGTGGCGAAGACCCGGCGCGCTACGGCACGGCCAAGATGAGCAAGATCAAGCAGATCGCCTCGGGCCGGTTCGGCGTGACCCCGCACTACCTCGTCAATGCCGAGGTGCTGCAGATCAAGGTCGCCCAGGGTGCGAAGCCAGGCGAAGGCGGTCAGCTGCCGGGCCACAAGGTCGACGAAACCATCGGCCGCTTGCGTTATGCCCGTCCCGGTGTCGCCCTGATTTCCCCGCCGCCGCACCACGACATCTACTCGATTGAGGATTTGGCCCAGCTGATCTTCGACCTGAAGCAGGTCAACCCCTCGGCGCTGGTTTCGGTGAAACTCGTATCCGAACCCGGTGTTGGCACCATCGCCGCGGGGGTCGCCAAGGCCTACGCCGACCTGATCACCATTTCCGGCTACGACGGCGGCACCGGCGCCAGCCCGCTGACCTCCGTCAAGTACGCAGGTTCGCCCTGGGAACTCGGCCTGGCCGAAGCCCACCAGACTCTGCGTGCCAACGATCTGCGCGACAAGGTGCGCCTGCAGACGGACGGCGGCCTCAAAACCGGTCTCGACGTCGTCAAGGCGGCCATCCTGGGTGCGGAAAGCTTCGGTTTCGGCACCGGCCCCATGATCGCGTTGGGCTGCAAGTACCTGCGTATCTGCCACCTGAACAACTGCGCCACCGGCGTCGCCACTCAGAACAAGGTGCTGCGTCTGGAGCACTTTAAGGGCAATGTCGAGAAGGTCATGAACTACTTCCGCTTCATCGCGATGGAAGTTCGTGAATTGCTGGCACAACTCGGTGTCCGCTCCATCGACGACCTGATCAGCCGCACCGATCTGCTCAAGCGCCGTGCTGCCCAGAGCGAGAAGCAGGCCAACCTGGATCTCGACGCACTGGTCTCCGACGGGGGCTTGATTTCCGACGCAGCGACCTGCTGCGTGGCGCCGCATAACACACCCCACGATCAGGGTGAACTCGCCGAACGGATCGTCGCGGACATCCTGCCCGCCATCGAAGCCAAGCAAGGCGGCGAGTTCAGCTACGTGCTGCGCAACACCAACCGCTCCATGGGCGCGCGCATCTCCGGCGAAATCGCCAAACGCTACGGCAACCTCGGCATGGTCGATGCCCCGATCCACCTCAAATTCACCGGTATCGCCGGCCAGAGCTTCGGTGTCTGGAACGCGGGTGGTCTGCACATGACCCTGGAAGGCGATGCCAACGATTACGTCGGCAAGGGCATGGCCGGCGGCGAACTGGTGATCTACCCGCCCAAGGGCAGCGCCTTCGATACCCATGACACCCCGATCATCGGCAACACCTGCCTGTATGGCGCAACCGGCGGCAAGCTGTTCGCCGCCGGACAGGCCGGGGAGCGGTTCGCCGTCCGCAACTCCGGCGCCTGCGCCGTCATCGAGGGCTGTGGCGATCATGGCTGCGAATACATGACGGGCGGCATCGTGACGATCCTGGGTGCCACCGGCATCAACTTCGGGGCCGGGATGACGGGCGGCTTCGCGTATGTGCTGGACGAGACCAACGACTTCGTCGACCGCTACAACCACGAGCTGATCGACATCCACCGGATGCAGGCCTCGGAACTCGAACCGCATCGCCAGCACCTCCGCGGCATCCTGAAGGCGCACGTGGAGAAGACCGGCAGCGCCCGCGCTGCGGCGATCCTGGAGCAGTTCGACCTGTTCCTGCCGAAGTTCTGGCTGATCAAGCCGAAGGCCTCCGGACTGGAAGACCTGCTGGCGACGCTGGCCAACGCCGCCTGACCGAGCCATCACGGGGTGCCATGCCCCGGATGAACGATCCGGCCACCGGCCTCGAGGCGGGGCCCCGGGTTTACCCCGGGGCCCCGTTTTTTTCGCCCGGAACAAAGTGCATGGACAGGAGCCCAAGGAAGGACAAGAATAATAAGACGTTCCGCCCACGGGTCGCTCCTGCACGCCGTCGCTGGGCATCAGGCACCGCAGCACGTTTAACCAGAGAGGACGTATGTACGAACAAGCCTCCCATGCCTTGCTGAACGAAATCCTGCTTGAACTGAAACCCGAGATCGGCAACGCGCACCTCCGTCACTTCTACACGCGGCTGGGCGCGAATTTCTATGCGATCTACTCCCTGTTTCACCGGCTCTACGGCGAGCGTCCGGATTTCAAGAAACAGATGAAACGGCTGGTCGAGACCCTCGTCCTGCGGTATATCGAACGCTCGCCCACCCTGCGCAAATCCGATCTGGCCCGTGAACGCGACTACAACTGGTTCCTGAATCAGGAATGGGTCGGCATGGCGCTGTACTGCGATCGCTTTGCAGGCGATCTGAAAGGCCTGCGCACCCATCTCCCCTATCTGCAGGAGCTGGGCATCAACCTGCTGCACGTGATGCCCATGCTCGACTGCCCGCCGGACCGGAGCGACGGCGGCTATGCGGTTCGCGATTTCCGACGCATCGACCCCCACTTCGGCACCCTGCGCGACGTGACTTCCCTGGCCTCGGCCCTGCGGCGCCGCGACATGCTGCTGGTGCTCGACGTCGTCGTCAACCACACCTCGGACGAACACGAATGGGCGCAACTGGCACGCGCCGGCGACAAGAAGTACCAGGACTACTACTTCGTGTTCGACGACCGGGAAATCCCCGACATCTACGAACAGACCATGCCGGAGATCTTCCCGGAAACCGCGCCCGGCAACTTCACCTGGGACGAGGAAATGGGCAAATGGGTGATGACGGTGTTCAACACCTACCAGTGGGACCTGAACTACCACAACCCGGCCGTGTTGATCGAGATGATCGACATCATCCTGTACTGGGCGAACAAGGGCGCCGACATCCTGCGTCTGGACGCCGTCGCCTTCCTCTGGAAAAAGATCGGCAGCGTCTGCCAGAACGAGCGGGAGGCGCATCTGCTGCTGCAACTGATGAAGGACTGCTGCCAGGTCACGGCGCCCGGCGTGCTCTTTATCGCCGAGGCCATCGTCGCGCCGGGCGAGATCGCCAAGTATTTCGGCGAGGATGCGATCAACGCCAAGGAATGCGAGATCGCCTACAACGCCACCCTGATGGCCCTGCTCTGGGATGCGGTGGCAACAAAAAACGCCGTCCTGCTCAATCAGGGCATCAAGAGTCTGCCGCACAAGCTCGAGCGTGCGACCTGGCTCAACTACGTCCGCTGCCACGACGACATCGGTCTCGGTTTCGGCGACAGCGACATCATCGCCTCCGGCTACGATCCGGCCCCGCACCGACGCTTCCTGATCGATTACTTCACGGGGCGATTTCCCTATTCACCCGCGCGCGGACTGCCCTTCGGCGAAAACCCGAAGACCGGCGACTCGCGCATCTCCGGCTCGCTGGCCTCCCTCGTTGGCCTCGAAAGCGCGCTCGAAAGCCGCAACGAGGCGGCGATCACCAATGCCATCAAGACCATCGTGCTGCTGCACAGCGTGATCCTGTCCTTCGGCGGCATCCCGCTGCTGTACTACGGCGACGCCATCGGTACGCTGAACAGCCTCGCCTATCTGGCCGATCCGGCCAAGGCCGACGACAACCGATGGATGAACCGATCCCATTTCGACTGGAACAAGGCCAGTCGCCGTCATGAACAGGGTACGGTGGAGCAGCGCATCTTCAGTGCCCTGCAACGGATGATCGCGCTGCGCAAGGAGGTCAAGGCCTTTGCGGACTTCGACAACCGCCAGCTACTCTCGGTGGACAACCCGAACCTGCTGATCTTCACGCGCAGTGACCCCTACAACTTCAACGACCACGTGCTCGTCATCTGCAATCTCAACGATGCCCCACAGCGCCTCTCCATCGACAACTTGCGGGCGCACGGCTATTTCCTCCAGGAAAACATGAAAGACCTGTGCACGGGATCGCTGCTCGAAGTGGCCGGAGACACCCTGGAACTCCCCCCGCTTTCCCACTTCTGGCTCATCGAGTAGTCCTTCCCCGGATCATCCACACGCCGCCGCCCGGGATAGGGGCCCTGACTGGGCCCCACGAACGGCTCGAAGCCGATAGTCGTCGTGATAATTGACCCCACTACCGACACTGGGCAACAATAAAAAACGGAGCCGTATCGCCTCGACCGTACCGCCCGGTCGTGTGCGCCCAGCCATAAAACCATTACAAGCAGTCATGAAAGATCGTGCTAACCAACTATTCCCGCTTCGGGATGGACGGCGCTTGGGCTATGCCGAATATGGGGATACGACAGGCAGACCGCTGTTCTACTTCCATGGCATACCGGGCTCGCGCAAGGAGCTTCTGTTCGACGAAGCCAGTCTGACGGCGCAAGGCGTCCGCCTGATTGTGCCCGATCGACCGGGCTATGGTCTTTCGGACCCGCTTGCGCACCGTCGAATCCTGGACTGGCCGGACGACGTCGCCCAATTGGCGGACAGCCTGAATCTGGCGCAGTTTCACGTATTCGGTTTTTCCGGTGGCGGCAGTTTTGCCCTGGCCTGCGCCCACCAACTGCCGGAACGCGTCACTGCGGTAGGGCTGCTCGGTTGCGTGGCGCCCCTGGATACCCCCGGCATGCACGATGCCGTTCCCCCCGCACTTCGCGACATGTACGCGCTGGCCGCCAAGGCGCCGGATGCCCTGGCGCAACACTTTGCGCCCCTTGCGGCTGCACCCGAAGGGGTACTGCAGGTACTGGCCTCGGGCGCACCGGAACCGGATCGTGCCGCCTTTGCCGACCCGGTGCTCCGTGATCGACTCCTGACCGATTTCACCGAAGCCCTGTGCCAGGACGCCCAAGCCACGGCCTGGGACCTGCATCTGATCGCCTCGCCCTGGGGTTTCGACCTCCGCCGGGTCCAGCAGCCCGTCCACCTCTGGCACGGTACCCTGGATCAAAATGCGGGACCCGCCATGGGGCATTATCTGGCCGAAATCCTGCCCTGCTGTCATGCCCGGTTCCTGGAAAGCGAGGGACATTACTCGCCGTTCAAGCACATGGGCACGATCCTGGAGCCGCTCATGGATCAACGGAAGGGTGACTGATGTGGGCAAGGATACGGTCGATCTGGACACCTACGACACGCTCGTGTGCGCCATCTACGACGCCGCCAACGATCCCGCGCTGTGGCGCGCATTTCTCGAACGCCTCACGGAGGCCTTTCGGGGTCATGGCGCCTCACTCCGGCTTCTGGACGCCCATTCCCACTATCCCAGTTTCAGCGCGTCACACGGCTACGATGATACGTTCACCCAGCAGTATCTCGACTACTACTACCAGACGGATATCTCCATTCCCATTCTGGAAGACGCCGACCAAGGGACGGTCATCGCCCGATCCGAATTCATCCAAGACAGGGACTACCAAAACTCCGAGTACTTCCAGGATTTCGGCCGACGGTGGGGCATCAATGACCTGCTCGGCGGCTACTTCATGAAAACCCCGAGCTGCAACGCCCGCATCGGCGTGCACCGCCCCTTGGGAGAGCCCACGTTCGGCCCGGAAGACAAGCAACTGATGTCGCGCTTGATGCCCCATTTGCATCGAGCCTTTCAAATCAGCCGCCACATCCAGCAGATCAAGGCCCAGCAAATGGCCAGTCAACACGCGTTTGACCATATCCCCTTCGGCGTGGTGCTTGTGGATAGCGATGGAAAGCCCGTGGTCGTGAATCGCCAGGCCGAAGACATGAGTCGTAAGGATGGCGGCATTCTCATTCGCGCCGAGGGGATTTCGACCGGCGCCCCCCAAACGACACAGGTGCTTCGCCACCTCATCCAGCAGGCAACGGGGCACGAAAATGGCAAGAGCTACAGCGGCGGCGCCCTTTCCGTCGAACGCGCGCGATCCACGTTACCGCTTTCGATCATGGTCGCCCCCCTGAATGCCGGGCAATCCGTGTTCGGACGGGACAACGAGCAGGCGACCGCCGTCGTCTTCATCAGTGACCCTCTGCAGGAGCAACATGTTTCACCGGAAATCCTGAGCATCCTCTACGGACTCACCAAGGCAGAAGCCCGCCTCGCCCGGGAACTGGCCCTGGGCAGGACCCTGGACGAAATTTCGGACCGGTACCAGCTGAGCAAGCACACCCTCCGCGCCCAACTCAAGGCCACCTTCGGCAAAACGGGCATCAGCCGTCAATCCGAACTCGTCCGGTTGGTGCTCGGCGGGCCCGCCACGCTGAGCCTCAACCGCTAACCCGCCCGAACTTTCGCTTGCTCAAGACAGCGCACGCAATGAAACACGCGCAATAAAAAGGGATGGACGACCTCCCGATCGTCCATCCCGCTGGCGCCTGACGACGCGTGCCCCTTAGAAAGCCCGCGTGAACGTCAGAAGCACCGTACCGCCACTGCTCACCGCCAGCGTATTGTTGCTGTTCGACAGGCCGAGGGTGAATTGGGACGTCGTACCGATCGACCCGATACCCGATGAATTGTTCGCATCGCCGTTATCGTCGTAGCTCAGGTTGACGGCCAAGCTGCCGGTCGCGGTATCGAGCGTGTACGTGCCGACCTCCAGGCCGTTATCCGGCGCGGTATATCTCGGATCGTTCTCCGCGTACAGAAGCGTTCCGTCCGGGAAGATGGCCAGATACTCGAACGAACCGGCGCCTTGCGCACCGTCCAGCCGCCAGATCCCCTGATAGGCATTTGCTGTACTGAAGTCCACGGCGGAGAGAGTGAACGATGAACCGTTCGACAGGGTCACGGTCATGACGCCGTTGTTCACCTGAAGCGTGTCATGGGACGGCGTGCCGATGCTGCCGGCCCCCGACGATGCCCCCGAGGTCGTGGTGTTGTCGTCGTAGGTGACATTCAGGGTCACGCCACCGGTGGTCGCATCGTAGGTGTAGGTGCCGACTTCCAGGCCGTTCTGCGGTTCCGTCACGCTGGTGTCGTTCTCGGCATACGCGAACGTGCCATCCGTGAACAGGATCAGATACTGGAAGTTGGCACCATTCACGCTGCGCCAGGCACCCAGGACACTACTGTTGCCGCTCGGCGTCGGGGTCGGCGTGCCGCCCGAGCCGCCGGGGATCACATCCTGCACACCGGCGACTGTCCGTCCGAACATATCCGTCGCGAAGACGAGCACGGACTGCTTCGTGGCGGCGCTGTTGGCCGTCGGGACATTCAACGTGACGGATCGCGCATCGCTGGCGACGCTGACATCCACCGCCCGATCGTAGGAACCGTCAGCCAGATTGCGATCGAAGGTCACGTCATCGTTGGTCGCGCCGTCCGGCAAGGTCCAGGACACGTCCAGCGTGCCGTAGACGAAATTGCCGAGGTCCGTCTGGGTCGGGGCCGTCACCACGGGGAAATAGGCCGTTTCGGTGGACAGCAACGGGCGCTTGATCAGCGTGCCGGTTGCGTTGTCCACCATCAGGTCGTCCGCCGTACCGGCGAGCGTCGCTGCGTCGCTGACGGTGACTCGCGGGTTGCTCGTGGCATAGATGTTCGTGTCGCCATTGACATCGTGATAGCGCGTGAAGGTATACGCGGAACCATCGGCGATGGTTTTCGCCACGGCATCCGTGACCGGATAGCCGTAGATCATGTAGTCATTCGACGCCTTGTTGGCGAAGCTGTTGAAATCGTACTGTACCAACACCACGCCCTTCGCCGGCAAGCCGGGCCCGGTCACGATGAAGTAATCGCCGGCCTGAAACTTGTTGCCATTGTCATGGACGTTGAGATTCAGCTCCGAATAGACGGTGCCGGTGGATTGATACAGCTGGCTTTCGCCATTGACGTGCGTATCCCAGTTCGCCCCGTTGCCGAGAAGCATCCAGCCCGTGCCGTCATTGGACAGGTTCATGGTGTTGGCGCCGAAGCGAATCGTGGCGGTCTGCGGAGATGCCGCCGTATCCAGACTGACCAGCGTGAACGCCTCGAGCGCCTGACGCGACTTATCGGCATCCGCCTTGATGGTCGGGTCCGCACTGGTGAAATAGGTGATGATGGCCGCCTTGTCGGTACCGTTCATGAGAAAGCCGGCATCGAAGTACGCCCCCACCTGGGCACTGGTCGGAATGCCGTTGGCGAACAGGGCATTGAAGTCCCGGATCCGCGTTGCGATCGCGCCCAAGGCATCGATGGACGTAGCCGTATCGGACGGAACATCCAGGACGGTATTATCGGCCGGATTGCTGAAGTCGTCGGTGATGGGGGTCACGGTGCCGCCCAACCGGTAGCTGATGGTGGCCGTATTCGCGCTCGCATCCACCTTGACCTCGATCAGGTCGAGCAGGGAGTCCATGCCCGAGTGATCGGCCGTGAATGGCGCATGCAGCACATCCACGTCGCTCGGCAGGCCGGATGCCGTCAACAGCGGACCCAGGCGACCGATCAGCTGGGTCACGGCAGATTTGATCGCATCGGCGACGAGCCGGGAAAAATCGGGCGAGGCAAAAAACGCCGCGCTATCGTCCCCCACGACATTACTGACGACGAGATCCGTCAGCGGCGTGATATTGACCGTACCGCCCAGGTCGCCCTGAGTCGCCACCGAAGAGAGGACATAGGCGTGACCGCCCGCCACACCGCGCGCCTGCAGGATCATCGGTGCGGTCAGCCCCGTCGTGTCGACCGAAAAATGCCCGTTGGCATCGATCGGCGCCGTGACGGACTTGCCATTGGCCCCCTTGACCTCGACAACCCCGCTAAGCGCGGCGCCCGCGGCGGCTGTGCCACTGACCGTGGTGGATTGACTGACGTTCGGCGTCGGGTTGGTTGCCGTCGTACTTCCGCCGCCTGAGCCGCCACATGCGGCGAGCAGCGTCGCCAGGAATGCAACGCATAGGAATTGGGTGCTCCGTTTCATGATGAACCTCTTTTCGTTTGTCGTCGTTTTGTTGTCGTTTCCTAGCCGCCGTCCGAGTCCGGGATACGGTTTTTTTATCCACCCAAAACCTACTGTCGCCTGGACAGAACCGCATCCCCCAAATGGGGGATGCGGTCATCGAAGAAGACAATCTCCCAGGCCTGAATGGGCAGAGGTTGGAAGACAGCTCATTGGAAATGGGTCAATGGAGACAAGCGAATGGAGACAGGCCATTGCAGATAGGAGCGAAGAACCCGCGTCGAGTAAGCAGCCAATAAGACATGCATCGCACTCAATTCGCACCGGCACTCAGCGCGTCGGGCAGGCGCAGGAACTCGGGAAGATTAGGATGAGATCGCGCTGCGTTAATCAGAACGCGAAGATAGGCCCCCTGTGGAGGCCCCCTTATGCCCGATCATCGTCAGGTCACACTGACATGTCTGACAAGCGGGGGAAACGTTGGCAGGCACGAACACACGAAAGGAACCCACAGGTACGTAGCCGGACCTGCCACGCTTAAGGATCGATGAATGAAGGGGGGTCACCGATCCAGAGACATGCGGGCGGACAGAAGATCCTGCGCGGTCTTGAAGTCGAGCTTTCTGAGGCTGGCGTCGAATCGCGGATAGGCCTCGGCGCCGAGAGTGGCCCGCAAAGCCCCCCCTTCCCGCGACGCGAATTCGAATGCCGCCATGTCCTGATGCGCCAGCAGATCGAGCAAGTGTTGCACCTGCTCGGTTGTCAGCGGTATCTGCGCTGTGCCGTCCGGTGCGGTCGCCGCCGCCCGCGCGTCATGCCAAGAAGCGAGTACGGCCATGCTGTCCTGCTGGAGTTGCTTCAGTCCTTCGGCAAGAACCGTCATCTGCGCGTGGATCGGTTGATCCCCGGCGCGCAAGGCCTGCTCGAGGGCCGCCGCCTGGCGGTGCAAGTCCGCCGCCCCCACCATGCCCGTGGCACTTTTCAGATTGTGCATCTGGGCCGCCAGGGCACGGCGCTGCTCGGACGCCTCGGCCCGATCGATCGTGGGCGCCGGCGGCGTCATGAGATTGGCATGCTCCTGCAGCAGGCGGTCCAGCGTCCCAAGAAAGAGTTGCTCGTCGCCCAGCAGCAGACGCTTGGATTCTGCCCCATCGATCCCCGGAATCCGCGGCCAATTGGTCGTGCCTTCGGCCTCATCGTGGTCGTTCGCCTCATCGGCGGGGAGATCCTCGATGGCCAGCTTCTGCCCGCGATAATGCTCCACGGCAGAACGCAACCGGTTGATCAGCTGGTTGGGGTCAATCGGCTTGGTCAGAAAATCGTTCATGCCCGCCCCAAGAGCGCGCCGCCGTTCCTCGACCAATGCCCCGGCGGTCAGCGCCAGAACGGGGATCTGGGTCAGTGCCAGCTGTCCGCGAATCAGACGGGTCGCCTCCAGGCCGTCCATACCGGGCATCTGGACATCCATCAGCACGACATCGTAGTTATCGGATGCTTCCTTGAGTCGGTCGAGGGCGGCATACCCACTGTTGGCCGTGTCGACGATGGCGCCATTGCGCACCAGAATCTGCGTGACGACCTCGAGATTGATGGCGCTGTCGTCGACCACCAGCACGCGAACGCCCGGCAACCAGCGGGCCTTCAGCGACTCGGTCCGGGTGGCCTCCAACACGCGGCGGGTATTCCCCGTCTGCTCAGTCACGATCTCGTTGACGGCGGCAAACAGGCTGGAAGCATTGACCGGTTTATGTAGAAAACGATGCGACAGGTGTTGGTCGTCCAAGAGCTCGATCTGATCGATGTCACTGGCGGAGACCATTAGCACGGCGGGCAGTCGCTCCCGACCGACTTCCTCTGCCAGGGCAGCGATGGCCGAAAGCCCATCCATGCGCGGCATATGCCAGTCGACGATCAGCGCATCCGGCGGACGCAACCCGCTGTTGACACGTTTCATGTATGCGTCGACCAATTCGGCACCATCGTGCACGACCTGAGCACGCCAGCCCAGGGTAATGGCGAGTTGCTGCATCTGCCGGGCATCCGCAGGATGGTCCTCGGCAATCAAAACATAGATTGCGGTGTTATGTTCGTCCTGACCGGCCACCTCCTCGGCACGGGGAATCCCCATGGGAATATCCGCCCAGAACTGGCTTCCCGCATCCTCGCGACTTGAGACTCCAACCACGCCACCCATCAATTCGACCAACTTGCGTACGATGGACAGGCCCAACCCCGTACCACCATAACGGCGGGACGTACTGCTATCCGCCTGCGTGAAAGCCTGGAACAAACGGGACTGGACGTCCGGGGACATCCCGATCCCGGTATCCGACACCGTAAAGCGCAGCCATACGTGGTCAGGTTGAGGCGTCGACGGGGTTCGTACCTCGGCGCGCAGAACGATCTCACCGGTCTCGGTAAACTTCAGGGCATTGCCGAGCAGATTCAGCATGATCTGATGCAGTCGCGTGGGATCGGTGCTGACCCAGACCGGCAGGTCACGGTCCAGATCCAGCGCGAAACGCAACTGCTTCGCCTCGGCCTGGGGCGCGAACACGCCGGCCACCGCCTCGAGCCACTCGGGCAAGTCGATCGGCACCTGCTCGAGGGCCATTTCCTCCGCCTCGATCTTCGAGAGATCCAGCACGTCGTTGACGATGCCCAGCAGCGTGCGGCCGGAGAGCTGAATCTTCTCCACCAGACGCCGTTCCGCCTCGGTCAGTGGTTCGTCGGCCAGCAGATGCGTGAAACCGATAATCGCATTGAGCGGCGTGCGGATCTCGTGGCTGGTATTGGCAAGAAACGCGCTCTTGGCTTCATTGGCCTGCTCGGCCAGATGCAGGGCGTCATGGAGCTGTGCCCGGATCGCCAGGCGTTCGCTGATATCGCGAATCGCGGCATAGACCAGCATGCGATCGGGCAACGCCACGGGACCGAGGGAAATCTCCGCCGGAAACTCCCTGCCATCGCGCCGACGACACTGCACACCCTGATCGCCACCCAGTGTCAGCACTTTAGGTTGCGAGAAGTATTGTCGAACGTGATCCGGATGATGGGGGGCATAACGTTCGGGTACCAACTGGTGGATCACCATGCCGGTCAGTTCTTCGCGGGCGTAACCGAAAAGCTGTTCTGCCTGCGTATTGACGAACTGGATGACGCCCTGCTCGTCCACGATCAATGCCGCTTCCGGCGCTGAATCCAGCAATACCTTGAATAAGGCGCTTTCCTGGTTACGTTGGATCTCCCGTTGCGCTTGCCGGGTATCCCACAGTCGTCGCTGCGCGGACACCCACAATTGGTACTCGATAACGGCGGCAATTACAGCCAGTGCCAACAGGGACAAGACCAATCCCAGAATCTGCAGAATCAGGGTCCGATAGACGGGAAACTGCGGCTTCACGGAAAAAATGCGCAACGCATCGGATTTTTGCAGATCGTCAGGGAAAAATCGGGTTTGACGGACCCACACTCCGCCCTCCGGCCCCGCCCAACGACTCTGGCCGTCGATATCCAGCCCCAGCGTGTTGTCACGCTGCTTGAATTCATCCGTCCAACGATAGGGGTGTCCCAAATCGAAACCGAAAGTGAGCGAAGGGTCCGGATTGAGCAGAAAATCGCCTGTCTGGTTCGTAATGTACAGCTCGGTTCCCTTGGGCGAGGCATTCGCCACATCGGCCAGCAATCGCTTGGCATTGACGTTGATGATAACGACGGCGAACGGTTGCCCATCAGTGCGGAAGACAGGGGTGGCAAATCGCCAGACCGGTTGATGCGGTCGTTCGATCGCGCCCTGCTCCCGATTCAAGTTAATGGGCGACACATAGACATGTCGGGCGCCCACCTTCAGCGTATTGGCAATGTAGGGGGCCAGCGCCGAATCCTGAAACATCGAATCGTCGAGAATGTCGATGTCCTTGCCAACGCGCTTGACCTTCACCCATTCCTGAAGATTGCCGCGCGCCTCAATCAGTCGCACCTGATACACGGCGGGATTGGCCAACATGTAAGCCTGGAAAATACCCGCCAATCGCGCCTTCCACTCCTCAGAAGCCGCGTGATCCTTGCTGGCGGACGCCATACCCAGCGTGCGCGCCAAACCGGAAACCGGGGGCGTGTTGGCCAAGAAACGCACGTCATGTCGATAGCGAGCCGCAGACTGATCAAGCAGATCGTAGGCCGAGGTAGTGGACTGGCCGAGGTCATCGCGCACAGCCTGCAGTTGCTGCTGTACCAGACGCACGCTCAGCCACAGGAATACGAACAACAGCAACAGCACGACTGGCGGCCAACTTCGTCGGACCAGCGCGCTGCGCAGAAATGCACGGATGCTGGCCATACCGGTTGGCGGCGGCGCATCGGCATCCGCGTCAGAATCAGCGCTCAGCTCAATGCCAAATACGACCTGACTGAGCCATATCAACAAACCCGTCAGCCCCAGGCCCAAAAAAATGATCCATCCAACCGGCATCAATTTAAGATGGTTGGCCGCTGCAGCACGCGTCTCAATACGCAACTCCCAATGCTGCCCCATGACATCGACCGGTCGAACGACCTGAACGCCCAACAAGCCCGGGGCATTGGCGGGCAATGATCGATAAAATGGCTTATTTTCATCCGGGTCGGTTAGCGTGATACCCGCCTGCGTCATCACGGAGCCCAAATCGGCCAATACGTCATCCACGACCAGTGGGGCATATACCCAGCCGGCCACGTCCTGCTCGCGCGCTTCGGGGGTCTTCGGTACCGGACCGGGGTAGACCGGGAGCAGGATCAGAAAACCGCGACGCGGCTTGTTATCGGCTTGAACGAGGGTAATGGGCTCGGTGAGATGCGACTCGTCATCCCGTGCTGCCGCCAATGCGGCCGTGCGACGACTCGCTTCCGAAGCGATGTCGAGCCCAACGGCCTGCGCATTCTCCTTGACCGGGTATATGTACTGGATGACGAAACGATCGCCCGAGTGCGGTTTCAGACTGCGAATCTGGAAATTCGGTGCGCCATCTGCCCGCGCCTGCGCAAGAAAGGCCGCCTCCTGCTGCTCGGGCACGCGACGGATAAAGCCATATCCCAACGCCCCGGGAAACTCGCGCGCCAAATCACGGCTGTTGATGTATCGCTCGAACTCATTCCGGGTAATTCGATTCACGCCCGCCGTGATGACAGCCCCGCGCGTAGCCCGCAAGCCATATTCATAAATGTTGAAACGCGCTTTGATCTGATTGGCGGCCTCGTCGGCCAGCGTATTGGTATAAGTGAGCAACACGTGCTGGTTGTACAAATGAGCCAACCACGCCGTTGCAAACGTAAACACAAGGCCGAGGAACAACGGCAGCCATGCGGAGATGCGACGCATTTTCGTCAAACCGTACTTCATAGCGAATACCGGGTATTGAGTTGATCGGCAGGCACGGGCCGGGAGAAGTGGTAGCCCTGAAGCAACGAAACGCCCAGGTCTTTCAGATGCCGGGCCTGTTCCTCCGTCTCCACGCCCTCGGCCACAGACAGCACGCCGATACTCTTGGCCAGCGTCGCCACAGTCCGCACCAGAACGTCATCGGACGGATCCCCGCGCAAGGGATCGACGAAGGCCTTGTCGATTTTCAATACGTCGACGGGCAGCTCTCTGAGGTAGCTCAGGGAAGAGAAACCGGTTCCGAAATCGTCGATCGAGATCGAAACGCCCAGGGCCCGCAGCTTCTGCATGTCGGACCGCACGCTGTCCAGATGTTTCATCATCAGGCTTTCCGTCACCTCCAGCTCGACCAGTTTGGGGTCCACGCCGCACGCCTCGATGGCTTTGAGTATGGCGGCGAGGAAATGCGCATCGAGAAACTGGACGGGCGAGATATTGATGCACATGCGGATGTGCAACCCATCATCGCACCATCGTCCGAGCTGATCGAGGGCAATCCGGATCATCTGTTCACCCAGCGGAATGATCAACCGGGTTTCCTCTGCCAGACCGATGAACTGCACGGGAGAAACCAGCTGTCCATCGTCGTCGCGCAGTCGCATCAGCGCCTCGACGGCTTCCACGTCCCCGGAAACGGGATTGATCTGGGGCTGATACAGCACGACGACGCCCTGATTGGCGATTGCACTCTTGATCCGCGTGAAGCACAGGCGTCGGGAGGTGAACCCGGACTCCATCTCCTCCGAAAAGAAGCAGACACCGCCCAGCGCGGATTCGTGCTTGGCGCGATACACCGCCTCATCGGCATGTAGCAGCAGGGTCTCGGGATCGGCGGCATCGTCCGGAAACACGCTGATCCCCAGGCAGACGGAAAAATTGTTGAGCTCCGTGTGCAGCTGGGCCAGCTGCATCACGCTGTCCTTGATGGCCTCGGCCAGCACGGCAAGATCACTGGGCTGAACCGTCTCAGGCACCATGACCATGAACTGGTCTGAGTGATGACGGCTGAGGACTTCATGCTGATGGAGCTGACCCTGGATTCGCTTGGCCACCTTCTGCAGCAGCGCGTCCCCGAAATCGAAGCCGAGTTCCTCATTAATCAGCTTGAACTGATTGATATCGAGGGCGATCAGCCCCAGCTTTTCCTCGTTTTTCTGACTGCGCGCAATCTCTGTCTTCAGGTAATCGAGAAACAGAAAGCGATTGGGCAGATTGGTCAGTTGATCGTATTGCAGGGTATGGGTCATCTTCAGCATCATGGCGCGCGCTTCGTCCATTTCGTGAAACACGATCACCGAACCGATCACCTCGTCCGTTTCGGAAATCAGCGGGGCAGCGCTGTCTTCCACAGGAACCCAATGCCCAGTCTGCCGCTGCATTTGGCAGTTGAGCGCCATGCCGACCATGCGTCGTCCCTCGATGGCCAGACGAATCGGATTGACATGCAGGGGACCATTCTCCCCGATGCGCAAGGGCATGATTTCCTCGATCGACCGACCCTTGGCCTTGTCCAGATTGATCCCCGTCAAGGATTCTGCCATCGGATTCATGAAAGTGACCTCCCCGGTCACATTCGTCGTGATGACCGCATCGCCGATCGAAGCCAGCGTCACCCGTGCATGCCGGTACAAGTCGTTCAGCCGACGTTCTCGCGCACGCAATGTCAGATGGGTGCGAACACGCACTGCGACCACTTCGGGCTGCAGCGGCTTGACGATGAAATCGACCGCACCGGCTCGAAGGCAGCGCAATTGTTCCTCGACCGTGTCGTGCCCCGTGATGAACATCACCGGCAGATGCCGGGTCTGCTCATCCGCCTTCAGCTGCTCCAGAACCTCGAAGCCGTTGAGCTCCGGCATTTCGATATCCAGCAAGACCACGTCGGGCCGTGTTTCCCGGATCCGGTCGAAAGCGGCACGGCTATCCTGCTCGAACAGCACCTGACCAAGCGACTTGAGCGTCTCGTTCAGCAGAACGATCTGACTGGCGTCGTCGTCCACGATGAAGATGCGGGGTGTGGCATTGTCCAGTGTGAACATGGGCTCTCCGTGCGTATCGTCCTGTCTGGCGGTCTAAGTGGCGTACGATGAACAGGATGCTAACCAAACCGAGCGTGGAAAACGCGGATAAAAAACCACGCGCTTTCTCTAGAAATCTAGAACAGAGAGCCGAAAAAATCCCGGTAACTGCGCGGAACGGGGTGAAAAGTTTGAGAACGCCCCCGCATGGGGCAGTCTACGTCGCACGCGGGGATTGTGGAACAGCCGGATCGGTACGGGTTATGACCGGGTTAGGTAAGCGCCGTCTCATCGCCGCCCCGTGATCAAACAAGGAAGGGAGCCTCCGGCGCATCAAACAAAAAGCCCGGGATCACGCACAGCGCAATTCCGGGCCTTTCAGGATACTGATTTTCAAGCACAAACCAGTGAAAACATGAAAATATTGGTGGCCAGGGAGGGAATCGAACCCCCGACACGCGGATTTTCAATCCGCTGCTCTACCAACTGAGCTACCTGGCCGTGCAAGGCCGCGAATTAAACGCGATTTGGCCTCGTCCGTCAAGAGCGTGCCCGCAAATTTTGCAGGAATTGCTGACGGGGCATCACCGTCCGTTGTATGCTTCCCGTCTCTTTTTTCGACTCGCACAGATGACGCACATGATGTCCGCTCGCACCTCGACAGTGACCCGCCACACCGCGGAAACCCAGATCGATCTCTCGTTGAATCTCGACGGCTCCGGGCGCGCCGAGCTCAGCACAGGCGTCCCCTTCTTCGAGCACATGCTCGACCAGATCAGTCGGCATGGCCTGATCGACGTTTCCCTGACCGCTCAGGGCGACCTGCACATCGACGATCACCACACCGTCGAGGACTGCGGGATCGTGTTCGGTCAGGCGCTGGCCAAGGCGCTCGGCGACAAGCGCGGCATCACGCGATATGGCCATGCCTATGTCCCGCTGGACGAGGCGCTGTCCCGCGTGGTGATCGACCTCTCCGGCCGACCGGGCCTCGTGTTTTCCTGCGATTTCACGCGGGCGACGATCGGCCGCTTCGAGACCCAGCTCGTCGAGGAGTTCTTCCGCGGGCTCGTCAATCATGCCGGCATGACGCTGCACATCGACAATCTGCGCGGCGACAATGCCCACCACCAGGCCGAAACGATCTTCAAGGCGTTCGGCCGGGCACTGCGCATGGCGATCAGTCCCGACGAGCGACAGGCCAACCAGATCCCCTCCACCAAAGGCGCACTGTAACCGTGGCGGAGATGATTGCTGTCGTCGATTACGGCATGGGCAACCTGCGCTCGGTGGCCAAGGCCGTGGAGCACGTCGCGCCCACGGGCACCGAGGTCCGGGTGACCGATGACGCCCAACAGATTCTCGACGCGGACCGCGTCGTCTTTCCGGGCCAGGGCGCTGCGGCCGACTGCATGGCCGCCCTGAATGGCCGGGGGCTCATCGCCCCGTTGGCCGAAGCTGCCCGAACCCGCCCCTTCCTCGGGATCTGCATGGGCATGCAGGTCATGCTCACGCACAGCGAGGAAAACAACGGCGTTCACCTGCTGAACTGGTTCGAGGGCGAGGTGCAACGCTTTCCGGCGATGCATGATGGCAATGGCCTCGCGCTCAAGATCCCGCAGATGGGCTGGAACGGCATTCGCCAGGCGCACCCGCACCCCTTGTGGCATGGCATCGCGGATGACGCGCGTTTCTACTTCGTGCACAGCTATTACTGTCGACCGAGCGACACCGCGCTGGTCGTCGGGAGCACGGAATACGGCATGACCTACGCCTCGGCATTGGCCCAGGGCTCGGTCTTCGCCATCCAGGCCCACCCCGAGAAAAGTGCGGCCGACGGACTCACGCTCCTGAAAAACTTTACCCGCTGGAATGGCCAGGCCGACTAGCCCCAGCCCGCTGCAAACATCCGCGTATCGAGGACGCGACTTATGTTACTGATTCCCGCAATTGACTTGAAAGAAGGCGCCTGCGTTCGCTTGAAGCAGGGCCGGATGGACGACAACACGGTTTTCTCCGACGATCCGCTGGCCATGGCCAAACGCTGGGTAGATGCCGGCGCACGTCGCCTGCACCTCGTGGATCTCGACGGCGCGTTCGCCGGTAGCCCGCGCAACCGGGCCAGCATTGCAGCCATCTGCGAAGCCTTCCCCGAACTGCCCATCCAGGTCGGCGGCGGCATCCGGGACGAAGAGACCATCGAACAATACCTGGAGATGGGCGTTTCCTACGTCATCATCGGCACCAAGGCCGTCTCCGATCCGCACTTCGTCTCGGATATCTGCCTGTCCTTCCCCGGACACATCATCGTCGGTCTGGACGCCAAGGACGGTAAGGTTGCCGTCGACGGCTGGGCGAAAATCTCCAACCACGACGTGATCGACCTGGCGAGCCGCTTCGAGCAGGACGGCGTATCTTCCATCATCTTCACGGACATCGCCCGTGACGGCATGATGCAGGGCGCCAACATGGCGGCCACCCGAGAACTGGCGCGTGCCGTGCGCATCCCGATCATCGCCTCGGGCGGCATGACCGACATGAACGACATCGACCGCCTGATCGATGCGGCGGAAGACGGCGTCGCAGGCGCCATCATCGGACGCGCCCTGTATGAGGGCGGCATCGATCTCGGCGTGGCCCAGGCGCGCGTCGACGAACGCTGCGGCATCCCGCCCTTCACGGAATGAGCCCGAGCCCATGACCCTCGCCAAACGGATCATCCCCTGTCTCGACGTTGCCGAGGGCCGCGTCGTCAAGGGCGTGCAATTCGAATCCCTGCGCGACGCGGGCGACCCCGTCGAGGCGGCACGCCGCTACAACGACGAAGGGGCGGACGAACTGACCTTCCTGGACATCTCCGCCTCCCACGAGGGACGCGACACCATGCGCCACGTGGTCGAGCAGGTGGCCGAAGAGGTGTTCATTCCGCTGACGGTCGGCGGCGGAATTCGCGCACTGGCCGATGTGCGGCGATTGCTGAACGCCGGCGCCGACAAGGTCTCGATCAACACCGCGGCCGTGCACAACCCGGCGCTCGTCAAGGAGATCGCCGATTCGATCGGCGCGCAGTGCCTGGTCGTCGCCATCGATGCCCGGCGCGTTTCCGCCCTGGGCGAACCGCTGCGCTGGGAAATCTTCACCCACGGCGGGCGCAAGCCTACTGGCCTCGACGCCGTCGAATGGGCCGCGCGCATGGCCGAATTCGGCGCCGGCGAACTGCTGGTCACCAGCATGGACCGGGACGGTACGAAGCAGGGCTTCGACCTTCAGCTGACCCGCGCCATTTCCGATGCCGTGACCGTGCCGGTCATCGCCTCCGGCGGCGTCGGCAACCTGGACGATCTCACCGCCGGGATTCTCGAAGGGCATGCCGACGCCGTTCTGGCCGCCAGCATCTTCCACTTCGGCACCTACCGGATCGCCGAGGCGAAAGCCAACATGGCGGCCGCCGGGATCGAGGTCCGGCTTTAAGCCGGACCGGACCACCCCCGGTCGCCTGCCGTCGCTGCTATACTAGCCCTCCTTTTTCATCCTGATGACCACTGCCATGCCCGACGCCCCCGCCGCCTGGATCGACGAAATCACCTGGACCGCAGACGGTTTGGTGCCGGTGATCGCGCAGGATCATGAAACCGGTCGCATCCTGATGTTCGCCTGGATGAATCGGGCCGCCCTCGAACAGACGGTCGCCACGGGCGAGGCCGTCTACTTCTCACGATCCCGCGGCCGCCTCTGGCACAAAGGCGAGCAGAGCGGCCATGTTCAGCGTGTTCACGACATCCGACTGGACTGCGACGGCGACGTCATTTTGCTGTGCATTGAACAGATCGGCCACATTGCCTGTCACACAGGTCGGGAAAGCTGTTTTTACCGCCATCTCCATAATAATGAATGGCAGATCACCGACCCTGTATTAAAATCCCCGGATGAAATCTATGGCTGAACGCGACCAGGCCACCGAAGCCACCCTCATCCTGCAGCAACTGGCCCAAGTGATCGAACAGCGCAAGCAGGCGGACCCCAGTGGTTCGTACGTCGCGTCACTGTTCGGCAAGGGCCGGAAAAAGATCGCACAGAAGGTCGGCGAGGAAGGCGTCGAGGTTGCGCTGGCGGCGGTCGGCGGACAGTCCGGGGAAATCATCGCCGAAATGGCGGATTTGTGGTTCCACTGTCTGGTATTGTTGGCAGACGCAAATCTATCGCACCAGGCTGTGCTGAATGAACTGGCACAGCGCTTTGGCCTGTCCGGCCTTGAAGAAAAGGCAAGCCGGACCAATAACCCTTCATAGATTCACTTTTTTTGAGGAGCGCACATCATGGGTAGTTTTAGCATCTGGCACTGGCTGGTCATCCTGGCAATCGTACTGCTGCTGTTCGGCACCAAGCGTCTGAAAAACCTGGGCACCGACCTGGGCAGCGCCATCAAGGGCTTCAAGAGCGCCGTCAAGGACGAAGAGAAGAAGGATGAAGCCACTGCCGCCGGCAAGGCCACCGAAACCATCGCGCACAAGGATGCCGACGCCGGCCGCGTGATCGAGGGCGAAGCGGCCACCCGCCAGGAACATTCGGACACGACCCCGCCCAAGCAGGGCTGAGTCTTGGTGGCTTCATCGCGCATGACGACCGGGGACTAGACCGTGTTCGGACTCAGCATCTGGGAAATCTTCCTGATCCTCGTGATCGCCCTCCTCGTGGTCGGGCCCGAGCGCCTGCCCGGACTGGCGCGCACCGTGGGTTCATGGGTTTACAAGGTGAAACGGTTCGTGGCCAACGCCAAGGCCGAAATGGACAGCGAATTCAACCTCAAGGACATGCAGAATCTGCTGACCTCGCAGGAATCAGAAATCGCCAAGCTTCGCGCCTTGGTCGAGGAAACCCGTCAGGAAGTCAGTGACTCGGGGCGGCAGGTGCTTGGCGCCGTGGATGAAGCGGAAGCCAGCTTCCGTGCGGCTGCGGCGTCTGAGCAGTCGCTCGAAGCAGATACGGCGGAGAAGGCCGCAGCCGAAGAAACCGCCGCCGAAACCACCGGCACCGCCACGGATCGCTCCGCCCAAGGGGATGCTCCGGCACAAGCCGAACAGGCAGCGCCGGACAAGCCCATGACGTTCGAGGAAGAAATCCGCGCCCTGGAGGAAAGCTCCGGTCAAACGTTCAAGCGACCCTTCGAGCCCATGCCCGAACCGTCTGTAGCGGAGCCGACGCAAGACGCCCCGTCCCCGAACACCCGGAACACGAAATCAACATGAGCGAACATGAAGTCCCCGCCGGGGGAGCTGACGCCCAGCAACAAGACCAGGAACAAGGACTGACGGGCTTTCTGACGCACCTGGTCGAACTACGCAATCGGCTGCTCAAGTCCGTATTGGTCGTACTCCTCCTCTTCCTGGCGCTGTTCCCCTTCCGGAACGAACTCTTTACCCTGCTGGCCAACCCGCTATCGCACCATATGCCGGCAGGCACGACCATGATCGCGGTCCAGGTCGCCTCGCCGTTCTTCATTCCGCTGAAACTCACGGCATTGACGGCCGTATTCATCGCCATTCCCTTCCTGCTGTATCAGCTCTGGGCCTTCATCGCCCCCGGCCTGTACAAGCACGAACGAAAACTCGTCGCGCCGCTGGTCTTTTCCAGCACGATCCTTTTCTATCTCGGCGCGGCATTTGCCTATTTCGTGGTCTTTCCGGTCGTCTTCGGCTTCCTCAGCACCGCCGGCCCCTCGGACGTGAACTTCGCGCCGGACATCGGCGAATACCTGAGTTTCGTGACTTCCCTGTTCTTTGCCTTCGGCTTCGTATTCGAGGTCCCCGTCGCCATCGTGCTTCTGGTGATCGTCGGCGCCGTCACGCCTGACAAGCTGGCGGAGTTCCGACGGTATGCGATCCTCATCGCCTTCATCATCGGTGCGATCCTGACGCCGCCCGACGTACTGTCCCAATTCATGATGGCCGTGCCGATCTGGTTGCTCTACGAGGTCGGCATCATCGTCGGCCGACTCGTCCTAAAAACCCGCAAATCGGACGAAGCGGCAGCTGAAGAGGAAATCCAGACCATGTCGGCCATCGACACCGTCGAGGACCAGGCCGTCACCGAACGACACGCGCGTTACGAACAGGAGGCCGATCTCGACCTGGACAAGGCATTCGACGAGGCCGAAGCCGATCAGCGTCGCCTGGACGCCGCCTCGAATGACGCCCCAGAGGCCCCGCACGGTACCGACGGAAACCCCGCCGAGTCCGAAGCGACGGACGTGGATCGCCCCAACGCATCCGCAACAGACGGACAGGGCGAAGAACATGATGCGGGAAATACCGGCGATTCGACGCAACCGCCCAGCGAACCGCCCAAGAAACCCGGTAATTCGGCTTAAAGAGCCCAACTTGCCCCTGCCGGACGGCCAACCCGTCCGCAGAATCGATTGAATCCGAGGAAGAGAGTCTATGTCGAGAAATGCGCCCCGCCGTCCTGTACTACTGGTCATCATGGACGGAATCGGCGTCAACCCGAGCCGCGAGAACAACGCCTTCGCGCTCGCGAACACGCCGAACCTGGACCACCTGTTCGCCCATCACCCCCATACCGTCATCGAGGCATCCGGCCGCGCCTGCGGCCTGCCGGACGGTCAGATGGGCAACTCCGAGGTGGGCCATCTGACGCTGGGCTGCGGTGACCTGATCCGTCAGGATCTGGTACGCATCGACGACGCCATTGCCGACGGCAGCTTTTTCGAGAACACCGCACTGATCGAGGCCGCCCAGAAGGCAGCCCAGGCCAATCGCCCGTTGCATTTGATCGGCCTCGTCTCCGACGGCGGCGTACACAGCCACATCAACCATCTGCTGGCGCTGGTCGACCTCGCCAGCAAGAACGGCGCCCGCCCCCTGGTGCACATGATCACCGACGGCCGGGATACCGCCCCGAAATCCGCTCCGTCCTATCTCCCCGAACTCGAGGCGAAGCTGAAGAAGGCAGGCGGCGCCATCGCCACGATCAGCGGCCGCTACTATGCGATGGACCGGGATCAGCGCTGGGAGCGCACCGAACTGGCCTGGCAGACCATCGTCCGCGGCGCGGGCGAGCGATTCGCCACGGCCAACGAAGCGCTGGAACACTCCTATGCCTCGGGCAAGACCGACGAATTCGTCCTGCCCGCGACCCTGGGCGCCTTCCAGCCCATCGAATCCGGCGATGCGGTGATCTTCTTCAATTTCCGCAACGATCGTCCGCGCCAGCTGACCGAAGCCCTGGGCCAGCCCGAGTTCTCGGGCTTTGACCGGGGCGACTACGAGCGTGCTCTGGTCACCTGCCTGACCGAATACGATCCGCGTTTCCTCTCACCCATCGGCTTCCCGCCGGAGCGCCCGAAGAACGTGCTTGCCGAGGTCATCAGCCAATCCGGGATCAAGCAGTTCCATTGCGCGGAAACCGAGAAATACGCCCACGTCACCTTCTTCTTCAACGGCGGCAAGGAAGAGCCGTTCGCCGGGGAAGACCGCTACATGGCGGCGTCCCCCAAAGTGGCCACCTATGATCTGCAGCCGGAAATGAGTGCGGCCGAGGTCGCCGATGCGGCCATTGGTGCCGTCGAGAGCGAGGATTACGGCTTCGTGCTGGTGAATTTCGCCAATGGCGACATGGTGGGACACACAGCGATTCGCGAGGCGGTGATCAAGGCCGTGGAAACCGTGGATACCCAGGTGGGACGCCTTGTCGAGGCAGCCCAGAAAAACGGCTTCTCGATCATCGTGACCGCCGACCATGGCAACTGCGACGAGATGGTCGACCCGGTCACCGGCGAGCCGCATACGCAGCACACCGTGTACCCCGTTCCCTGCCTGCTGATCGACGAAACGCCTTCCAAGCTCCGTACCGGGGGCGGCATCGCCAACATCGCCGCCACCGTGCTGGAGTTGATGGGACTGCCGGTCCCCAAGAAGATGAAGCGCTCGCTGCTGCTGAACGGCCCCAGCCCGATCGAATAATCGATCCCGTGCCGGATCGGGATCTTCCGGCGCCTCGGCGTCAGCCGCCGAGCCGATCCAGCCGCAACCGGTCCCGGCCATCGAACAGCCGCAGGCTGCCGAGATGGACGGCCAGCATCGAACCGAAGCCGGTGGCGGCGGTGATCAGCAGCATGATCAGGATCTGATAGCGGACGGCCTCCATCGGCGGCGCTCCGGCCAGAATCTGACCGGTCATCATCCCCGGAAGACTGATCAACCCCGCCGCCGCCAGCATGTTCAACGTTGGAATCAGCCCCGCCCGCAAGGCATCCGCCCGCAATTCCCGCGTCGCGGCGCGGGCCGTCTGCCCCATGAGCAATCGCGCCTCGATCTGCACGCGACTCGACCAGGCCGTCTGTGTCAGATGATTCAGCGCGAGTCCGATCCCCGTCATGGTGTTTCCCAGGATCATGCCCAGCAAGGGAATGGCATATTGCGGCGTGTACCAGGGCTTCGGCTGAACCACGATCAGCAAGGTGAACAGGGTGATGATGGCCGCCGTCACCCCCATCGAAACTAGACCGATACCGTAGCCCCGCCAGCCCTTGATCGGCCGCTTCTGGCGGGCAATCACCTCATAACTCGCCAACAGCAGCATGACGAGCGCCATCAGCGTGATCCAGCCCAGATTGGCCACGGCAAACAGACTCTTGAGTACCAGCCCGACGAGCAGCAGTTGCAGCACCATCCGGATGCTCCCCCAAACCAGGGAGCGCAGCAGGCCAAGTCCGAGCAGCAGCTGGACGACGCCCAGTGCCAGCACGAGCAGGCCTGCGAGGATGAGATCGACGACGGAAAGCACCTGAATATTCATTCGATGTGCCCACCTTCCGCGGTCATCTGCAGAACCTTGCTGTCCAGCAGATCCCCTTCCGCGGCATCATGCGTCACCCAGACGGCTGCAGCACCCTGCCTGCGGACATATTCGGCCACGAGCTGCGTCATGGCTTCGGAGTTTCGTGGATCCAGGTTGGCCGTGGGCTCATCCAGCAACAGGACCCGGGGATCCAGCATGAGTGCACGCAGGAGGGCCAGTCGCTGCCGCTCACCGGTCGACAGGCGCTCGACCGGCGTATCGAGGAGCGTCGCTTTCAGGGAGAGTCGCGACAACCAGTCATCCGGCGGCTGCCGGGGGAAGTGGTCGGCGACGTGATCTGCCCACCAACCCGATTCGGCAGGCACATAAACCACGCGCCGGCGCCATTCGGCCGGTGCCATGGCCGGTTGCGCCACCCCGTCCAGCGCAATGTCGCCTGTATGAACGGAGAGATCGGCCAGGGCCCGAAGCAGTTGGCTCTTGCCGACGCCGGATGGCCCGCGCACCGTCAGGATATCCCCATCGGCAAGGTGGAAGCTGACAACCGGCAGGTGCGGGCCGGCGACATTCTGAACGGTCAACGTCATCAGCGGACGAACCGATAGGCAGCAGACATGGATAGAGCCATCAACACGCAATCCCGAACAAGCTGAATGCAAAAGGTTTCACAGTATAGTCACACCGCAGGCCAACCGCATTCAGCGCCGCTCAAGTCCTCGCCGTTACTGGTGATGACAGCCGCACCATCAGATACAGTCCCGACAGAAACATCGACACGCCCACGAACCAGAACGGCAGAGTGATCCCCTCGCTCAACTGGGCGACCAACCCAAGTCCCAGCCCGCCCAGGGCATAACCCAAGTCGCGCCAGAACCGGTAAATCCCTAGGATGCCGGCACGCTGGGCAGGATCCGCGTGATCGGCGACCGAAGCCCCCAAGGTGGGGTACAGCATCGCCATGCCCGCGCCGATCACGGTCAGTTCGGCGACCCAAAGCCAGGGGGTCGTCGTCACACTGACCGCCAATACCCCCGCGCCGCATAGCCACATGCCGACCACGATCATGAGCTTCCGGCTGATCCGGTCGGAAAGCGGCCCCGTGACCAGCTGACCGCCCCCCCACACCAACCCATAAACGGCTACCAGCCCACCCGAGGCCACGAGACTCATACCGTTTGCCAAAAAATACACCGGAAAAAACAGCCACACGATCGCATCTGTGAATTTTTCGACCAATCCAGCCTGATTCAATGCGAACAGGGAACGGTTGCCCCAACTGGCGTAACCGAAAAGCCGACGCATAGCCATGGGTTCGGGCGCAGTCGACGCATCACCCAGATGCAGCAGCGCCCACGGCCGCGTTTCACGGACCAGAATCTGCGCGATCACCAGGGCCGACACGATGACTGCGGTGGAAAAGAGAAACAATCCCAACCGAGCGCCATAGGCCTCCACCACCACGGCGGAAAAGATGCCCGCCAGCGCGACGCCGCCGTAGCCTGCGAATTCATTGAAGCCGTTCACGAGTCCCCGCTGCCGCGCATGCGTCAAATCCAGCTTGCTGTTCAGCGCCATCGACCAGCTCAGGCCCTGATTGATCCCGAGGAAGACCGTCGCCAGGATGATCCAGCCCCAGCTTGGCCCATACAGGATCAGAAACGGTACCGGCAGGGCACTCAGCCACCCGAGAATCAGCACCCGCCGTCGGCCCCATCGATCCGACAGACTGCCGGCGGCAAGGTTGAGTCCCGCCTTGACGACACCGAACACGGCCACAAAGGTCGCCAGTGCCATAAAAGAGGTCGCCGCCAGGCCGAAATCGGATTCCGCCAGTTTCGGCAGCACCGTCCGCGTCATACCGACGAGACTGCCCACCAGGAACACCTGAAGCAACTGCAACGAAAACTGCAGCATATTGGGGCGAATGCCGTGCGTTGGGGTCATGCGCATGATTCCTAACCTATCGCTGAATGGTCGCCCAGTATGAAACAGCTTGACCAATCATTCAATAGAGTGATTGAATAATTGCGCATTCCAACGCTAAACCATCCGGACAACCGAGGAGCACACCCTATGTTTTTGGAACAAATTGCCTGCGATAAATCATCTCTTGCTTATCTGTTTGGTTGCGCCGGACAGGGTTTGGCCATCGCCGTCGATGTCCATGCCGGCGACGAAGACCGTTTCGTGGCCATGGCGGAAGCCCGCGGCGTGACCATCCACTACGTCATCGATACCCACATTCATGCCGATCATGTTTCCGGGGGACGGCGACTGGCAGCGCGAACCGGCGCGCAGTACGCGTTGCATGAAAGCGATCGCGGCCTGCCATTCGATTTTCTGCCGCTGGCCCATGGCCAGATACTGAAAGTCGGCAATGTGTCGGCTCAAGTCCTACATACGCCGGGCCACACGGAAGATCATATCTGCCTGCTCGTCACCGATCACGCGCGCTGCGAAGAACCCTGGTTCGCGCTGACCGGTCACGCACTCTTTGTCGGCAGCGTCGGCCGACCCGACCTGCACGGGCGGGCCGAGGAAATGGCGTCACAGCTGTACGACTCCTTGTTTGACCGACTACTCACCCTGCCGGATCATCTGGAAATTCTGCCCGGCGCGCAGGCCGGCAGCGTCTGCGGCGGCGGCATCAGCGGTAAGCCCTGCTCCACCATCGGGTTCGAGAAGCGACACAACCCCACGCTCGGCAAATCGCGTTCGGCCTTCGTCGAAGAAGTCAGCCGCGCGGTACTCCCCCCAGTCGAAGAAATGCAAGCCATTGTCCACGCCAATACCACACGCTGATTGAGAGAGGATATTCCTATGGATCCGGTGATCACTCGTTACTTATTCTGGATACTCGCCCTGTCGATCGCTTTCGGCGCGGCCGCTCAGTTTTCTCGTTTCTGCCTGTTGGGCGGACTGGGCAGCTATCGACAATCCCGTGACGGGCGACGGCTCGCGGTCTACCTCGCTGCGATCGGCGTTGCCATTCTCGCCACCACCCTGGTTCAATCCGTTACCGGCATCGATCTGGACAACACGCGGCCGGCCTATCGCTCACCCGATTTCGCCTGGGGCCGCTACCTGATCGGCGGATTTGTGTTCGGCATCGGCATGGTTCTGGCGCGGGGATGCCCCGTACGCAGTCTCGTGAAAGTGACTCAGGGCAATCTGCAGGCATTGCTTGCCGTCATCGTGATGGCACTTGCCGCCTACGCCATGACGCGAACGAATCTGTATGCCACCGCATTCCTGCCGTGGGTAGGCGCCCTCAGCACCAACCTGACGTCGTTCGGCATCGCGCATCAGGATTTGGCCAGCCTGCTGGATGGCGGCCGTGAAATGTACTGGATCCTGGCACTCGCCATCAGTGCCCTGCTGCTCTTTGCATCCTGGCGCTGGCTCCCGCTGCGGGCCAATTGGCTGGGCTGGCTGGGCGCCTTAACGATCGGGATCGTGGTGGGCCTCGCCTTCTGGGTCACCGGGGGTTCTTTGGGTCAGGCGGCCGCCGATGCCGCCGAAATGATGAACAATCCTCAACAGGGCCTGGGCTTGCAGTCATTCACCTTCAGCGCGCCCATGGGCGATGTTGTCTATTTCCTACAGCGCCCCGCCACCTTCGCCGCCATCACCTTCGGGGTGGTCGCCGTGGCCGGCCTGTTGCTGGGCAGCCTGATCAGCACCCTGATCCGACGCGAGTTCCGGTTATCATTCCCCCGATCCTGGCAGGAGTGGACGCGCACGATCATCGGCGCACTGATGGTCGGCATCGGCAGCGTGCTGGCCATGGGCTGCACGGTGGGCCATGGCTTGAGCGGGATCTCGACACTGGCACTGGGATCGTTCATCTCCCTCGCCGCCATCATGGCCGGCGCCTGGATTGCCTTGCGCGTAGAACACGAGTTTTTCGGGCGAGCGTCCCACGGTTGTACACTACCGGAATAAACAGAACCGAACGGGTGCCCTACCGGCACCCCTCCATAGGAAGAACCGTCGCACCCATGGGATTCAAACAGCAACTCAATGATCAATTCGCCCGCCTCGGAATGGCGCTCTCCAACGGGCCACGTCTCGAGATCCTCGAATACCTGGCCCAGACCGAGCGCTCCGTGGATCAACTGGCCACACTCACCGGACATAGTGCCGCGAATACATCGAGACACCTTCAACGTTTGCATCAAGTCGGCTTGGTGACTTCCCGCCGACAGGGTAAGCAAATTTTCTACCGTCTCGCCGACGATGATGTCGTGGAATTGCTCGCCGTACTGAAACGTGTCGCCGAACGGCACCTCCACGAAGTCCGCGACCTGATTCAGAGTCACCTGACCCAAAGAGACAGCCTCGAACCGCTCTCGGCCGATGAATTGATTGCCCGTTGCCGAGATGGGCTCGTCACGGTTTTGGATGTCCGACCACCTGAAGAATATGAGGCCGGGCACATTCCGGGCGCCATCAATATCACCTTGGCCGATCTCGAGCGCCGGATCGCCGAACTCGATCCCAAGCAGGAAATTGTGGCCTATTGCCGCGGTGCCTACTGCGCCCTGTCTTTCGAGGCGATCGCACAACTCCGGGCAAATGGCTTTCAGGCGCGTCGATTGGCGGACGGCTTCCCGGAGTGGAAGCACGAACTGCACCCCGTGGCCTACGGCCCGAACCCGGGCTGATCCTCACCGGATCTCGCCCGATCCTGATCCAGAGCGAAACACAAAAAAACGCCGGGCAAATGCCCGGCGTTTTCTCAAGGTCCGATTTCCCGAGGATTATTCGGTTTCGGTACCGTGCATCTTGTCCTTGCCGATCGTGGAGATGAATGCGGCCAGGTCGTTGATCTCGTCATCCGTGAGGTACTTGGCCTGCGGAATCATCGCGTAGGAACCCGGACCCATGGACTGCCCCTTGCGGAACATCTTCAGCAGGGAAACCACCGTGTTGGCCGGCAGACCCGCCAGCTTCGGCGCATTCAGCAGATGCCCGCCTTCACCCTCGGCACCGTGACAGACCGCGCAGGATGAGAACAGGGCATGGCCCCGGGCAACCACCTCACTGGAGATGATCATGGCCGGAGCAGCTGGCGCCGCGGGTGCAGCAGCCTTCGTCGCGCCCGCCGCAGCCGGAGCAGCACCCGCCGCATGACCGCCGAGTTCGGCGATGTAGGCTGCCAGATCGGCGATATCGGTTTCAGACAGGTTGGCCGCTTGCGGCGCCATGGTGCCGTACCGTGCGCCACCCAGACCATGCTTCTTCAGCGTCTCCATGTCGCCCTTCTTAAAGGCGGTGAGGATCGTGTCGGCATCAGCCGCACTCAGCTTGGTCAGGTCCGGGAAAGCACCGCCGTTACCCTTGCCATCCGCTCCGTGGCAGGCCGCACAGGTCGCGAACTTGGCCTTTCCCGCCGCAGCGTCGCCAGCAGAAGTCGAAGCCGCAGTCTTCTCGGCGGCAGGGGCCTCAGTCGCAGCAGGAGCCGGACTGGCCGCAGGCGCGGCGGCCGTAGCCGGTTCGGCGGGCGATGCGGGGCTATCGACGACCTGAGCGGTCTCGGCCGTATTGCGATTCACGACATTGATCAGGGAATTGACCATGTAGTAAATCGGGGCCAACAAGAGAATTGCCGCCACGAAACCGATCAGTTTCGCGCTGGAATCAACCTTAGGGGTGTTGCCGTGTGCCACTGGAACCTCCAATACAGTATCTGAATGTCAAAAAATAAACTTCGGCCGATGCGAGAAAGCTTGGGGGTGAAACGAGCATCCCGGTCGGCATTTCGCGACATCCGGAATACGTGATCCAATCCGTTGGCGGGAAAGTATATAGTGATTTGCCCGCCTTGGTGCATATAATCGCTCAATAATTCAATATGTGAAGGCTATGACAGCGCACCGGTCCCCGCCCAAGGCGGGCACACTCATGGATCCCGTGGACCGGCTCACCGGCGTCGGCAGCCGTGTCGCCGCCCAATTGAGCCGCCTGTCGATCAACACCATCGGCGATCTGCTCTGGCATCTCCCCATCCGTTACGAGAACCGGGGACAGATCCAGCCCCTCGGCCCACACCTGATCGGCCAGTCCGCCCTGATTCGCGTCACCATCGACGAGGCACGGGCACTCAGGCATGGCAAGGCCCGATTGGTTGCCCAGGGCCACGACGATACGGGCGAGATCACGCTCTGGCAATTCGGTCGCTTCGGCCCCACCCTCGCTGCCGGCCAACAGTACCTTCTGTATGGGGAAGTGCGCACCAACGCCCACGGCGGCCTTGAGATGGCCCAGCCCGAGCTTATGCAAAGCGCGCAGCACGACGCGATTCTTGCGGTTTATCCCACCACCGAAGGTCTGAGCCAGATCAAACTGCGCGCGTGTATCGATCAGGCGCTCGGGATTGCCCTACATGACCTGGAAGAGCTGATTCCGGCGCACATTCGCCGGTCCGAAGGCTGGCCGGGCATCCTCGCCGCCCTGCAGCGGGTTCATGCGCCCCGCCTTTCCGAAGGCATTCCGCTCCGGAACGATCCGGCCTTTGTCCGACTGATCGTGGAAGAACTGCTCGCCCACATGCTGGCCCTGCGCCTGAAACATCACGAATTCGTCCAGAACCGTGCACCCAGCCTCTCGCCCGGCGGCCGCCTGTATCGAAATTTGCTGGATAGCCTGAGCTTCGAACCGACCCGCGCCCAGGCCCGTGTCCTGCAGGAAATCCATGACGACCTCGCCCGCCCGGCCCCCATGCTGCGACTCGTTCAGGGCGATGTCGGCTCCGGCAAGACCCTCGTGGCCGCAGGCGCCGCTCTCACCGCCATCGAGCAGGGCTACCAGGCGGCGCTCATGGCACCGACTGCCCTGCTCGCCGAGCAGCATCACCGGAATTTTTCCCAATGGCTCGCCCCACTCGGAGTTTCGGTTCACCTGCTCTCCGGCCAGCAGTCCGCAGCCGAGCGTCGCGCCAATCTGGCGGCGCTGGCCGATGGCAGCGCGAAAATGGTGATCGGTACGCATGCGCTGTTTCAGGAACAGGTTCGTTTCGACCGTCTGGCGCTCGTGATCGTGGACGAACAACACCGATTCGGCGTCCATCAGCGGCTCGCCCTCAGCGACAAGGGGGCACGACCGGACGGGGAAAGCCTGCGCCCGCACCAACTGGTCATGACGGCGACACCCATCCCCCGGACCCTGGCCATGAGCGCCTATGCCGATCTGGACCTGTCGATCATCGACGAACTCCCACCCGGCCGCAGCCCCATCACTACGGCACTCATCCGGGCCGACCGCCGTGACGAACTCATCGAGCGCATCAGCAGCGTCTGCAACAGCGGCAGACAGGCCTACTGGGTCTGCCCGCTGATCGAGGACTCCGAACGAATCGAGGCTCAGGCCGCGGAATCGACTACCGCCGCGCTGCGCGAATCACTGCCGCATCTGCGGATCGGCCTGGTGCACGGGCGCATGAATTCGGCGGAAAAGAATCGGGAGATGGCCCGCTTCAAGGCGCACGAATACGATCTTCTGGTTGCCACCACGGTCATCGAGGTCGGGGTAGACGTCCCCAATGCCTCCCTGATGATCATCGAAAACGCCGACCGGATGGGCCTGGCACAACTTCACCAGTTGCGGGGACGGGTGGGCCGCGGCGCGACGGCCTCCTTCTGCATTCTCCTGTTCGACGAACCGATTTCCGACAAGGCACGCACCCGTCTCTCCCTCATGCGGGAAACCCAGGACGGATTCCGACTGGCCGAGGCCGATCTGGCGCAACGGGGCCCCGGCGAAATTCTCGGCACCCGGCAGACGGGATTGGCCCGCCTGCGTGTTGCGGACCTGATTCAGGACGCGCATTGGCTCGCGCACGCACGCGACCTGGCCGACGCGTTGATCGCGGAGAACGATCCGAACACGAGCGCGCTCATCCGTCGTTGGGTCGGATCCGCCCAACAGTATGGACAGGTCTAGCCCACCCCTTCCGCCCCAATAATTCCCACATGGGAAATCTTGAAATTCGTGATGCCGCCCCCACCGTATTCAACCAGAGCGTTGGCAAACAACGCATGCCCGTCAACGGGTTGGCTACAACTGGAGGAAATGCATCATGTCACTGATTCGCTACGAACCCTTTGGTCTTTTGACGCAGCTGCAACGTGAACTGGAACGGTCCTTCGACAAGACCGCCGCCGAAGGCTCGACGGTCACCGCCCAGTGGGCACCCACCGTCGATATCAAGGAAGAAACCGACAAGTTCGTCATTCATGCGGACATCCCGGGCGTGAAGCCGGAGGATATCGATGTCTACATGGAAAACGGGGTCCTCACGATCAAGGGCGAAAAACGCACCGAAGCGACGACCGAGGACAAGAGCTACAAGCGGATCGAACGATCCTACGGTTCGTTCTACCGCCGCTTCAGCCTGCCGGACACTGCGGATGCCGACAAGATTTCCGCACACAGCGCGTTGGGCGTGCTGAACATCACGATCCCCAAGCGTGAATCCGTTCAGCCGCGCAAGATCAATGTCTCGTCCGATCTGAACTGAACCGGGGACGCTGATCTCGGGGATCCCCAAGAACCCTAAGCGCAAACCAAGGCGCCGCCGATCGATGATCGGCGGCGCCTTTTTACTGGAAGCAGCGGTACAGCGCGTCGAAAGACCGTCACTGCGCCCCGAGCGTACCGACCTGGTTTCGACCGGCCGCCTTGGCTTGGTACAGCCCCTTGTCGGCCAGATTGATGAGTGCGCTCGGCTCGCAGAAGGCCGTCGGGCGCCACTCCCCCACCCCCAGACTGGCGGTCACCACGGGCATGACCGAACTGGCCGGATGCGGCAAGGCCATCTCCATGATGGCCATCCGCACGCGCTCCGCAACGCTGATGGCATCGTCCAGGGCGGTTTCCGGAAGAATGACGGCAAACTCTTCACCACCGTAGCGCGCGGCCAGATCCTTGGCGCGGAAGAGTCCGGTGCTCACCGCCTTGGCCACGCGCATCAGCGCGTGGTCGCCGGCTTCGTGACCGAGCGCGTCGTTGTAGCGCTTGAAGAAATCCACGTCGATGAGAATCAGCGAGACCGGCGAGCCCTCCTGCTGAGAACGGCGCCAGACCGTCATCAGATACTCGTCGAACTTGCGTCGGTTGGCGATGGCCGTCAAACCGTCGATATAGGAGAACTGCTTGAGTTGCCGGTTGGCCTCCGCCAACTGACGGGTCACCTTGCGCAGATAAACCTGGGTCGCCAGGCGGGCGAGCGCCACCGGAAAATCCAGCGGCTTGGCCAGATAATCGTTGGCGCCCTGCGTCAAAGCGTCCACGATAGTTTCCGAACCGTGCCGCGCCGTCACGACAATCACCGGCAGCTCATGTGCCGAGAACCGGCTGCGAATTTTCGCCAGCACATCGGCGCCACTCATCTGCGGCATCAGCCAGTCCAGAAGCACCACGTCGAATTGCTCGTTCTCCAGTCGCTGAAGGGCATCCTGGCCACTGTTGCTCACGGAAACCCGGTAGCCCTCCCGAATCAGCCGACGCTGCATCAATTCGAGATTTTCGGCCCGGTCGTCGATGATCAACAGGTGTCCGTCCGCCGTCCCAACGACCTGCCCCCCCGCATGTTCGCGCTCGGCAGGTACGGGCGGCGTCCCGAGATCGACGACGGGCCGTGCGCTCAAGGTTTCCAGCAGGGCGCGCATGTTGCCGACGGCTTCGGCGATCTTTGCCACATCCGCCCCGGCATCCGCCCAGTACTGATCCGTTGCGGTCTTCAGGTGCAGCAAGTCGGCATCGATCAGGGCCATGCGCTCGCGCCAGTCGGGAAAGAGGGCATCGAATCGACCGAGCGACACGGGCGTCGGCCGATTGATGGTATCCAGCAATCGGTAGGCGCTGGCCAGCAGATTCTTGAGGGGGTCCGTCAGAGCGGATTCGCAGGCCTTGGGCAACTCATCGAGCAGCATTTCGGTATAACCGACCATGTGATTGATCGGTGTGCGCAAGTCATGACGGATATGGGCATCGCAGGGATGAATGTCTGCCATGGTTACTGCACCGCACCGAGCAGACGCTCCATTTTGTCGAGCAAGCGCGGCAGCTCGACGGGCTTGGTATCGAAATCGTCGCAGCCGGCATCCAGTGCCTTGGTGCGCTCCCCTTCCATCGCGTGGGCGGTCAGGGCGATCACCGGGATCTTGCAGGTCGCTTCGTCGGCGCGCAGGGCACGCGTGGCTTCCCATCCGTCCATCTTCGGCAGACTCATGTCCATCAGAATCAGATCGGGAAGGTGCTCCTGCGCCATGGCGAGCCCCACCTCACCATCAACGGCCAGCAACACGTCATAGCCGCGGCGGACCAACCGCCGCGAGAGCATGTCGCGATTCATTTCGTTATCTTCTACCAGTAATATCCGGGCCATTTCCATCTTCTCCTAGCAATCCGGTATCGCCGCGCCGGACTCAACGCTCTTTCTTTCCATGCGCGCAGATCTGGTCGTGCAAACACGCAATCACGTCCGCCTCGCTCTGGCCATTACGCTCGATGATGTGCTCCACCCGGAGACTCAAGCGCCGGCGATCTTCCTCGGTCAACGTTTTGGCCGTCAGCACCACGATCGGCAAACGGTCGTATTCAGGCTTCTTGCGCAGGGCGTCCACAAAGGCAAAGCCATCCATGTTCGGCATCATCAGATCGAGTATCACGAGATCCGGCATCGGATGCGCCGCCAGCCAGTCAAGACCGGACTGACCGTCGCTTGCCTCGAACGTCTCGATAGACTCGCCCTCCAGCACCCGCCGCAGGAGATCCCGATTGGTTGCGTCATCGTCGATCACCAGCACCCGGCACACCGCCGGATGGCGCGCGTACTGTCGGAGCAGTCCCAGCAACGCCTCGCGATTCACGGGCTTGGTCAGGAACTGGGCTGCGCCCAGGGCATAACCCAAGCTTTTCTCGCTGGTCATCGTCAGCACGAAGACGGGGATATCCTTGAGCGCCGGATCGGACTTGAGCGCCGTGAGCACCGACCAGCCATCCATGCCCGGCATCATGATATCCAGCGTAATGAAATCGGGGCGCTCCGTTTTGGCCAGCGCCAGCCCTTCCTGACCGCTGCCGGCAACGATCACGCGATAACCCGCCCGGGCCAGAGAGCGCTGCAACAGATCGTGGACGGCCGGATCGTCATCGATCACCAGGATGGTTTCCGCATCGGCGCCCGCCGCAACGGGCACGTTGGTCGGCACCTCCGCCGATTCCGCACCCGCTACGGGGGCCGACGATTCCTCGAGGACGACCTGGAACGGCAACGTGACCGTGAAGGTACTGCCGACGCCTTCCGTACTCTCGGCAGCAATATCGCCGCCCATCATCCGGGCGAAGTGACGGGAGATGGACAATCCCAGCCCGGAACCGCCGTATTTCCGCGTCGTGGACGCATCGGCCTGACTGAACACCTGGAATAATCGCGACAGCTGTTCCGGACTCATGCCGATACCGGTATCGGCGACGGCGATCGTGAACTGATCGCCCCCTTGACGCCCGACCGTCACCGTCAGCGTCCCCTCATGCGTAAACTTCGCGGCATTGCTGATGAGGTTCAACACGATCTGGCGGAACTTGGTGAGATCGCCCGTCATGCCTCCGAGACTGTCGTCGCAGACCAGGTCCAGCTGGTTCTGATTCTTTTCAATCACGGGCCGGGCGGTATCGACGACAGCCCGCAACTCACGACAGATCGGGAAGTTCTCGAGATACAGCTCCATCTTGCCAGCCTCGATGCGCGACAGGTCGAGAATGTCGTTCACCAGCGCCAGCAGATGCTTGCCGCTATTGAGGATGCGATCCAGATCCGGCGTGTACTGGGTATTCCCGTCGTCTGACGCCTCCTCAATGAGGATTTCGCTATAGCCGATGATCGCGTTCAAGGGCGTCCGCAGCTCATGGCTCATGTTGGCGACGAACTGGCTCTTGGTCTGATTGGCCTCTTCGGCGTCCCGTCGGGCCTGCCGGGCATCCTCCAGCGCCAACTCCAGCTTCTGGGTCCGCTCCCGAACCGCCACGTTCAGATTCTGCTCGCGATCCGCCACTTCATGCGCCATGGCCTGGAAACTGCGTGCCAGTTCGCCGGGCTCGTCGCCCTGCGCGGCCAGTTGCTGCATGTCGGGCTGATCGAACACCGTGAGCTGTTCTGCCGTTGCCGCGCCCGAGCCAATGGCGCGTGCGGCCGTCGTCAATCGCTGGATGGGGCGGACCACGGTGCGCCGGATCTGCAGGATGAGCAAGGTTGTACCCACGGCAAAGACACCGAAGAAGATACCCATGGCCATCATCAGATAGCGATGCCCCCGGGCAAAGATTTCATCGGAGGGGACGTACACGGTCTGCGCGGTCACAATCTCGCCCATCTTCCAACCGAAACCATGCTCGCTGCCATAGGTGGCAATCAGGCTTTTCGGGGCCGCTTCGGGTGTGGAATGACATTGCAGACAAGAACCCTTCGTGATCGACAGGGGACGCGCCGTATAGAACAGGCTCTCGCCGTTGAGCTCACGGTAGCCGGAAAGGATTTTCAACGAGGGATCGTCACGAAACTTGGCAATCAGACCCTGCTCGAATCCATCGGCCTTGTCGAGGGGATTGGTCGGATCCAGCGTGGCTTCCTTGTAGAAATAGCTGGAAAACTGGGGCATTTTCCGGAAATTCTCGAACACGGTTCGCGCCGAGAACGCAGGCACCGTCTCGGAGATGAACTCCGGCTCCGTCATCAGTTGCTGACGCAGTTTGGGCGCGACGTACGCACTGGTGTATCGCCGTACGGAATTCATAACGCCGGTCAGCATCTCCGCCCGCATCTCGATTTCGGCCTCGGCCTTCTGATTCATTGCGCGCGACAGAAAGAAACCCGACACGGCGATGCTGATCAGAAACGCAATGATCAGAAATGCAGTCAGCTTCGTGCCAATCCGGAGGTTTTGCAGCATGTCCTCATCCTTGAAATAGTCGCCCGCCGTGGAGAAACCGCGCCAGAGCAGGCAGCCGATGCCTTGTCGAGCCTCGCCCGGAACGTCGCCGGTCGCGCCGCTCGACGCCGATTCCAACCAAATTCCAACCAACCGGAAGAGCGGAGATGCGGGAAGGAGGCTCGCAACGTGTCATTGACCGCGCTATTGTGTCATAAAATCAAGGCTCAAACGAGCGAGGACCGTTGATCGGTCAACGGCATATCCAGTCAGAAACAGGGACACCGTCATTGGACCAGGATCACGCAGGCCAAGCATCGGCCACTCGCGATTTCATGGGCTGCGACCGGCATATAGGGGGCCGGTCGCATCAGCAGGATCAGCTCGCATGCCTAAGCACGCCCGATCTCCGGCGACAACTCGTGATCGTCGCAGACGGCGTGGGCGGTCACTGGGGCGGTGAGATGGCGTCGAATGCCGTGATCGATACTGCGCGCCTGATGTTTCCCACTGCTCTGAACGAGTCTGCGGGAACGGATTTTCTTCGCGCGCTCTGTACCCGGGCCAGCCAGGAAATCCAGCTACGCGCGGCGATGGAGGGTGAGCAGGCTTACGCCACCGTCGTCGCTCTGCTGACGGACGAGACGCGCGCCTATTGGGCCCATGTCGGGGATAGCCGGCTGTACTGCTTCGAAAACGACGTCCTGCTGCACCAGACACAAGACCACTCGCTCGTGCAGAACCTGTTCGAACAGGGAAAGATCAGCGCCGAGGAACGCGCCACCCACCCCGACCGGAACCAGATCCTTCACGCTCTGGGGATGGTCGGGGAAGTCCGCCCCACGCTGGGCGAGATGTCCCTGAACACCAATCTGCGGTTCCTGCTGTGCACCGATGGTTTTTGGTCGCAGGTAGCAACCGCCGAGATGGCGGGCATTTTCTCGGCACCGGATCTGAATTTCGCCACATCGCTCTGGGTTCGGCAGGCCGCCCGGCGCGGGGGCGCGCAGAGTGATAACATTGCCCTGGCTTTATGGCGACCTCCGAAGCGAGCATCGCGGGGCTGGTCATTCTTTCGTTGATCTTATTTCCATTCGCACGGCACTGTCGGTACATCATCAGGGAGACTTGGAGCGGCATGCGATCGATTCGTCGAATTCTCTTCATTCTGGCTATTGCGGAGCTCGTGGGGTGCAGTCAGCTACCCACCGACCTGAAGTCAGCGCTGTCCCCCACCGAACCGCATGCCGAGCGCAAGACGATGAAATCCACGGACGCCGATGCAGTGGTCGCCAAGGAACATTCGGATGCGCCCAGGCAAAATATCGGGCAGATCATTCGCCTGCTGGAGGACGGCAAGCAGGATGAGGCCCGCAAGGCGCTGAAAGAATTCCGCGCCAATGATCCGAAAAACCCCGTGGCGCTGAGCTTGCAACAGCAGCTGGAAGCGGACCCGGTCAAGATGCTTGGCAAAAAGGCGCGCAACTATACCGTTGCGTCGGGCGACACCCTCGGCGGACTGGCGGAGCGTTTTCTCGGCAACCCACTGAAGTTTGTGATCCTGGCGCGCTACAACCACATCGCCCGGACCAAGGATTTGCGTGTCGGACAAGTCCTCCGGATACCCACGGGCCCCCAACACGAGGAAGCACCCTCGGAGACGACGGAACAAACGGTTCAGAGCGAGACGCCCACACCAGCACCGGTCGACACGCCCCCCACGAAGTCCGAGGAAAAGCCCGAGACGCCGGAGAAACCGATAGTGACCGCCCCGGAATCGCCGTCAATGAAGGACGCGGCCACCCTGGCACAGGTGCGCAAGTATCACGAACAGGCACTGCTCGCCTATCGTCGCCAGGATCTGGATCAGGCCATTTCCCTGTGGAATAAGGCCCTGGCGCTGGACCCGACCTACGAACCGGCCCTGGGTTACCGGGCACGGGCGTTGGAGCTCAGGAAACGCCTGAATCAGCTGGGTGGTGACAGCACGCACTGACGACACGCACTGACAGCCCCGCCGAGCCGCTTCGGTACGACAGCGAAACCTACCGCTTTCCAGCGGTCGGATTGGGCAGACGAACGGTTGCCCGCTGGGCGGGCTCTTCCGGTGACGTCGTATTCAATCCGGCATTCGGCACCCCGGAACCACCGCCCACCGACCGGACCTGTCGCGCCTCGAGCGCATCGACCATCGCGTTGTAGGCAGCGAAGATCTGGGCAAATTCATCCCGTCGCCGCGTCCGTATCCGATGATCCAGGCGGCCGACCCGGACCTGTTCCTGCGCATTGAGCAGAATATCCAGCGGAATCTGTATGCGCCGGGCGAACCAGTAGGTCCCTAGCATCACGACCAGGAACACGACGGAAATCCAGATCATCAGGGTGCCCAACGTCGCATGGTTGGCTTCCGCGAGGGCATTGGTGGTCAGGCCGATGCGCAGCTGGCCGATCACGCGCCCCTGATAATCGATGGGCGACTCGAAGACGAAGTAGGTCGTCCCGTCATCCTGACGCACCGAATAGACCCGTTGCGCCCCCCGGTCCCGAACCACATGGTCTGCGGTGAGCTGTGCGCCCATCAGGCGCGTCAGGTCCGCAGCCTGACTATGGACGGAGGGCAGGGTATCCCGGCCATCGATCGCCATATAGACGATGTCCCGATTCTTGCTCATGCTGTCGACCCAGGACTGGAGGGCCAGCTTGTCCTGCAGAAGCAGATCCTCCGCTGTCTGCATGGCCACCCACTCCGACAGGCTGAATCCATAATCGAACGCGAGATTGGAAATCACCTGATTCTGGCGCTGATGCACCCAGATCAGTCCCAGCACCATCGTGACGGCCACCACCGCCGCCATCAGCAGTGGCCATCGGACCCGGAGCGGGATGATGCGGCGCGCCAGCCAATGCTGGGTCATCTCCGTCTGGCGCCGCGCCATGGATCGCAAATCCGCTGCGACGCCCGCCGCGGACTGATACCGCTGACCGGGATCCTTGGCCAGCAGGGTGCGGATCAGCTCCAGCAATTCGGGGGGCGTTTGCGGGTCGAGAGGTCGAACTTGCGGGGTCGGCTGATTCATTACCTGCTTCCAGATCGACCACGGGTCATCGCCCCGGAAAGGAAGCTGTCCTGTCACGAGCTCGAACAGAACCACGCCCAGGGTATAAAGATCGCTCCGACCGTCCACCGGCTGATCGCCGATCTGCTCCGGGGACATGTATTCCGGCGTGCCGGACAGAAAGGCACGGGCACCTTCGGTTGACGGCAAATCGGCTTTCGGCAGGATACGTGCGATCCCGAAATCCATCATCTTGATGTCCCCCCGATCGTTGATCAGGGCGATGTTTTCCGGCTTGAGATCCTGGTGCACGACACCGTGCTGATGGGCAAAATCCAAAGCATCGGCGATCGCGATTGCGATACGCAGCAGGATAGGTACCGGGATACCCTCCGGAAACCGGGCAGCGAACTGATCCAGGGTATGACCAGACAGCAGTTCCATGGCAATGAACGGAATACCGGCCACTTCGCCGACATCGAACACCGTCACGATATGGGGATGGTTCAGGGTCCCGGCGGCTTTGGCCTCGGTGAGGAACCGCTCGCGATACTCGGGGTGCGCGGAGAACTCCGGGCGAAGTGTCTTGATGGCCAGTGTTCGGGCGATCTTCGGGTCATAGCCACGGTAGATGATGGCCATGGCACCCCGGCCGACCTCGCCCAGTATCTGATAACGACCGAATTGATTCATCGAAAACCTCCACGCATATCCCCTGCGTTTACGGTTGAGCGATCGCCATCGTCACGAACGGCGCGACGGGCTCGCAGGTTGCCAGAATCGGCGCTTGTAATTCCTCAGTGCCACAGGCCAGCGAACCAGCTGATCGCCCCCAACACGCCGACCAGAACGATGCCCCCGACGACCCACTGCCAGACGCGCGGATCGAGCTGCGCGGTCCGCTTGCCGGTATGCAGCTCGAAGGTCAAGGCGCCGAAACGGATTCGGTCGCCATGCTTGACCTCGATCTCGATGATCCGCTGATCGTTGACGAAGGTACCGTTGGTGGAAAGGATGTTCATCACCCGATAACGCCCCTGGTCTTCGATGACCCAGGCATGCATGGCAGACACGCTTCCGTCGGTCAGTACCAGATCGTTATCGGCCCGACGGCCAACCGTGGTTTTCCCGTTTCGCAAGGGGAAACGGAACCCTTGATACGGGGTGGTCATGCCGACCAGGGCGGGCTGATCCAGATCGACGTGCTGAGACTCGGCATTCGTGACGGCGGCGGTGCGCACGTCGTCCTTGGCGACCAGCATCGTGCCGTGCGAACCGACCGAACGAGCATTCCCGCTATGTTTCGGAGCTTCCATAGACCATCCCCTCCTGTGAAAATCTGACGTATCCCGATTGGCCAGCCGATCCCGACCGCCCCCCGATCAGATGGGAAATCCTTCCCCCCGACCACCACTCCAAGGCATGCCGGAAGCGCTACCTTCCCGCAATCCCGTCAAATATGCAACTGACAAATAGGGCCCTCGCTTGCCAGGTCGTGACTGCCCTTCAGCCGGTAAAGCCCGGTAATTACGGCAGCTCGACGCGCGGCGCCGGCTGCCAATCGGGTTTGCGATACTCGACCACGACGTTCGTATATACGCCGCCACGGACGTTCCACTCGCCGGTCACCCGGATGAAGCGCGGGGAGATGGCCTGAACGATATCGTCGAGAATGCCGTTGGTCACCGCCTCGTGGAAACCGCCTTCCTCACGGAACGACCACATGTACAGCTTGAGCGACTTGAGCTCCACACACAGCTGGTCCGGCACGAAATCGATCAGAATCGTGGCAAAATCCGGCTGTCCGGTTTTCGGGCACAGGCAGGTGAATTCGGGCACCCGCATGTGAATGGTATAGTCGCGATTCGGGTAGGGATTGGGAAAGGTTTCCAGGGTTTTGCTCGGTTGCGTGCTCATGGGGGCGCCTTCAGGTCAACGATTAAAGGATGTAGATGAATTCTGGGCGACATTATAGAGGGAAGCAGCCGACCCTGCCGGGGAAATGCCCGGTAGCATGCACGCGACCGCCATGCGACTGACCCGACTCTATCTGGCCGGCTTCAAATCCTTTGCCACGCCGACCGAAATCGCCCTGCCTGCACCGCTGGTCGCCATCGTCGGGCCGAACGGCTGCGGCAAATCCAATCTGATCGACGCCGTGCGCTGGGTGCTGGGGGAATCCTCGGCCAAACAGCTGCGCGGCCAGGCACTGGACGACGTCATCTTCGCCGGCAGCGGCGGGCGCCCACCCGCCAGCCAGGCCGTCGTCGAACTCGGCTTCGACAACAGCGAGCGCCGACTCACCGGCCCCTTTTCCGCCTACGACCAGATCGTCATCCGCCGCAGTCTCGGCCGGGATGGCCAGTCGCGCTACAGCATCAACCAGACCAAGGTGCGCCGACGGGACGTGATCGACCTCTTCCTCGGCACCGGCGTCGGTGCCCGATCCTACTCGGTCATCGAACAGGGCCAGATCAACCGTATCGTCGACGCCCGCCCGGAAGAACTGCGCGCGTATCTTGAGGAAGCGGCCGGCATCTCGCTGTACCGGGAACGCCGCCGCGAAACCGAATCGCGCATCAGCCAGACCCAGGAAAACCTGAGCCGGCTGAGCGATCTCGCCGACGAGCTGGGGCGCCAGCAAAACCAGCTGGAACGTCAGGCCAAAACCGCCGAACGCTACCGGGTGCTGCAAAAGAAATGGCGCCGACAAGTGGCCGAGCAGGCGGCCGTGCAGCACATCCTCGCCACACGGGCGCATGAAACGCTGGCGGCCCGCTTGACCGAACAACAGGCCGACCTGACGCGAATCCATGCCGAAGGCGAGCAGATCAACCGGCTGATCGCCGATCTGGAGCACCAACGCGGCGCCGTGCAGGACGAACTGCGTCAGCTTCAATCCCGGCTGTACGAAGTCGCGGCAGAACGGGCCCAGGTCACGGGCCGACTGGGGGAATTGGCCGCACGGCAGGAAGCCATCGAACAGCAGCGTCAGGATGACCGCGCCCAGCAGACGCGACTGGCCGACCGGATCGAACAGCAACGAACGGAACGCGAAGCGCTGCACCAAAAACAACAGACCCTGGAAACCGAGCGGACACAGGCCCAGGAGCAACGTGCGCTGGCTCAGGCCGAGCTTCGGGTAGCCGACGAGGAACTGGCACGCCTCCGCGCCGACTGGCTGCAGGCCAACGAAGCCCTGGCTACCCCGCAACAGCAACTGGCCGCCCGCCAGGCGGAGCGCGCCACCCTGCTGCGCCAGCACCAACGACTCGCGGCGGAACCCGCGGCCCGCGATCAACCGGATCAGGACGACCAACGCCGTCGGTTCGCCGAACAGATCGCCCAGTTGGAGACACAGCACAGCGAAGAGCAGGCCCGATGCGACCAGCACCAGGAAGCGCATCGACAGGCTGTTGCCGATATGGAACGACAGACGCAGGCCGCGGAACAGGCGCAGGACATCGCCCACGAACGCATCCGTACCCGGGATGGGTTGCTGGCCGAACGCAACGGGCTGGAGCGCCTGCTGAGCCATACGAAAAAGCAGGCCGCGCCCCGCACCGGAACGCCGACGGAAACCTTGATGCAGCGACTGGCTACCGCACAGGCCGATCCGTGGTGGGGCCACGTACTCGGCGCACAGATCGAAGCCGACTGCATCCCCGATCTCGATGCCCTCCACGCCGCCTGGACAGACTCGGGTCAACAACCGAATGCCGGCTGGTGGGTCGCACCCGCCGCAGAAACATTCGAGGCATCGTCCAGCGAACCGGTACTATCCGACGAACTCGGACCGTGGCTGGCCGACTGGCAGAAGACGCGCCATCCCGCCCCGTCACTGACCGAGGCCCTCGCCCGCCGCGCCGAGCTTTCGCCCGGCCACGTCTTCGTCCTGGCGGATGGCTGGCAGGTCGGTCGACACTGGATGGGGCGACCAGCAGCGGATCAGGCGGCCATCCATCTGCAGCAGCAGACCCGCCTGAATACGATTCGGGACGAACTGGTTGCCGCCGAACATTCCGCCGAACAGGCTCAGGAACAGGCGCGCAATCTTTGGGCTGAGGTCAAGCAGACACGACAGCGGGCCGACGCGCTGGCTCTGAAGGAGCGCGAGGCCCATCAGACATGCTCGCGCCTCGCGGCCACCCTGGCCGATGTCCACCGCAAGCAGGAACGTGCCGAACAACAATGGGCCGACGAATCGGCGCGCCGCACGCGGCAGGAAGCGGAACGCCAGCGGATCGAAGCGGAACTCGTCCAGCTCGACGAACAGATCGCCGAGACCGAGCGGGAAGTCGCCGCACGCAATGCAGCGCGCAATCGGCTGACCGAACAACAGCAGGAAGCCGAGCGCCTCGTGCAGGAACGCCGACGGGCCTCCGGCGCTGCCGCCCAGCAAGCCCAGACGCTGGAACGCGCCTGTGACCAGAACCGGCAGCAGGGCATCCATATCGATCAGGCGCTGGCCCGCGATCAGGCCCAGTGGCAGCACATCGACCAGCGACTGGCCGAGTTCGACGACAAGGCCCTGGCACTCACCCGACAACTCGAAGAAGCCCGAGCGGCACAGGGCAGCATCGAGCAACGGCAACAGGCCCTGAGCCGCCAGGAGGCGGAAATTCTGGCGAAACAGGACGGCCTCACCCGCGTTCTCAACGGGCATCTTGCCGAGCGGACAGCGCATCAGCTGAAGGAACAGAAGGCCCAGACGGACGTTCAGGCCACGGCCCTGCAGGTCGCACAGGCCGAAGTGCATGCCACCCATACGGCGGAAACGCGGGCGGCCGCCGAGCAGCAACTGGCCGACGATCAGGAAATCCTCGACGAGACCGCCATGCAACGGCTCGCGGACATTCCGCAGATCGAGGCGGCGCAAAAAGGGGAACGACTCAACCTGGAACAGCAGATCGCCCGGCTGGGGCCCGTCAACCTCACGGCCATCGCCGCCTACGAAGAAGTCCGCGGACGCAAGGCGGAGCTGGATCAACAGATGGCCGACGTCCAGGCCGCGCTGGATCAACTCACCGACGCCATCCGCACCCTCGACCGGCAGACCCGTGCCAAATTCCGTGCTGTGTTCGAAGCCGTCAACGAACGACTGACGCCCTTGTTCGAGCGCCTGTTCGGCGGCGGAGAAGCCCGTCTCGATCTCACCGACGGCGACGAACTGAACGCTGGGGTCACCCTCTTCGCCCGCCCGCCGGGCAAGAAGACGACCCAGCTGTCCCTGCTCTCCGGCGGCGAACGGTCATTGACGGCCGTGGCCCTGATCTTCGCCCTTTTCCAGCTCAACCCCGCGCCGTTCTGCATTCTGGACGAAGTGGACGCGCCGCTGGACGAGGCCAACGTCGGGCGGTTTTGTGCTATGGTTTCGGCCATGTCGGACCGGGTGCAATTCCTGTTCGTCACCCACAATAAAACGACCATGGCCAGTGCCTCCGCCTTGGTCGGTGTGACCATGCGCGAGGCGGGCGTGTCGCGGATCGTTTCGGTCGATGTGGATCGTGCCGTGCAATTACTAGAGTCATGAATATGGAATGGTTACGTTGGATTTTGTTGGCGGCGGGTGTGGTCACCCTGATCGGCATTGCCTGGATCTACTTCCGGCACAAGAGCGAACAGGCCATCGAACTCGGTAGCGGTCGTACTGAAGCCAATCTCGACGATCCGATCGACGTCCGCATTCGCGCCCAGGAAACCCATGTCCACACCGAACTCGGTGCCGACCTGCATGAGGAAGACGATGTGCCGCCGGCCACGGCCCGCCGGGCGGAACCCCGTCTGGACGCCGGGATCACCCCCGCCAGCGAACCCTTCGAAGTCGAACCCGAACCCCTGCGCTGGTCTCAACCGAATTTCACGCGGCACAGCGATCCGAAAGCGCATGACGATCCGCCGATCGACATCGATTTCAGCGACGCCGAGGGCATTCTCGGCACCGTGCGCCGGACGCCGCTGCACGATGACCCGACTGCCGCGGCCGGGCAACCGGGTGGACTGTTCCAGCAGCGTCAGGGCACCGCGCCCGCCCGTCGCTTCAGCTATCAGGAAAAAACCACGACGCCCCCTGGCGAATCCGAGGCCGCAAGCACGCCGGCACCAACGAACGAGGTCGCCCCGCCCGAACCGACGCAGGAAGAGCGCCAACCTGTCGTCCTGCCCCTGCTCATCGCCAGCCCGGATGCCGAGCCGTTCGATGGCGAACGGGTCCAAAGCCTGATCGAGGAGATCGGTTTCGAATTTGGCGACCTGTCGATTTATCACTACCCGGACGAAATGGGTGAACCACTCTTCTCGCTGATGAACGGCGTACAGCCAGGCACCTTCGACCGGGGCAACGTCGCCAGCTTTTCGACCCCCTTGCTGGCGATCTTCATGCAACTCCCCCTGGCAAGCCCCGGCGAAACCCTGATTTTCGAGCGGATGCTGGACATTGCGCGGGACATCGCCGACCAGCTCGGTGGCGAAATCCTCGATGACCAGCGGCAGCCGCTCAGTTCCGAATCGATCGATCGATACCGCGAACTCCTCCACAGCTGACGGTTGATCATGGCGGCAGAGCAGGATCGACCCCTGTCACGAATGCAGGCACGAATTCAGGCACGACTCCTGGCCCTCCGGGCCGAGATAGAACAACACAATTTCCGGTATTACGTGCTCGACGACCCGACGGTCAGCGATGCCGAATACGATGCCCTTGTCCGCGAGCTGAAAGCAATCGAGGCCGAGCACCCGGAATGGATCACGCCCGACTCGCCCTCCCAGCGTGTCGGCGCCCCGACCTTCGTCACTACCTTCGACAACGTCCGGCATCGCCAACCGATGCTGTCGCTGGATAACGTGTTCGACGCCGAGGAGTGGGCCGCCTTCGAGCAGCGCGCCCGCGACCGCCTGAATACGGATGCGCCTCTCGTCTTTGCGGCCGAACCCAAGTTCGATGGTCTGGCGATCAATCTCACCTATGTCGACGGCCGGCTGATCCAGGCCGCGACGCGCGGCGACGGCAGCGTCGGCGAGGACGTCACCCCCAACGTGCGCACCATACGCTCGATCCCGGATCGGCTGGATCTACCCGCGCCCAGCGTGGTGGAAGTTCGCGGCGAGATCGTGATGTCCCATTCGGCCTTCGCTGCCCTCAACCGGGCTGCCGAAGCGGCCGGCGACAAGACCTTCGCCAATCCGCGCAATGCCGCTGCCGGTTCCCTGCGCCAGAAGGATCCGCGCGTCACGGCCCGCCGGCAGCTGCAATTCTTCGCCTACGGCGTCGGTGCGGCGGAGGGCATCGACCTGCCCGACACCCAACTGGGCCTGCTGGACTGGCTCGGCGGTCTGGGCTTCACGGTTAGCGAATGGCGCACCGCCTGTACCGGCAGCGCCGCTGTGCTGGCCTACCACGCCGCCATGCTGGCGCGCCGTCCGACCCTGGACTACGACATCGACGGCATCGTCCTCAAGATCAACGCCGTCCAGGAACAACAGATACTCGGCTTCGTCGCCAAGGCCCCGCGCTGGGCCGTCGCCTTCAAGTTTCCGGCCGAGGAAGCCACGAGCCAGGTAAAGGCGGTGGATTTTCAGGTCGGCCGCACCGGCGCGCTCACGCCCGTCGCCCGCATCGAGCCCGTGTTCGTCGGCGGCGTCACCGTCTCGAACATCACCCTGCACAATATCGACGAGGTGACCCGCAAGGACATCCGCATCGGCGACTACGTCGTCGTGCGGCGCGCGGGGGACGTGATTCCCGAGATCATCAAGAACATCCCCGACCGGCGCCCGGAGGATACGCAAGCCATCACGCTACCCGAGCATTGCCCGGTCTGCGGCTCCGAGGTCATCCGGGTCGAGGGCGAAGCCATCGCACGCTGCAGCGGCGGCCTGTTCTGTCCCGCCCAACGCCGGGAAGCCATCCGGCATTTCGCCAGCCGAAAGGCCATGAACATCGACGGCCTCGGCGAGAAATGGATCGAACTGCTGCTCGAACACCAACTCATCGACCATGTCGACGACCTGTTCCACCTTACCCGGGAACAACTGCTCAGCCTGCCGCGCATGGGCGAGAAATCGGCCCAGAACCTGATCGATGCCCTGGAGCAGGCTAAAAACACCACCCTGCCGCGTTTTCTCTATGCACTCGGCATCCGGGAAGTCGGCGAAGTGACCGCTGCCGCGCTGGCCCAGCATTTCCCGACCATTGATGCCCTGGAACAGGCCACGCTGGACGATCTTCAGGCCGTCCCCGACGTCGGCCCCATCGTGGCGATGCACGTCCACACCTTCCTGCGTCAACCACACAACCGGGAAGTCATCGCCAACCTGCTCGCCACCGGGGTGCACTGGCCGGCACCCGCCGCTGCGCCGAAGGAAGCGCCGCTGGCCGGCAGAACCTACGTGCTCACCGGCACGCTGAGCCAGATGACCCGCGACGAGGCCAGCGCGCGCCTGCAGTCTCTGGGCGCGAAGGTCAGCGGGTCGGTCTCGAGCAAAACCACTGCCGTCATCGCGGGCGAAGCCGCCGGCAGCAAGCGCAGCAAGGCGGAAGCGCTGGGGGTGCCGGTTCTCGAAGAGGCCGATCTGTTGGCCTTGCTCGATGCGCCGGAATAAGTTGCGCCGGAATCACCTCGCCCCGCACTAGACCAGGTAAAGGGCGACCTTTCGTCACTGCCCGGCCCGATCCACCCCCGGCAAGGTGCCGGTATTGCCGGTCTCCACAGATCGCTTCAACAACGCCTCAAGATCCACCCTTCCGCCGCCCTCCCTGATTGCGTTCGGCATGAAGCGGGACCGGATGATCTCGCTCAACGACACCTCCCGTAGGGAATGGGACGATTTCAATCCCTCAAATATATCCGGACCAAACCTCTCTCTACGTCGTTGTTGTCCCGGTAATTTCAGCTCGGCCCGGAAGACCGCAAACGACCTGGCACGTGATTTACCCCAACACCTGTGTCATATCACACAGTTTTCCCGAAGCCCCTACCCCAAGATATTGATAGCTTTACGATTAGTTTTTGGCATGAAGCGTGCTGATTACGAGCGCGGCTATTTCCGCATCCCGGGCCCGCCGGTTGGCATCGACCGCTGTCCCGTGGCTTCGACATCCCTCACCCAATTAGGAATCTCATCATGCACGCCAATGGCACCGATCCCGTTCGCCCCTCATCGACCCGGCAATTCAAGCCGCTCCTGGGGCTTTCTCTTTCCTTAGGTGCCTTGATCTGGAGCCACGGGGCATTTGCCTGCGCAACCTGCGGTTGCTCCCTCTCCACCGATGCGGCCATGGGGTATTCGGCCAGCAGCGGCTTTCGGGTCAATCTGCAATACGACTACATCAACCAGAACCAATTGCGGACCGGGACACATTCGATTGCGCAGGCACAGGTCGCGACCGTTCCCGGCCAGGAAGTGGAAAACAAGACCACCAACAATTACTTCACACTCGGCCTGAGCTACGCGCCCGATGCGAACTGGAACTTTCAGCTGCTGATTCCCTACATCGATCGTCGGCACTCGACCTACAGCGCCGACCCGACGCTCCCGCTCAGCGCGGACCAGCTCAGCAGCGCCAAGATCAACAGCCTGGGCGACATCAAATTCCTCACGAGCTATCAGGGGTTTCTGCCCACCCATAACCTGGGCGTTCAACTCGGCATCAAGCTGCCCACGGGCAACTACGGCGGCCCCGATGCGACTGGCAGTGGCGTGGTCGGACGCAACCCGGTCTATTTCGGTGCCGCAGGCAATGCCGGCGGCCAGATCCTCGATACGAGCCTGCAGGCAGGTACCGGCAGCACCGACCTGATCGTTGGCGCCTACTACTATCAGCCGGTCAGTCAGAACTTCGACATATTCGCCAACGGTCAATTCCAGTCGGCCATCAAGGAGAAGCTGGATCAACCCGGCGCGAACTATCGGCCCGGCAACCTGGCGACCGTCAGTTTCGGCACCCGCTACGAGGCCAACCCGAACATCGTGCCGCAATTGCAGATCAACCTCAGCCACCGCTCGGCAGACCAGGGGGCACTCGCGGATACGACGGACACCGCCGGCACCGTGGCCTATCTGAGCCCGGGCATCAGCGCGAGCATCACCCGGAACATGCAGATCTACGGTTTCGTCCAGGTGCCGATCGTCAGCCATTTGAGCGGCTACCAGCTCTTCCCGCGCTGGACAGCATCGGTGGGCATGGGCTATTCGTTCTGATGCCTCGAAGCGTGCACATCACCGGAGCCAGCATCATCAATACGCCATCCCACACCGATTGCCCCAGCGACAAGACCGCCGACGACCGGGCAGCCCCACGTCGACGCGCCTTTCTCCGGATGGCCGCCAGCATGAGCCTCGGTGCGGTCGGTGGCCTGATCACCCCACAGTCAGCCGAAGCGAACGGACTGGTCCTCGGCCAACCGGCACCCCCGCTCGTGCTCCATACGCTGGACGGTCACTACATCGCCACCCGCGACCTGCTCGGCCAGGTCGTGATCGTCACCTTCTGGGCCTCCTGGTGCGATCCCTGTCGCGAAGAACTCCCGATACTGTCGGCCTACGCCAAAGCACACAGGCACCAAGGCCTGACCGTACTGGGTTTCAGTCTCGACGGTCCGGACGAACTGCCCCAGGTCCGCAAGATCGCGGCCGAACTCAGCTTCCCCGTGGGTTTGCTCGGCAGCGCCTGGGCCGGCGACTATGGCCGGATCTGGCAGATCCCCGTGAGTTTCGTCATCGACCGTTCAGGCAAATTGGTCGACAACGGCTGGGATGATGAGCAGCGGGCCTGGACACAGGCACGATTGGACAAAGTGGTAACACCACTGCTCACGGCGCAGCACCAGCCCAGGAATGGACAGGGGAATGGACAGGGGAATGGGCCGGGGAATGGACAGAGCCCGCAGGCATAGCCACCTCAGGTGGCACGTGACACTTGGGATGCCTTAAGCGACCCGCCGATCAGATCAATCGGCTCATCGATATCGAGCAGGACGCCCGCGTCGTCGGTCGGGATCAGCTTGCCATCGAAGGCGTTGAAAACGCCCTGGGCCCCCCGGTCACCGACCAGCCCCAGCAAGCCAAGGCGTGCCCGGGCAGAAAACCCCACCGGGTGGCCGGCCCGTCCGGCATGGATCGGACGGGCTGCAGACGCACCGTCCATGAGAGCCTGACGGACCAGCGCCACGCTGGCAGCCGAGACCGCCGGCATGTCGGCCAGACCCACGATCCAGCCTTGGGGATGATCTGCGCGGCATTGCACGCCCCAGGCGAGGCTGGCCCCCATGCCCCGTTCGGCATGGGGGCAGATCACGGGCACGCAGCCGAGATGGGCCAAGCGGTCGGCCAGTGCCCCGTCGTCAGGGCGAAGCACGGCGATGACTTCGGTCAGGGTTTCCAGCAATGGCCGGGCGCTGGCTTCGGCGAGACAGGACACCGCGTCCCAGGGCAGGTGGCGTTTGTCCTGACTGCCGAATCGGCGGGAGAACCCCGCAGCCAGGAGAATGCCCACGGGCTCGGGCTGTCGTTCGGCGACTCGATCGGTGGTCATCAACGTACTACGGCCCCGAGCTCAGGGTGCTCGTGACGCCACAGAGGCAGGATGCCGCGTAGCTGCCTGGGCTTCTTCCGACAGAGCGACACCGTCGTGATGCCCCTCATCGAACGATCCGGCTGCACGCCGCGCCGCCACGAGTTCGGCCGCGATGGAAACGGCGATCTCCGCCGGGGTGTGGCTGCCGATATCCAGGCCCGCCGGGGCCATCAGCCGACGGGTATCGAGGCCCAGGGACTGCAAGCGTTCGCGCCGCGCTTCACTCGTGCGCAAAGAGCCCATGGCCGCGATGTAGAAAGCAGGGCGCTCGAGGGCAACCATCAGCCCGAGATCGTCCTGACGCGGGTCGTGCGCCAGCGCCACCACGGCCGTCCTGCGATCGAGGGGCAAGTCCTCGGCCACGACGTCCGGGCTACCGGGCACCAGAGAGACGGCATCAGCCAGATCGGGGAACTGATGCCGCCAGTCGCGAACAACCTCCGGCCGGCCGTCGCAGAGCGTGACGTCGAACTCCAGTGCCAGGGCGATACGGACCAAATGACCGGCAACCGGCCCCGCACCAATCAATAGTAGCCGCCAGGCCGGGCCGAAGGCGCAGGTGAAGGTATCGTCGGTCAGCAGGACCGCCTGATGACCGGGTTGCCAGCGCACGCTCCCCGTCCGCAGATCAAGCAGGCGGGTAACCGATTCACGACGCGCCAGGGCCGCCAGAACCGGCGCCCACTGCGTCGCATCGATCAGTGACTCGACCACCAGCAGCAACGTCCCGCCGCAGGGCAGCCCCACGCGCTCGGCCTCGGCCCCACCGTAGCAGATCTGCTGAGGACGATCAGGCATCGGCACCGCGGCGAGGCGTCGGCGCAGGTCTTCCTCGACGCATCCGCCGGAAACCGAGCCGATCAACCGGGGATCGGCCGAATGAGGCGCGATGATCGCCAGCATCGAACCGGGCGGGCGCGGCGAGGAGCCCCAGGTCGCCGCGACCGTGACCAGCAGGACGACCTCGCCTGTCGCATGGGCTGCCAGCGCCGCCTCAACCACCACCCGGGAATCCGCATAGGTGGCCATGGCTAGAGTTGGATCGGCAGTTCGCGTTGCGGCTTTCCGGTGGCCGCCCGCAGGGCGTTGACCACGGCCGGCGCGATCGGCGGCAATCCCGGTTCGCCGATGCCGCCGATCGTATGCCCGGAATCGACACCAGAACCGACGATCGCCACCTCGACAGTCGGCATCTCGTCGATGCGCAGTGCGGGGTAGTCGTTGAAGTTCTGCTGCTGAACCCGGCCGTCCTTGAGGGTGATCTTGCCCGAGAGCGCGGCAGTCAGGCCATAGACGATGCCCGACTGCATCTGCGCCTCGATCCCGGCCGGGTTGACCGCGACGCCACAGTCGATGGCGCAGTACACCTTGTGCACGCGGGGCTTGCCGGATTCGATCGATACTTCCGCCACCTGGGCGCAATAACTGCCGAAGGCCTTGGCCACCGCAATCCCGTGATGATGCCCCTTCGGCAAGGTTTTCTTGCCCCAACCCGCCATTTCGGCCGCCTTTTCCAACACACCCAGGTAGCGCGGCTGGCCCTTGAGCAACTTGCGGCGGTATTCATAGGGATCATGCCCGCCGTGTGCGGCCAGCTCGTCAAGGAAACACTCGACCACGAAGGCGTTCTGCGAATGGCCGACCGAGCGCCAGAATCCGACCGGGACGCCCGGGTCGATCAGGGCGTAAGTCACCTCGAGATTGGGGATGCCGTAGGGCAGATCGGCCGCTCCCTCGACAGCCGAGGGGTCGATGCCGTCCTTCACGCGGGATGGCGCCACGCGCTGCCAGATCGAAGGCCCGGCGATGCGATGGACCCAGGTTTTCGGCATACCCTGCGCATCCAACTCAGCAGCCAGCTCGTTATAGGCGATCGGACGGTAGTAATCATGCTGCACGTCGTCGGGGCGGCTCCAGACCACCTTCACCGGGTGACCGTGCCGCTTGGCCAGCGTCACGGCCTCGGTCACGAAGTCCGCTTCGGAACGGCGACCGAACCCGCCCCCCAGAAACGTGGTGTGCACGGTGACTTTCGCGGCATCGACACCAGCCGCCTGGGCGGCGGCCTGTTGCGCCTTGCCCTGGGCCTGCGTCGGTGCCCACACGGTGACGCCCTGGTCGGTCACGGCGGCCGTACAGTTCATCGGTTCCATGCAGGTATGCGCCAGATACGGTGCCTGATAGACGGCACGGAACACCGACTTGCTGCCCGAAGCCGGCAGCGCCGCCGCCCCCTGCCCATGTTTGGTGGCCGTCCGCGCCTTGGCCTCGACGCCCTCGCGCAAGGCCTGGGTGATGCCTTCGCTGCTCAGGTCGGCCAGATGCCCCGGATCCCAGTCGATCTTGAGCTGCTGTCGCCCCTGCTCGGCCGTCCAGTAATCGCGCGCCAGCACGGCCACACCGTGAGGCAGGCCGATGACCTCGATAACGCCCTTCACCGCCTTGGCCGCAGCGGCGTCAAAGGATTTGACCGTACCGCCGAACACCGGACAACGCTCGATCACGGCGGTGCGCACATCCTCGGGTTGCGCGTCGATACCGAACCCCGCCTGGCCGTTGACCTTGATCGGCGTATCCAGCCGCGGGGTGGGCTTGCCGATGATCCGGAAGTCCTGCTCGGATTTGAGCATGACCGAACCGGGCACCGGCACGGAGGCCGCCGCCTCCGCCAAGTCGCCATATTGCGCGACCCGCCCGCTGGCCGGATGCACCACCCGCCCGGGTTCGGTGATCAACGAATTGGCGGACACGCCCCACTGCCTGGCCGCCGCCTGCAGCAGCATCTCCCGCGCCGTCGCGCCGACTTCACGCATTTTGGTGTAGAAACCGCGCACCGTCGCACTTCCGCCGGTGATCTGACCACCCAGCAGCGGGTTGGCGTAGGTCTGACTCGCCGGCGCAAACTCGGTGACGAATCGGCCCCATTCGGCATCCAGCTCCTCGGCGATCAGCATGGGCAGGACCGTCATGGCACCCTGTCCCATCTCCGAGGCAGACACCACGAGCGTGATCTGTCCGTCGGGCGCAATCCGCACCCAGGCATTGGGGACGAAATCCGGCTCGGTACTGGCGGACGCATCCGGCCCATTGGCATGTGCGCCCACCGCGTCCGCGGCACGCGTTTCTGCCAGCGTGGAAAAACCCAGCAACAGACCGCCGCCCGTGGCGATCCCGACCTTGAGGAAATCGCGACGGGAAATCATGACTGCACCTCCGTCGCTTCCTGCGCCAATCCGCTGTCGACCGCCGCCCCAGCGTTCAGGGCCATGTTCTGATTCGGATTCCCGGCCGCCCGCAGAATGGCGGACTTGATCCGGTTGTAGGTTCCACAGCGGCAGATATTGCCCGCCATGGCCTGGTCGATCTGCGCATCTGATGGGTTGGGCATCTCGGCGAGCAGGGCGGCCGCCTGCATGATCTGCCCCGACTGACAGTAGCCGCACTGGGGGACGTCCTCGGCGATCCAGGCCAGTTGCACCGGATGATCGGATACGGCGGAGAGCCCCTCGATGGTGGTGACCCGCTTGCCCTTCGCACTCGCGATCGGGGTCACGCAGGATCGAACGGCCTTGCCGTCGAGATGCACGGTACAGGCGCCGCAGAGGCCGGCACCACAACCGAACTTGGTGCCGGTCAGACCCAGATAGTCACGCAAGGCCCAGAGCAAGGGCATCTGCTCGGACACGTCCAATTGCAGTTTTCGATCATTTACCGTCAACTCGATCACATCGCACGCTCCCGCTGCGGCATCTGGCAGCATCTGATTCAAGGAATGGAACATGGCACGGCGGGGACAGCAGGGCGCCAACGGCCGCTTCGCCATGAGGAATTTATCCTCAAGCGTAGACGCCGGCCATCGACCTGCAAGGTGTTTTTCAGGAAATACCGCCCCTCGGTGACCGGCACAACGCCGGGGCATCACATCTTGGCTGGCCACCGCCGCACCGGGACGATACCTCGGGAACTGGCTAGGCGTCGCGCCCCGGCAGGTTGCGGGCGAGCACGCGGATATCTTCGTATGCGCCCCGGATGCATGCATGCCGTCGCAGCATGCCTTCCTCCGTCATGCCGCATTTTTCCATGACCCGGGCCGACGCCGGGTTGCGGGCAAAACATTGCCCGACGAAACGGGTGATCTGCCATTCGGCCTCGGCATACGCCATCAAGGCCTGAACGGCCTCGGTGCAAAATCCCCGCCCCCAGAAATCGACGCCCACCCAATAGCCCAACGCCGCGCGACGATGGGCGGGACGAATATCGATCAGGCTCACCGCACCCATCAACCGGCCCGTATGGCCATCCGTCATGGCGAGGGTGAGGGCCTGGCCGGCCTGGAAAGCCGGTTCATGACCCGCAATCCAATCGACGGCCGCACCATCGGGATACGGGTGGGGAATATGGCTCGTGGTTTCGGCGACTTGCCGAAGCCCCGCCAATTGCTGCACCCGCGGCGCATCTGCGACATGAAAGGGTCTCAGGACGAGGCGCGTACTTTCCAGGATCGGCATCGGCATGGGCTATCTCTTTGGCGGTCGTCGCAAGCTCGGGCGGAATCTTGGAGAAGAGCCGCCCACTTGACTGTTCAAGCGGTCAGGGGCAACGGAGTTCGGTCGATCGTGACACACGACCATGACGAAAGTCTGAACGAAACCATGGCGCACGGTAATCTTTACGCCGTGCGCCCGAATCAATGCCTGGCGACTTCCCGATCGATCATCCGATGCGACCACAAACCGCCAAACGGAATCAGTGCAGCCAGAAAGACCAACCCGCCCCTGGCCGGAGTCATCTGCCCCGCCACGATCGTCGACAGAAGGGTGCCCAGCATCCAGAGAAACAGCAAGCCATGAATGGGGCCAACGATCTCGACGGCCAAAGGCAATCCGGCCAGGTGCTTGAGCGGTACGGCGATCAGGATCAGAGCGATCAGTGAGCTGCCTTCGACAAGCGCCATCCTGCTCAAATGTCGTAACAACCGTGGCGATCGGCGCCCCTGCACTCGACCTGAGGCCACGACAGGCAAAGGATTTTGTTCAAGGGACATGTTGATGCTCCAGAATCAGAATGCAATTTCCGGCAGAAATCCATGGAATCAATCGGGCGGTCACGCACAAGACAAAACCCCCGGCAAGCCGGGGGTTTCTGATGTCATATCCTGCGGTGGCGATTAGATGCTGTAGTACAGCTCGTATTCGACCGGGTGCGGCAGCTGGCGCAGACGCTGGACTTCACCACGCTTCAGCTCCAGGTAGGCATCGATCAGGTCGTCGCTGAACACGTCGCCGCGCTTGAGGAACTCGCGGTCGGCGTCCAGAGCGTCCAGAGCCTGATCCAGGGAGAACGCCACTTCCGGAATGTTCTTCTCTTCTTCCGGCGGCAGATCGTAGAGGTTCTTGCTGGCCGCTTCGCCCGGATGGATCTTGTTCTGGATACCGTCGATACCGGCCATCAGCATGGCGGAGAACGCCAGGTACGGGTTGGCCGTGGAATCCGGGAAACGCAGCTCGATGCGGCGCGCCTTCGGGTTGGACACGAAGGGAATACGGATCGAGGCGGAACGGTTACGGGCGGAGTAGGCCAGCTTGACCGGCGCTTCGAAATGCGGGACCAGACGCTTGTAGCTGTTGGTGGACGCGTTGCAGAACGCGTTCAGGGCACGGGCGTGCTTGATGATGCCGCCGATGTAGTAGATCGCCATTTCGGACAGACCGGCGTAGCCGTCGCCGGAGAACAGGTTCTTGCCATCCTTGCCCATGGACTGGTGCACGTGCATGCCAGAACCGTTGTCGCCGTACATCGGCTTCGGCATGAAGGTCGCGGTCTTGCCGTAGCTGTGCGCCACGTTGTGAATCACGTACTTCAGGGTCTGGACTTCGTCCGCCTTCTTCACCAGGGTGTTGAACGCCACGCCGATTTCGCACTGACCGGCTGTCGCGACTTCGTGGTGGTGGACTTCAACGGTCATGCCCATGTCTTCGAGGACGAGGCACATGGTCTGACGCAGGTCGTGCAGCGAGTCGACGGGAGGAACCGGGAAGTAGCCGCCCTTGACGGTCGGACGGTGACCCATGTTGCCTTCCTCGTACTCGGCGCCGGCATTCCAGGCCGCTTCCTTGGAGTCGATCTTGACGAACGAGCCGGACATGTCCGTGCCCCAACGGATGTCGTCGAAGACGAAGAATTCATTTTCCGGACCGAAGTAGGCGACGTCGGCCAGACCGGAAGCCTGGATGTAGGCTTCGGCGCGCTTGGCGACGGAACGCGGGTCACGGGTGTAGCCCTGCATGGTGTCCGGCTCGATGACGTCACAGACCAGGATCATGGTGGGTTCTTCGGAGAAGGGGTCCATCAGTGCCGTGCTGGCATCGGGCATCAGGATCATGTCGGAGGCGTTGATCCCTTTCCAGCCGGAAATGGAAGAACCGTCGAACATGATGCCGGCCTCGAAACTGTCTTCGTCCACGCGGCTGGCGGGGTAGGTGACGTGCTGCTGCTTGCCACGAGTATCGGTGAAACGGAAGTCAACGAACTTGACTCCATTCTCTTCCATCATTTTCATCGCATGACTAACGGACATGAATTCCTCCAGGGACTTTTTTATCAAAACGGGGCAGTCACAGATGACGGCGGACGCAGTACAGACTGCCTGCCGCGCATCATCGAACCAAATCGCACAATACGCAATAAAAGCACGAATCGTGCCGAAAAAAACACCCAACAGGGCGCGGCATCAAGCCGCGCGGCCAAAACCGCCCTGTTTTTAGGCGGTTACCCTGACAACCGAATGACGGAGAATTTCCGCATTTTGGTTCATCGAATGATGGGGTCATCCAAAATGCCCCTCAAAATGCACCGATTTGGCGCACAAGGCCGTCTTCGCGCCCCAAAAAAGCGCCGCGCACCGACCCGTCAAGGCTGCGGCACCGAGCCAGGTCGGCCTGGTTCAACCAGATGACAGCACCGTCCGCGTCACCACATCCAGCGGCAGGATCAGGCAGGCAACCAGACCCTTGGGACGGCGCAGCGGTGCCGGTTCGGGATGCTTCCCGACCGGATAGAGAACCAGGCGCCAGTGCTGCGATTCGGCCAGCGCACTCGCCAGGCTCAACCCCAAACCATAGCCGGAGTCGCCACCGCGGGCCGCGTCCTTGCGCGCGAACGGCGCCATCAGCTGCTCGATTTCCGCTTCGGTCAATCCCTCGCCCTGGTCCTCGACGCACAAAACGAGTGCGTCCGTCTGAACCACCAGACGCAGTACCACGGGTGGCGCCCCATAGCGATGCGCGTTATCGATCAGATTGTCGAGAATTCGCTGCAAGGCCATCGGCGCGATATCGGCCTGGGGCGCCTGTCTCGGCAGCATCAGCTGAAGCAGGATACCCCGCTGTCGGGCGCTGTCGGCCAGATTTTCCAACCAGGGCTTCAGGTCGACGCGCTCCGTGGACGCCTGGTTGACACCCCGGGCGATCAGCAGGACCTCGGCGATCAGGCGATTCATCCGACCGATGTCGTCCTGCATCTGATCGTGCAGCTCTGGTTCGAGGCTATCCTGGGCCAGCGCCAGACTGAGGCTCAGGCGCGTCAGCGGCGTGCGCAGGTCATGAGAAATCCCTGCCAGGAGGATGGTCCGACTCTCCAGCAGCTGCTTGACCTCGGCGGTACGCCGGTTCACTGCATCGATCAGCACCCGCGTTTCCTTCGGCCCCGTAAGGGGCAACGGCGCATCGGGCAATCCCCGACTGACCTGTTCGGCCAACTGACTGACGGGACGCGTGAGACGACGCGTCAGCCACAACCCCACGATCAGGGTGATCAGGATGCCGGAAACGAGAATGATGGCGAGCGTGAACGGAATCTTGTAGCCCACGCGCTCGCGGGAAAACTCGAACTTGAGCACGTCGTCGGCGATGGGCAATTCCAGCCAGTAGCCCGCACCGCGGGGCAATTCGCCGATATAGATGCACTCCCCGGTTTGCGGGTCGATCGTGCCGGCTGGGCACTGATGGAATCGTTGCACCACGGCGTCGTGCAGGAAGCGCACATAGGGCAGATGGGCGCTGTGCAGGCGATTCAACTTGGGGATTTCCTCGATGGAGATGCCGTGCTGGGACTTGAGTTCGGCCGCCAGTAGCGGCTGGACGTTATGCGGCAGTTCGACCCAGGTCTGGGCGGACAGGATGATCAGGGCGGCCAGATCGTCTGCCGACCGTTTCGCCATCGGCACCATGACGAACCAGGTGACCGCCGCCAGCGCGAACACCAGAATCACGCTGATGGAACCGATCAGCGCGAGTGCTGTGCTGGAAAACATGCTCCAGCCCTGCCCGTCGGGTCGCCGGCGCATCAGCCTTCCTCCATCTGATCGGACACGCGCGGCATACGCCCGGCGGGCACGAACAGGTACCCTTCGCCCCAGATGGTGACCAGGTAGCGGGGGTCGGTCGGGTTTTCCTCGATCTTCCGCCGCAGACGCGTCACGCGCACATCGATGCTGCGGTCGAACGCGGAGCGCTCATAGCCCTTGAGATGATCCATGATCTGATCGCGGCTGATCACCCGATTCGGTCGCTCCAGGAAAAATGCCAGCAATTGCCATTCCCCCCGGGTCAGATCCAGCAACTTGTCGTGCAGAAAGGCCTGATGCATGGGCGCATCGATCGAGAAATCGCCCACGTACTGCCGGTTGTCCGCCCGGGGGGGCGACTTGGCGGATGGATCGATCGCCGGTCCGCCCCGACGGAGTACCGCTCGGATTCGGGCGATCAGTTCGCGCGGATTGAACGGTTTGGGCAGATAGTCGTCTGCGCCGATCTCCAAACCGACGATCCGATCCACGTCCTCGCCGCGCGCGGAAAGGATGATCAGGGGCGGCCGATTCATCGGGTCGAGACGGCGGGCGATCGACAGGCCATCCTCCCCCGGGAGCATGATGTCCAGCACAATCAGGTCGATGGACTGACCGGAAGCCATCACGGCATCGAACGCGCGGCTGTCGCCGGCGATCACCACCGCGAAGCCCTGCTCGCGCAGATAGCGGCTGAGCAGCGTCTGAATCCCGGGATCGTCGTCCACGACCAGGATTACCGGGCTATCGATCTGGGTTGTGGGTTCTGAGGCCTCGGCCATCGTCATGGGTGTCGCCATCAATGGGGAACGTTCAGGCAGTGTCACCAAGCCGAAGTCGGGCGTCAATCACCAGGACACGCCTGTAACACAATGAAACATGCTTGCAATAACCCGGCACGACCCAGCGGCTATTCTCGATGTCAGAATGGCCGAGCGCAGACGCATCCAGGCTCAAAACCGCCACCACGACGGTGGCCTTGATCCGCCCGACATAAAGACGAACCGCAGGAACCGCCGATGACGAGAATCATGCCCTCCCCCACCGCCTTGCCCCGCCTGCGCGCCTACAAACCCATACTTGCCGCGATCCTGCTCGGGCTCCTGGGCGCCGCAGCAGTGCCCGTTCAGGCAGAAAATCTGGCACCGCTGAATGCCCAGACTGCCATGCCGCCCGCAACGGCATCCGACTGGCAGGGGATTCTCGCACGGGCAGAGCGACGTCTGGACATGAACCTCGTCACGGAGGCGGATCTGGCCCGTGTCCGAGCGGAACGGTCACGGGCCAACGGCTGGCTGGCCGGCGCGCCGGTGATCGATGGTCTCTATCGCGACGACCGTCCGATGACGAACCGCGGTGAAGGGGAAATGCAGCTGGACATGCGACTGCCCCTTCGTCGCTTCGACCAGACCGGTGCCTGGCAGCGTCTGAGCGAACAGGCCGCACTGAACGCGAAAAGTCGCGAAGCGGCCACCCGCCTGGAACTGCTCGGCACGCTGCGTCAACTGGCCTGGGATTGGCGTCGCGCCGAAACCACGCTCAAGACCGCCGAGCAGCAGGCGACCATCATGCGACGCAACCTCGACGTGGTGACGCATCAGGTCAAACTCGGCGAGGCGGCGGAGGTCGATAAGCTGACGGTGGAAAGCAGCCTGCTTTCCGCCGAGGACGCCGTGCACCAGGCGCGCATCCAGTTCCAAAACGCCCAGAGCCGGTGGCAGTCGATCAGCGGTAGCCCGACTCTGCCGACGGATCTCGGCGCCCCCGAAAAAACCCCGATACCCACGACCCCCGTCACGGCGGAAAGCCTGTTCCAGACGCACCCGATTCTGCGCCGCATGGCCAGCGAAATCGGCCTGGACACGGCAAAAATCGACGCGGAACGCGCAGCCGGTGCCGGCGCACCGGAACTCGGCTTCGGCATCAAGCGCGATCGCGGCGATCGCGGCACGCCCTGGGACAACAGCCTGCTGGTAACCCTGAGCCTGCCCATCGGCGGTCAGGCCTATCGCAATCCGGCCCTGGCGGAAATGGCGCAGCAAAAGGCGCAGGCGCAGGTCGCGCTGATGCGTACGGCACATCAGATTCAGGGTGACGTCACCGCCTATCAGCAGCGCGTGGCCGAATGGCCGACCCGCATCGCCCAGCTGGATCGACGGGCGGCACTCACCGAAAAGACGCTGAAACTCAAGGAAAAGGCATTGCGACTGGGCGAACTCGACTGGAGCCGCCTGATGTACTTCGAACAGGAAGCCGCCAGCGCACGCCTGCAGGCAAACCTGGCCCACATCGACTACCGCGCCGACCAGAGCAGTCTCAAGCAATCCCTCGGCCTGATGCCCGGCACGAGCCAGACCACCGAAAAGCCCGGCGACAAGAACACCCCACAGAAATCAACAAGCTCCGAAACGAAAGGAATGACGCCATGACGACGCGCCCGATCCGCACCCCCGCCCTGCTCCCCCTGCCGACTTCACGGCGCCATTCCCGGATGCTGGCGCTCGCAGGCCTTTCGCTCCTGGCCGGCATGACCCTGTTACCCAACGTCGGATTTTCGGCCGAGTCAGGCCAACCTCAGCCGATTGCCATTCCCGAAGCCATGCGGCCCAACATGGACATCACGAGCGAGCCGCTGCATTTCGGCAAGTCGCTGCCGGTGACCCAGGGCATCGTGCACATCGCCGCTTCGTCCAGCGGACAGAGCCAGGAAATGGCCAGTGCGGCAGTTTCTGCGCCCATCGCCGGAAAGGTGGTCGGCGATCTCCCGCAACTGGGACAAAGCGTCAAGGCTGGCGAAGCGCTCGTCACCCTCATCAGTCCGCAACTCGCTCAGGATCAGGCCCAGTGGTCAATGGCCAATGCCCAGGCCGCCGTCGCCCGGCAGAGTCTGAACCGCGATCAAGCTCTCTACAAGAACGGCCTGATCGCGAAAAAACGCCTGGATGCCACACGGGCAGAGGCAGAAACGGCCGCCGCCGAACTGGCGGGCGCCACGGCACGGCTCCGGCTGGCCGGCGTCACGCATCCGGGACAGAACCTCAAATCCGATGCCGCCAAGCTGGTCGTCACGGCCCCGATCGGCGGGGTGGTGACCCAGCGCAGCGTCATCCCCGGAACCCGGGTCACCACGGGACAGCCCCTCCTGGAAATCACCGCGACCAATCAGCAATGGTGGCTGATGCCCGTGCCGCCGGCATTGGCCCCCACCCCGGGCACGCAGGCGTCGCTGAAGATCGATGGCTGTCCGGAAGCGGCCCCCGTCCGTCTGATCGACCTGACCGTCGACCCGCACAGCCAGATGATCACCCTGCGCGCCCAGCCCAAAACCGCCTGCCCGGCGCTTCGACCCGGCCAGATCGGCACGGCGACGCTCTGGATCACCTCGGCGCAGTCATACGCATCCGTGCCGATTACCGCCCTGACCGAGCTGGACGACAGCACCCATGTCTTCGTCCAACGGGGTGATCAATACCTGCCCATTCCGGTCTCGCTCCATGGCGAAGGTGATGGTCAGGCGTTCGTGACCGGACCCTTCCAGGCGGAGGACCGTGTGGTGACCCAGGGCATGAGTCGTCTTAAGGCGCTCGGCGAAGGCATGGGGGCGCAATAACATGCTGCAACGACTCATCGCCTTTTCCCTCACCCAACGCCTGATGGTGCTGATCGCCGCGCTGGTCGTCGGCGCCTTCGGGTGGCGGGCGTTTTCCACGATTCCGATCGACGCCTACCCCGACATCGCACCGATCCAGATCCAGATCATCCTCAAGGCCCCCGGCATGACGCCCACGGCCGTGGAGCAACGCATCACGGCGCCGCTGGAAAATGCCCTGCTGGGGATCCCCAAGCAGACGATGATGCGCTCGACGGTGAAGTACGGCATTTCGATCACCACCATCGACTTCGCCGAAGGCACCGACATCTACTGGGCACGCCAGCAGGTGAACGAGGTGCTGTCCGGCGCCCGCGGCGACTTCCCGCCGGGGGTGACCGGCGGCATCGCGCCCATCACCACGCCCCTGGGCGAAGTATTCATGTTCTCCCTGGAAAGCCCCTCGCTGTCGCTCATGCAGCGGCGCCACATCCTCGACTGGGTGATCCGCCCCGCCCTGCGTGGCGTGAAGGGCGTGGCAGACGTCAACTCCCTCGGCGGCTTCGTACGCAGTTTCGAGGTGATTCCCAACCCGACGGCCCTGGCCGCGCACCACCTCACCACCGAAGACCTCCGGCGCGTCATTCAGGAAAACAACCGCAACGACGGTGCCGGTCGACTGGACGTCGGCGACGAGGCCTGGCTCGTCCGTTCGGAAGGCCAGATCAAGACCATCAAGGATCTGGCCGACATGGTCATCGCCATGCAGGGCAACCAGCCGATCCGGCTACGCGACGTCGCCCAGGTGAAAATCGGTGCCATCACCCGGTTGGGCGCAGTGACGCGCAACGGCAAGGGCGAATCGGTCGAAGGGGTGGTCATGGCCCTGCGCGGCGCCAATGCCCGCATGGTCGTCGACGGCGTCGAACAACGACTGGCCGAAATCAAGCACAACCTGCCCCCTGATCTCAAGATCAACGTATTCTATAACCGGGCCGATCTCGTTTCCGACGCCGTACACACCGTGAGCAAGGCCCTCGTCGAGGCGGTGGTGCTGGTGCTGATCCTCCTCGTGCTGTTCCTGGGCAACATCCGGGCAGCGGTCACCGTCGCCATCACCCTGCCCATGGCCGCGCTCGTCACCTTCATCCTGATGAAACAGTTCGGCATGAGCGCGAACCTGATGAGCCTCGGCGGCCTGGCCATCGCCATCGGGATGCTGGTCGACGCCGCCGTGGTCGTCGTGGAGAACACGGTCGAGCACCTCGCGCACGCCCACAAGCATCCCAACCGGCCCCGCCTGCATCTGATCTACCGGGCGGTCAGCGAAGTGTCCGTGCCCGTGTTGTCCGGCATCGTGATCATCATGCTGGTGTTCCTGCCGCTGCTGTCCCTGCAGGGCCTGGGCGGCAAGCTGTTCTCGCCGGTCGCGCTGACGATCATCTTCGCCCTCGGGGCCTCGCTGATCCTGTCTCTGACCCTGATTCCGGTCATCGCCTCCCTGATCCTCGGCAAGGTGGGCGATCACGAACCCTGGCTGATGCGCCAGTTGCGGCACCTGTATGTTCCCGTGCTCGATTTCGCCCTGCGCCGCCCGTTGCCGATCGTGCTCGGCGCCCTGGCCCTGCTGGTCGTCGCAGGCGGCTTCTATACGCAAATCGGCAAGACCTTCATGCCGCAGCTCAACGAGGGCACCATCGTCATGCAGGTCGAGAACCTACCCTCCACGACCCTGAACGGCACGATTAAGCTCAATACGGCGATCCAGAAGGCCCTGATGACCCACGTACCCGAGATCAAGCAGATTCTCGGCCGCTCCGGTTCCGACGAACTGGGCCTCGACCCCATGGGTCTGAACGATACGGACACCTTCATCATCATGAAGCCCAAGTCCGAATGGACCGTGCCGAACAAGGCGGCGCTGATGGCGAAGATCCGCCATGTCCTGACCACCGTGCCCGGCTTCAACCACAATTTCACCCAGCCCATCGAAATGCGGGTCTCCGACATGCTCTCCGGCACGCGCGGCGACGTCGCCATCAAGGTCTTTGGCGACGATCTCAGCACCCTCAACCGCCTGAGCAACGAGATCAAGGCGGTGGTCAAGAAAGTCCCAGGCGCCGAAGGCGTGGCCACCACCGAAAACGAGGGCCTGCTCTACCTGAAGATCAACGTGAACCAGAATGCCGTCGCCCGCAGCGGCCTCTCCGTCGATCAACTCGAAAACATCCTGCGGGCGCAGATCGACGGCCAACTGGCGGGTATCGTCCAGGAAGGCGCGGCACGCACGCCGATCCTCATTCGGGCCGATGCCCTCACCAACGCCCCGCAGAAACTGGCCGAACTGCCCATCGCCCTGCCCAACGGCAGCATTCAACCGCTCGGCAACCTCGCCACGGTGGAACGCACCACCGGCCCGGTCTTCGTCAATCGGGAAATGGGTTCGCGCTATGCCGTAGTACGCTCCGACGTCCGCGGCCGGGCCCTCACCGACTTCGTGGACGACGCCAAGGCGCAGGTTGCGGCCAAGGTCAAGCTGCCAGTCGGCTATCGCATCGAATGGGCGGGCCAGTTCCAGAACCAGCAACGCACCGCCGCGCGCCTGGCCGTCGTCGTGCCGATGGCGCTCGCCCTGATCTTCGTGCTGCTGTTCACCACGTTCAATTCGCTGCGTCAGGCGCTGCTGGTATTCGCCAACATTCCCTTCGCCCTGATCGGCGGGGTGTTCGCCCTCTACCTGAGCCACGAATACCTCTCCGTGCCGGCCTCGGTGGGCTTCATCGCCCTGCTGGGGATCGCGGTGCTCAACGGACTCGTGATGGTGACCTACTTCAACCAGCTGGCAGCCCGGGGCATGCCCATGGTCGAGGTCGTGCGACAAGGCGCCATTCGCCGGTTACGGCCGGTACTGATGACCGCGAGCATCGCCGCACTGGGACTCGTGCCCCTGCTGTTCGCCACCGGTCCCGGCTCGGAAATCCAGAAACCGCTGGCGATCGTGGTCATCGGCGGGCTGGTTTCCTCCACCCTGCTGACCCTGATCCTGTTGCCCATCATGTTCCGCCGCTTCGGGCGTGAACGCAGCCCCGATCCCCTGCCCACCGCCACGGAGCCCGCCGCATGACCCCGAACGCCGTCCGACTCGACCTGATCTCACCGCGCGAGCTCGAAGCCGACCTCACCGACTGGCTGACGGAGCACCAGCCCGAAGCGCCGCTGCTGGTCACCCACGTCAACGGCCACAACGACGCCAGCCGCCCCATGACCATCGCCGAACAGGTGGCCGGCACCTTGCCGCTGATCCGGCTATCCCTGACCACAAACGAGGAAACCGCCCGCCGGCTGCTCGCCAGCCTCGCCACCGACTACGCCGGCAGCGGGGTGCGCTGGTCGATGTGGCCGGTGGAAACGGGGCGGGTCTAATTGAACGGCTTTGTCTGAGGACAGATAACTGGCAGATTCGCTGCTTACGGCTGAGACCGGATTGCTTTTCCGACAGGGTGCGATATTTCGCCAGGGTTTCTTGCTTGCAGGCCTGTGTTTTACAACTTTCCAGCTCTGCGCCCAATTCAGCAATTTGGGTATGGAACAGAAAGTTGTTCTGCGCCGCATTCGCCGCCGTGCCGCTGGCGATCGCCACGCCCTGGGCGTTCTGGCCCGTCAGGGCGGCGGCGATGCCGCCCATCATGCTAGGTAATTTCGCTCTGACCCCAATTATTCATCGTCGACCCGATTGATCGCGCTCACCCACAATTAACCGGTATATTCACCACAGAACCAGGGAAAAGCACCCGATTCGAATAAAGGTATTTTTGATAACGCAAGATTATATTGCTTTTCCCCTTGCAGCCTGCATGGCGCAAATCTTTCATATCAAAACGAATTTCGGCAATCCCCTTGCAAAACCGAGCATCACCAAAGTAAGGGTCGCCATGGACCATCAAGGCACATGTCCCACTCACACTGATCTTTTCAATGTTTATCGCACCCAGCTTCAATGAAATACTGTCGTAGGGAACATACAACCCATTAGGGATATCGAACCTAATCAATAGCGCGTCTGAATCTTGCGATGCCTCAACACCCACCACTGAAGAAAAATGAGTGGGCCCCTCTGTTTCGCAACCATCCTTAACCGTACTGTCGGAATAATGTTTCAACCACTCAGAAAATTGCTCAGCACTCCCCCACACATCCCCACACGCGCGCCCGCCTTGTACAACCTTTAGATCATTATTCAACACCACCACAGCCGGAATACTGTTTACTCCATAAGAATGCTGCAGGCGCAGCTGATCCTTTCGGTGTTGACTCATATCAAACACAAAAAAAGAGTAACCCTGGAATTTCTTTGCATCAATATCAGATATTTTCTTCTCTAAAAGCAGTGAGTTAATTGCCCAATCGGCTTTAAAAAAAACAACGAAATGACTACGCCCTGATTTTTTCTCGGTAGAGATTTCCTGCATGAGCGAAGATGGGTCGGAAAATACCCGCCACCCCGCGGGCTCAGCAAGGACTGGATTCACGAAAAACAACAGAACAGCCATTAGCATGGATCTCTTGAGGAAAACGCCCATTGGAAATTTCATAAAGTAGCAACCTATACTGTAGATCAATTGGCTTATCACACATGTGCTCGAAAATTGCAACAAATATGGATCACATTTTTTCTTTTCATCGGGAACATTGGCAATGAGCCGAAGCGCTGAATCGCCATGACGAATTTTTTGAACCCAATCACCACCGCACCCATCTGGATCATTCGGACGAACTTGACTATACCGAGTGAAATTGTGCCCGGCGCCATATCACCGCGAAAATCCCCAGTAGACTTTGAGAGCAATAGGTCTAAGGAGTAGATTGGCCGCAAAGATAATCTGGTCGCTTGGGGTGGCTTGCAAGAAGCTTAGTAAAAATCATGTCCGCCTGAGCCCCTTCTTCACGACTGAGCATAGGTTGAATCCGTGAAATGAGTTGTTCGGCTAGAAAACTCAAATTTGGGGATCCCTGACGTTTCGCCAACCTCGCCCAAGCGAGCGCTTCTGCCATGTTTTTGGGCGTCTGGCTGTCGCCTGTTAGATAATGAACAGCAAGGAAGATTCGTGACATTTCATCACCACCATTGGCGGCCATGGTTAGCCAAGTTCTTGCTTCAAGAGGCATATCAGGCATAAGGATTTCACCAAGTATCCCTGCTGAACCTATGCAGCCTTCCATAGCCGATTCACGCAATAACTTAATTGACTCTTTGGGGTTGGCTTCGGCCAGCACGGCACCTAAAAGAAATTTTGCGACCGGATCACCTGCGGCGGCAATAGGTTCGAGATCCCGGATGAACGGACCAAAGTCATTGTCGCCAGCCTGAAGACGGGTTATATGGTGTTTTAATGCCTCAAGACAGGCAGGAGTCGGATTCGGGTGAGTTGTTCCCAACACTTCTGCCCCGATACAAGTTGTGGACACCATCACGAATAACACACTAAACACCAGAGCGACAATCTGTCGAACATAGTATTCCCAACGTAATCCAAACAAGCCCATAAAACCGGAATGCTCAATATGTTCAAGAAGTTTCCCCATCATTGGGATAGATCTCATCTGCACTCCTTGCCTCTATCAATAAACAAGCCATAGGTAAGCCGCTGGCTACCGCCACGCCCTGGGGCGTTCTGGCCCATCGGGGCGGCGGCGATGCCGCCCATCATGCTAGGTAATTTCGCTCTGCCCCCAATTATTACACCGCCGCACCAACGCCGTGGCCAACTGGCGCAGCTAGGATCAATGACTCCGACCCTATTGATCATAATTTTTCATCAAATATTCCGACATAAATTTTGCCAACATAGGCAAATCATTATTTGCACGCACACCAAATTCAGGATCCATTTCCCCCAAATAAGCCACGATCTCAGAATCACTCAAATATAAACCAGAATCTTCTAACTCCTTAACTCGCGCAGGCAGCAAAACCCAATTCTTTCCACTGAACCACACAACCCAATCTACTTTACCCTGAAAGGCCCTCACCGCAGTTGCAACCTTTTCTTCGGCTTCCGTTATATCTTCACGCTTCATCGAATGCACAGCATATCGCCAAGCCATGACAGGTGGGTAGTTATAATCTCGGGTCGATTTCGACACTGCGACTCTAAACCATTCAAGAACAAAAAAACGCTCAAGAACGTCAATAACTTCGCGCCCCGTCATTTTATTTTCGCCCCCGGGTTTAACCCTCTGATCATTTGCTCCCAATCTCCTTTTGGCACAGGAGAGCCACTCAAGCGCGGATCATAGACATAGCGACCATCGGTAAATACTTCGTGATATTTGAATGGTCCATCTACGCGACCATGCTCAAGAAGATTAATATCACCGCCGCCTTTACCAGTCACTCTCAAAATTTTTCCATTCCCACCAGCCGCATTAAACAATTTTTCTGCAATCTCCGAACAATCAGTTCCAGCACAGAGCTTCATGCTGTTCATTTGATCGACTAACGAGGCACTTGGAGGGTAGGCGGAATTAGCGGCCCTAAACGGTTTATCTATTCCGGGTATTCCCTTCCCAACAACCGTCGCACCCTTATCGACCTGCTTGAGTGTCTCTTCGCCCTTGGCCATCGCCGTGGCGGCGGCCTTGCGCTCTATGCCGACAGGTGTCCCGTCGAGTATAGCGTTGATAATGGGCATGGCGATCTGATGGGTAAAGACATCACGGCTCGTCGGCTCCACCAGAACTTGTAACGCTTTGAGATTCATTGCGGTCATGTCTTGCATGCCGCTTGAGGTCAGCTTGGTGTATTCCGCCCAGGCCGCCACTTTCTGGTCACAGCCCGCGTAGCTACAGTCGGCGGTCGCCTGTCTTGCCCATTCATCTACCTGGGCATAATACGCATCCAGCTGCTTGCGGCTGAGACCGGATTGCTTCTCCGACAGCGTGTGATCCCAGCTCCATCAACTGATCTCTGGAATGGCCGGAGTCGGATCGTCCGGAAAGGGCACTTCGATCGGCTTGCTCTCGGGATCACTCAGAAACCGCACATAGGTCTCCACCGCCAGTTTGTACTGCCGGAATGTCACCGCACCCCCTTCGCCCTGGCTGTACAAACCTTCGAACCAGACCACCTCCGGCGTGATATGCGCAATCCAGGCATTGCCGTCGGCGGGAATGTACCGGGTTTCGCCGGTTTCAATTTGGCGAATTCCTCGAAGGAAGCTCGCACCTGAACCTTCGGGGTTCTGGATGTCGTTATCAATAGCCTCGCACATGAACTCGAATCGCTGGAGAATCCGTGCCTTCAAATCGACAACATGGAGGTTCAAGTCGATGCTGACCCCATTCACTTCAATTCTTGGCGTGCAACGCAAAACAGCAGTTGGGTGACCCATAATCATTCTCCTAACGGATAGAACGTCGTACGCTGGTTCTTTGAATCCCAAGAAAACTGCAAACGAATCCCGGACGGTGAGGTTGCAATAAACCGTTGCCCGGCCAGTCCGCCTGCTTGAGCCTGCTTAAACGCCTCACTCACCTCATACTCGATGCGCGCCTGGGACCATGACGGCGGGAAGAATGTCGAGTCTGCAAACTTATTTACCCACACTCCTTTCTGGCCGGTCGCAGGGTTGACCTTGTTCGCATCAAATACCTGGACCGGAGCTTCGGCTGTTGCTCGCGCTGCTGCCAGCCGCACCGGCCAGGCAGCCGTTGATGGCGTGGGGCAGGGTGGCGGTGAAATCGTTTATCTGGCCGGCGCCGTTGAAGAGGCTGCCGGTCCTGGCAGCACCAGCATGCGATCAACTGCTTGTTCGCCGCTGTTGTCTTGTGAGTCGCGTCAACTCAGATCTGGAATGGCCGGGGTGGGGTCGTCCGGAAAGGGCACTTCGATCGGCTTGCTCTCGGGATCACTCAGAAACCGCACATAGGTCTCCACCGCCAGTTTGTACTGCCGGAATGTCACCGCACCCCCTTCGCCCTGGCTGTACAAACCTTCGAACCAGACCACCTCCGGCGTGATATGCGCAATCCAGGCATTGCCGTCTGCTGCGATGTACCGGGTTTCGCCGGTTTCAATTTCGCGTATCCCTCGAAGGAAACTTGCCCCTGAACCTTCGGGGTGCTGGATGTCGCCAACAATCGCTGCACACATCAAATGGAAGCGGCTCGTGAATAGCCCATTTACGTCTATCACGCTGATGACGCGTGACCATCTTTCTTCTCCATCGACCGTCTCCAATACGCGGGGAGATATTCTGAGTCTGAGTTTGGCAATCATTTTTTTGGGCTTCCATACGGATAGAACGTCGTACGCCGATTTCTTGCATCCCAATAGATCTGAATATCAACCCCGCTCGGCGTTTGCCCGACCCATCCTCCTTCAGGATTTACGCGCTTGTTCTTAAACGCCTCACTCACCTCATACTCGATGCGCGCCTGGGACCACGACGGCGGGAAGAAGGTCGAGTCTGCGAATTTGTTCACCCACATTCCTTTCTGGCCCGTCGCAGGATTGACCTTGTTCGCATCGAATACCTGTACCGGGGCTTCATAGGTGCCGTTGGCATTGAACTTGATCTCGGCACCTGGCGCAATCCGCGATGCGCCGTCGGCTGCAAGCTCCGCATGATACCCCGTCGCGGCCTTTCGCCCATTGATCTCGCCGCTGAGCACGTGATCCATGTCAAAGTTGTTGTCCTTGAGGATGGATTGGTCCGTCCGGGACCGGTAGATGTCGTCAAATCGTGTGTCGGGCTGGTAGCGGGAGAGTTCCGAAAGCTCGGCTTTGAGGTTTGCGCCTTGTGTCGCATTCACAGGGCCGTCTCGCAGCCCCTCAGGCTTGTTGGCGACCCCACCCAGGCTCGGCGGGAGCTCCGAGACCTTCCCCAACACCTTCCCCGTCGCTTCTTCCACCACCACGCGCTCGGCCCCCTGGGTGACGACCTTGAGGCCCTTGCCCGCTCCGGGGATGAGATCGATCGCGCTGGTTGGCAGGATGATCGTGGAACCAACGTACACCCCTGCCCCCAGCCAGTGACGCAGGCTGTCTTGCTCCGACCCGCCCAGGTCCACCGCCCAGCCGGTGATCGTGCCTTGCGCATCCACCAGCGCCTTGATCTGCGCTTTATCCAGAGCCTTCACCAAGGAACCAAGTGCTTGGTCCGCACTGTCTCCAAACCGGCTCAACACTCGTCCCCACGCAATCAGTGAAAAGTGTTGGTATCCATAGCTTTTCGCCGCCGGATCTCGATTCAATTGTGCGGTACACTCCGCCTCTGTTCCATTGACGCAGGCATTGAGCAGAAGACGGTTGTTGAGCTTATCCACTAGCTCCAGTCCAGCGATTTCGCTGTCGCAGCGGGCATCGCACTGGCCGCTCAACCGTTTTTCTTTCAGTAACTTCAACCGTGCCGCATCGGCATGGTTCAGCCAGTTATTCTGCGCCGCATTCGCCGCCGTGCCGCTCGCTATCGCCACGCCCTGGGCGTTCTGGCCCGTCAGGGCCGCGGCGATGCCGCCCATCATGCTGGCGAAGGCGACGGTGTCTTGCTTGGCGGGCGCATCGCCGTTCCCCGAGTTGTAGAGCTGGGCGCTGAGTTCGCCCACCGCTGCGCCAATGGCCCCCGCCCCGCAGGCTTTGCCGCCGCCGATGCCGCTGCCCGTGGCGCTGGCCCCGGCGGCGCCGGCCAGGCAGCCGGCCACGGCATGGGCGAAGCTGTGGGCGTATACATTGAGCCGGTCTTTCATGGCGACGTCGCCAATCCAGTTGGCCCCTTGCGCCGCCGCCGCATTCAGTACCCCGCTGACCAGTTCCGTCTGAAGGTTGGTTTGCAGGTCCGTCCCGGTGATCGCGCTGGTCAGGGTGGCGCGGGCCAGCCCATTGACGAGGTTCTTGCCGATGTTGGCGGTGAGGCCGTCCTTGACGGTCACGTCGTTCAACCGGAAGGCGTTCTTGCCTTCGCCGAACTGGATGCCCCCGATTCCATTGAGCACCCCGGCGGTCACCACCGCTGTGGCCAGTTGGCGAAGGTTCGCGCTGCTGCCCAGTTCATGCAGGGTTTTACCCACATTGCCCTGGTTGTTGATCAGGCTGACGCTGGCCTGACTGGCCAGGGTGGTGACGGCTGTGTTCAGAATGACGCCCGCCGTTGAATAGGTCGTCACGCCGGCAGCCGTCGTGGTCGCCAGGGTCGTGCCTGCCAGCGAGGTGGTGGTCACGCCGCCGGCCGTAGCCGAGGTGCCGACGGCCGCCGTACCCGCCCCTGCGGTGAAGTAGGCGACCACGACGGCGACCACGGCGGCGGCAGCCGGGGTGAGGCCCTGTTGTTTGTAATCCCATTTCTGGTGGGCTTCTTCGATGCGTTTCCAATCCACTTTCTGGTTGAGGGCCGAGTCTTGCTGCAATTGCTTGAGCCAGCCCATGCCGGGTTCCTGGGCCAGCACGGCGGCGCTGTCCCGCACGCCCATGTCGGCGGTGATGCGGTTGGCGGCACTGAGCTTGAGCTGTTCGGCGTTGAAGTGGTTGTACTGCGTGGTTTGATCGACGGTGCCGTGCCCTTCGACGCCTTGCCAGGCGAGATCCTTATGCTTTTGATCGCTGCTCTGACTGGCGGTGGTGGTCACGCTGGCCAGGTTGAGGTTGTGGGCGGCATCCAGGCTCAGGGTGCCGAGTTGATGGTCGCCCGTTTCGGTGGTCGTGCCCTTGGCCGTCGCATCGATGGCATTGAGGGTGATATCGCCCGCCGTGCTTTGGATGGCGATGTTCTGCCCGGTCAGGCTGGCCGGTGCGCGCGTGGTTTGCGCCTGATCCGTGTTCAGGGCGGTTTTGTAGCCGATGCCTTTGCCCGGCGTGAAGGTGCCGGTGAGATCGCGGAGGTTGACGCCGGTCTTCTTGTAGGTCTCCTTGCTGCTGGCGCTGCTGCTGTTCAGATCGCTGTGAATGCTGACCTGGGCACCGCTGATCTGGATGTCGCCCCGATCGGCATTCAGCTGCCCCGCTGCGATATCGACGATGCCATTGGCCTGGAGACTTACCCCCTCGCGGCCATTCACGGTACTGCCGTTCAGGGTAACTTGCTGGCGATCGGCATCGACGCCGCGCTTGTGGCCACCGGGCAATCCGGTGGTGAATGCCCAGGTGCTTTTGCTTTCCTGCAGGGTGCTTGCCGATGCACTCGTGTCGGCGCTGGTTGAAAGGATGATGTGCCTGCCGCCGATATCGACGCGGCCGGCATCGGCTTGGACCCGACTCCCCTGAATCAGGGCGATGCCCTGCGCCGGATCCTGCGGGTCGAGGGCACCGGCGATCAACGCAATATTGCCCTGTTGGCTATGCAGATCGCTGCCGGTGTTGCGGATGGTGTCGAGATCGTGGGTTTCGCGCTTGCTGGAGGAACCGTAGCCGCTGGTCGTCAACCCGGATTTGCTGGACTGCGCGTAATGGCTTTCCGTATGGGTATCTTGTGACGCCAACAGGGAAACGTCGCCGCCCCCCATGAGGGCAATGTCGTTCCGGGCGGCCACGCGACTGCCTTGCAGCGTGACGTCGTTGCCCGCCATCACATGAACGCTATCGCCGCTCAGTACCGTGCCGATGGCTTGGGTATCTGCCGTGCTGTCGCGGGTGATCGAGGTGCTGCGGGAGAGGAAGCCTCGGCTGGTGACCTTGATGGCCTGATCCCAGTTCCGACTCGTCTGCCCGTTGATCAGGCTGATGTTCCGCCCCGCCTGAAGATCGACGGCACCGGCTGTGCTGGCGATCTGCGCGGCTTTGGCCTGAATGTCCTGCCCTGCCGTAAGCTGAACTGCGCCCTGGGTCTTGATGGTGGTGCCGATATCCTGGCTATTGCCCCGGAACAGGTGGTTGTCGGCATTCCAGACCACGTTGTTCTGCTCGCCGGTAGTGATTGCGGATAGCGTGAGGTCGCGTTTGGCTTGCAGGATCGTCTGGCCGGTGCCGGCATTGGTGATTTGCGCCGCCGTGAGGTTGATATCCCGTCCCGCCGCGATCTGAAGGACGCCATCCGGGTTCTCGACGCCCACCCGGGCCACCTGATCGATGCCGGTGCGGCTGAAACGGCTCGCCCCGGACGGGTTCTCGCCGCTCCGGGTGGTGGTGGCGATGGTGATATCGCGCCCGGCTTGCATGGCGAGCAGATCGCCCGCCGTGATGGTGCCGCCGAGGTTCTCGATGTCCTGCCGGGCGTTCAGGGCCACCGTGTGACCGCCGGTAATGCGCCCGCCGAGGTTTTTCACGTTTTCGGCGGCGAGCGACACGATGCTCCGGCCGGCCAGGGTGCCGCTGTTCTGGACGGAGCCGCTGGCTTGCATATCAATGGCCTGTGCGGAAACCAAACTGCCGGCCCCGTTGACGTCGCCCGGATGGACAACCGTATACACCTGGGGCACCAGGACTTTTTGCGTGCTGCCATCCGGCAGGATGATGGAGCGCTCGACCAGCCACACCATATCGGAGGTGAGCTGTGCCATCTGGGCGGCCGTCAGGGCGACGCCGGGCACCAGATGCCATTGCCTGGCATAGGTGAGCCCGGCATTCATGAGTGCCATGTATTCGCTTTGATCGCTGGCATAACCCTCGAGGAATCGACGACCGGTGAGTTGGGCGACCTGTTCCTGTACCAAGCGCTGCTCGTAGAAGCCGTCGCCCAGGCGTTTTTGCGTGGTGGCCGGATCCAGCTTGAGCTGGTTCAGCAGGTAATCGGAACTGATCCACTGACGGTAATCGGTGAACCGGGAATCCGTCGCGATCAGGTACCCGGCCGAGGGATCGGGCGTCACGTGGAACAGGCTGTTCCGGGGAATCGTCGTATTCACGGCGCCGGTGCGCACGATGCCGGCCGGCCCGCGTGCCGTATTGCCGGACAGCGGCGCGACGGAAACCGCCGGGTTGGCCACCGGCGTGCCGTGATCGCCCGGCGCCGCCAGGCCATCGTTCACCGTGCCGCTTCGCGTCGCCTGCGCGAGGCTGTCCGTCTGCGCACCGGTCACCGCGGCCACGGGGAGGGCACTCGGCCCGTTCGCTGTCGGCGCGTTCGCGGCGAGATCGGGACCTTGAACCGTGTCGGTCGGCACTGCCGCAGCGGGCGTATCGGACTGAGCACTGCCCACCGGGTGCTGGAGGGGAATACCCTGGTACCAGCCATTCTGAACCACGGCGGGTACGATTCCCGACGGATTGCCGCCGACAGCGGGACCTTGCCCCGCCGTGCCAGTGGCCGCGGCAGGGGACACGGCGACCCGGGCCGACCCCGCGCCATCGGCGGTCTGAGCGACGCTGCCGCTCGACCGAGCGGCGATCGATGCGCCCGTGCCGGAAACGGCCGTGTTTTGTTCCAGCAGCGTGGTGGGCAGGTCATAGGGCGTGCCGTAGACGGGGGGCGGCATATAGGCCGTTTCGCCGTCCCATTTGCGCTCATGATGCTTGCTGAAAAATGACCCGCCCCAACCGACATGCGTATGCTGCGCCGTGCCGCTGTAACGGAGGATATCCTGGCCTTGCGTCGCCTGATTGAGGAAGTTGGCCCCCGTGAAGGTCATCACCCCGCCGGCCACCATATGACTATCCTGATTCAGCACGTCGCCGCCGGACAGCGTGAGATCGCCACCGGATAGAATCTGGCCCGGTTGCGTGGACACCACCTCGGTGTGCGAGGCCACGGTGGTCAGGCGGATCAAGGTGTAGTCTTCGAACTGGCCGGGGTAACCCACACAGCTGTTCTTGTCCTGCCCGCCGCCGATGCCCCAGCAATTAGCCGCGTTATATTGAACGGGGCTGCGATCCGGAACTACGAATGCCTCATGGATGGCCGGATCGTCGACTTGCTGGGTGACCAGATTGGCGTTCAGGTTCTGCAGATCGCGGGTGTCGATCGTCAGCGCCCCCAGCGCGTTGATCGTCGCGCCACGGTTGACGACCGAATCCGCGGTGCCCGTGGCCTGTTGCCGCGCATCCAGACCGCCGCCAATCGCCATGTCGCCCAGGCTGAACATGAGCGCATGATCGAGATTCTGGACGCTGCCTGCGCCGATATCCAGGCGATTTCTGGCCGCGATGACCCCCGCCACGCCATTTTCGGCGGCATTCACCAAACGCGTCGCGGCGATGGAGAGATGGTCGCCATACATTCGGCCCGTTCCGAGGTTATCCACCGTGGCAGCACTCACCCCCGTCGCTTGCCCGTCGATCAACCCGCGATTGATCACGGCATCGCTGGCGGTGACCGAGGTGTTCTGCGCGGTGATTTCGCCCGTGTCGGTGTTCTCGACACGGCGCGCCTGAATGGCGAGATCCTGGCCCGCGTTCAATACGGCCTGGTTGCGCAAGGTTCCCGCTGTCGTCACCGTGGCATGACCGTCGGCCGTTAGCTCGCCCGTCAAAGTGAACCCTTGGCGGAGGTTGAGACTCAAGTCGCCCCGGGAGAGCAACTTGCCGTCCCCGGTCAGCCCGGCACTGTCGATGGACAGCCGTTGCCCGGCGATCATCGTGCCGGCCGTGTTGGTGACCTGAAGCGCGGCGTTGGCCGGGTCGACGTCCTGCACCTGCACGGTTTGTTGACCGGATATCAGACCCTGGACATTTTGGATATCGCCGCCGCTCGTCAACACGATATCCCGGTCCGCCCGGATCGCCCCCGAGGCATTGTCGATAGACGGCGCGGTCAGGTGGACCGACCCGCCCTCCAGTCCCTGATTGCTGCCTTGCGTGCCGACATTGGTGATACCGGCGGCGCTGACATTCAGCGTCTGCCCCGAACGCACGAGGCTGGCGGTGTTATCGAGCGCATCGCTCAATGTCATGGTCACATTGCCCAGCGCCTGGATTTGCCCGCCGCGATTGTCCAGCGATCGCCCGGTCAGATTCATCTGGCCGGAGCTGGTCAGCACGCCGCCCTGCACATTGCCGATCGCCGCGCTGACGATCGAGAGATCCCCGAGACTGCCGACGAAGCCCCCGGCGTTATCCATGGCACCCGTATTGAGCTGGACATCGCCGAGACCAATGATCCCCTGCCCCGCCGCCGAATGGGTATTCGTGAGCGTTTGGCCCTGGGTATCCAGATGGAGGCTGCCCTGGGCCTGGATAAGGCCCCGGTCGTTGACGACGGCACCGCTCTGGATCGTCAGGGCGCCGCTATCCGCCGCCCCGGTCGCCACCAATTGGCCCCGGGTGTTGTCGAGGTTGTGGCCGTCGATCTTCAGGCTGCTGCCGTTGATGAGCCCGCCGGCGTTCATCACGCCGTGGCCGCTGAGCTGAAGGTGCAGGGCCGCGGCAATTTGGCCGCCGCTGTTGTCGATGCCCCCCGCCGTGGCGATGAGGTCGGTTCGGTCCTGCACCGAGCCGATGTGGCCCTGGCTGTTGTCGATCTGCCCGGCGGTCAGACTGACGGGGCCGTTGGCAGCCAACAGGCCGTGGCTGTTGGTCAGGCGGTCGGTGGTGTCGACGGTCAAGCCCTGCTCGGCAGTGATTTGCCCCTGACTGTTGGCAAGGGTTTCGGCCGTGAGGTGAACGGCACCGCTGGCGCCCATACGGCCACCCTGCTGGGTAGCGGTCGATTGGCTGTTGTCCACGCCATCTGCGGCATGAATCGTCAGATCGCCCCCGGCCGCCTGGATGGCGCCACCCCGGTTGTCGAGACTACCCTGCGTACCGAGCGTGGTGTGTCCCGCACTATAGATCGTGCCGCTGTTCCGGATGCCGACCTGGCTGTCTACCCGGGTGTCGCCGCGACTGGTGATCTGACCGCTGTTTTCAACCTCGCCGGCAGCATCGATCCCCACGGCTCCTTGGGCCTGGATGATGCCGTCGTGATTGGCGAAATACCCGGACTGGATCGTCAGGGCGCCGTTATCCTGCGCCCCGCTGGCAATCACCTTGCCGAAGGTATTGTCGAAAGCGCTGCCCTGGGTGTTCAGGTCGATGCTGCTCCCGGCCATCAACCCGGTAGTATTCATGACCTCCTGCCCCAGAATATGCAGGCCTTGTGCAGCCTCGATCACCCCGGCACTGTTTTCCAGGGTATCCGATATCGTGACGTCGGTGCCCCCATGCACCGAGGCAATGCTCCCCTGAATATTGTCGATTCGCTGAGCGTGTACCGTGACCTGCTGATCGGCTGCCAGCAACCCTCGGGCATTGTGCAGATCCTCGCGGGTATCGATGTGCAGCGCCTTATTGGCCGTAATCCGTCCCTGCATGTTGAACAGATAGCGACTGGTAAGTGAGATATTGCCGCTGGCGCTGATCTGTCCTGCCGCATAGGCAGTGAAGGGCATGGCGCTTTCGACATAGTCGTTGTAGCCCGCCTGATACGTATCGCTGGCGGCGCGGGTTGTCGATGACCGGTTGTCCACGCCATCTGCGGCATGAATCGTCAGATCGCCCCCGGCCGCCTGGATGCTGCCGCCCCGGTTGTCGAGTTCGCCGGCCGAGAGGGTCATCCCGCCGTTGCTTGAGATGGACCCGTCGGTGTTGTCCAGTCCGGCTTGGGTGGTGATGCTGCCCGTCCCGCTGCCGGTCTGGATCACTGTGCCGTTCCGGTTGGAAAGACTACCGCTGTCGATCGTGAGTTGCCGGGCGACGGTACTGCCGCCGTCCAGGGTGACGGAGCCGGCTTCGAGTTCGAGCCGACCGTTGCCGATCACCTGGCCGTCTCGCCCGTCATAGGTCGAGGCGGTCAGGCTCAGGGTGCCGTCGCCGGCGTGCTGGAGGCGACCGCCCGTGTTGTCGATCTTCGCCGCCGATATGCTCAGGTTCCGGCTGTTGCCGGCAATCCGCCCGCCGCTGTTGTCCACGTCGCCCGGCAGATCGAGGGTCAGGTCGCCGCTGCCGATCTGCACGAGGTCGCCTTGGACGTTGGACAGGTCGTGGGCCTGCAGGTCGAGTTGGTCGCCGGAAATGTGCGCTCCATCGGTTCGCAGGGTTTGTCCGGTGTGGGCGCTCAGGCCGTGTTCGGCCACGAGGGTGGCGCCGCTGAGGTCGATGTCGCCGCCGGCATCCAGCTGGAGGTTGGCCCCTTTGCTCTGGCCGTCGCTCCGGTCGATCCGCCCGGACTGAAGCCGCTGGTCGCCCCCGCTGAGGTGCTTGCCGTGATCGGCAATCGCTCGGGTGGCGGTCACGCTCAAGTCGCCGCCGCTGCCCAGGCTGCCGTCGGCCTGGATGCCCGCGCCCAATACGCTGCCTTGAGCGCCGGTCACCTGGCTCTGGCTGCCGTCGGCCACCAAATGGGTGTTCCCTTGGGCGGCGATCACCCCGTGGTTGGCGATGTCGCCTCGGGTGCCGAGGTCGGCATCGCCGCCGCTGTAGATCGTGCCGCTGTTCTGAATACCGGCGGTGCTGTCGATCCGGGTGTGGCCGGTACTGGTGATCTGACCGGCGTTGTCCAACGGGCCTTGGCTGTTCAGCGTCAGGTCGCCGGTGGCCTGAATGAGGCCCTGGTCGTTGGTGACGGCACTACTCTGGATCGTCAGGGCGCCGTTATCGGCCGCGCCGGTCGTCGCCAGTTGGCCCCGGGTGTTGTCGAGGGTCGGGCTGTCGATCCCCAGGCTGCCGCCCTGCATGAGGCCGTCGACGTTGGTCACGCCGTGGCCGCTGAGCTGGAGGTGCCGGGAAGCGGTGATCTGCCCGCCGCTGTTGTCGATGGCGCCCGCCGTGGCGGTGAGGTCGGTTCGGTCCTGCACCGAGCCGATGTGGCCTTGGCTGTTGTCGATCTGTCCGGCGCTGAGTGTGACCGGGCCGTTGGCGGCCAGGAGACCTTGGCGGTTGCTCAGGCTGCCGGTGGCGTCGACGGTCAAGCCCTGCTCGGCGGTGATTTGCCCCTGGCTGTTGTCGAGGGTTTCGGCCGTGAGCTGGACGGCGCCGCTGGCGCCGATCCGGCCGCTCTGCTGGCTGGCGCTCGATTGGCTGTTGTCCACGCCATCTGCGGCATGAACCGTCAGATCGCCCCCGGCCGCCTGGATGCTGCCGCCCCGGTTGTCGAGTTCGCCGGCCGAGAGGGTCATCCCGCCGTTGCTTGAGATGGACCCGTCGGTGTTGTCCAATCCGGCTTGGGTGGTGATGCTGCCCGTCCCGCTGCCGGTCTGGATCACTGTGCCGTTCCGGTTGGAAAGACTACCGCTGTCGATCGTGAGTTGCCGGGCGACGGTACTGCCGCCGTCCAGGGTGACGGAGCCGGCTTCGAGTTCGAGCCGACCGTTGCCGATCACCTGGCCGTCTCGCCCGTCATAGGTCGAGGCGGTCAGGCTCAGGGTGCCGTCGCCGGCGTGCTGGAGGCGACCGCCCGTGTTGTCGATCTTCGCCGCCGATATGCTCAGGTTCCGGCTGTTGCCGGCAATCCGCCCGCCGCTGTTGTCCACGTCGCCCGGCAGATCGAGGGTCAGGTCGCCGCTGCCGATCTGCACGAGGTCGCCTTGGACGTTGGACAGGTCGTGGGCCTGCAGGTCGAGTTGGTCGCCGGAAATGTGCGCTCCATCGGTTCGCAGGGTTTGTCCGGTGTGGGCGCTCAGGCCGTGTTCGGCCACGAGGGTGGCGCCGCTGAGGTCGATGTCGCCGCCGGCATCCAGCTGGAGGTTGGCCCCTTTGCTCTGGCCGTCGCTCCGGTCGATCCGCCCGGACTGAAGCCGCTGGTCGCCCCCGCTGAGGTGCTTGCCGTGATCGGCAATCGCTCGGGTGGCGGTCACGCTCAAGTCGCCGCCGCTGCCCAGGCTGCCGTCGGCCTGGATGCCCGCGCCCAATACGCTGCCTTGAGCGCCGGTCACCTGGCTCTGGCTGCCGTCGGCCACCAAATGGGTGTTCCCTTGGGCGGCGATCACCCCGTGGTTGGCGATGTCGCCTCGGGTGCCGAGGTCGGCATCGCCGCCGCTGTAGATCGTGCCCGTGTTCCGAATATTGCCGTTGGCATCCAAATGCACCGCCGTCGCACTGGACATCTGACCCGCATTTTCCAACTGACCATTGGCCGTGAGCACTAACTCGCCGGCCGTGGCCCCAATGTTGCCGGCGTTACGCACACCCACCCCGGCCTCGGTCCCGACGAGGGTGATCTTCCCGGCATACATCCCGCCCAGTTGAGCGACATCAATCGATACCGTGGGCACCGCCCCCGTCCCTGCGATGGGCGCCACGGTGTTATTCGTGGTATCGACATGATTGGCGCCCGTCGTGACTTCGAGTTGATGCGCCCAGATCCCCGCATTCACGTCCACGGCACGGGCGATGAGATCGGTGTAGTCGGTGCGACTGGCATCCAGCCCCGCGCCGGTGACCGAAATCGTGCCGCCCTGAACCCGGTAGCCTTCCAGATTGCCGCCGTTCAGGATCGGCGTACCTGTGGTGAGCGTCGCACGACTGGCATTGAGGAATCCGCCTCCGTCAATGCTGATGCCCGCCGGATTGGCAATCACCACTTCGGCGCGCTGGCCGGCCACCTCGACATACCCCTTCAACTGGCTGGGGTTCGCGCTGTTCACTTCGTTCAGGATGACGCGGGCACTCCCGGCGGCCAACCAGGGATTCCCTTGAACCCAGCCGCCCAGTTGGGTGGCGGTATTCGTGCGGGCGTTGTTCAGTATCGCCCCCTGACGGGCGACATCGAACTGGCTGTAGGTGTTGCGGGACACCCCCGCCGCGCTGGGCGTCTGGATGTTGACCAGGGGCAGGCCGTTCGCGGTGTTGAGAATCGTGGGCTGCTGGTTATTCGGAGCCTGCGGGTCCGCCACGATCGCCGCTTGCGCCATGGGCAGGCCGATCAGGACGCCCCCCAGCGAAACCAAGGTGGCAAACGAAAGGGGCGTGAGCCGCGCCAGTATCCGATCCGCTCGTCGCGGCCGACGGCGGGACGCCGAACCGCTCTTGCCCTGGGCCGATGGCAGTTCCGAGGCCACCACCATCACACCCAAGGCCTTACTGAAGATGACGCGATACAAATTCCGATTCATGACGATCTCCCTATGTCACGAAAAAAGTTAGAAGGTCCATCCCAGCCGAAATCCGGCGACCATCCCGTCCGCCGGGAATCCGGCCGGCTTGGCGATGGCGTGCCCGGCAAAGACGTCGTAGCTCAAGCCCTTGAAGCCACCCCGTACCCCCAACACCCCACCGGCCAGACGCTTGCCCGGCAACCAGCGCGCCGAGGGCCCGCTGACCTGCCCGTAATCCACACCGATATACAGTTCGCCGTACGGCCCCAGAACCAGCCCCAGATCATTGCGAATCAACAGCCCATGCTCGGCGGAAAGCAGGCTCTCCCCACTGAATCCGCGCACGGTATAACGCCCACCAATGGCAAAGCGATCTTGCGGAATCAGCACGGTCTGGCTCCATTGCGCCTGCATTTCCGTACGGTAGCGAAGCTGCTCGGCGCCCCATTCGAACGGCACATTCAGGGCCAGGGCAGCCGTTTCAATCCGAGGTTTGGCCGTGCCCTCACCAAAGGCCGATTCGGGGGCGGGGATGGCGCCGCGTGCGCCCGTCCCCCAGCGATACGCAGCCTCGAAATCCAGGGTGGCGCGACCGATAAACTGTCGATAGGCGACGGCCGCCTTGAACCCCGCCATCCGGCGGCGCTGCACGACGATTTCCGTATCGTCGATGTAATTATGGGCGGTCGTCAGATAAGTACTGGCCGACAGCGTGAGCTTGCGAACCGCGTCGCGATACATGAGGCGGGATAGCTTGAGTTCCTGATTATGGTTTTTCCCACGGTACACGTAGGACTGGTTGGCGCCGGCAATGGACTGACGATATTGACTCTCGCTACTGGTGACTCCAAGCCCCCAATAACCGAACGGTACGGAGTAATGAATCGTGTAGGCGCTGGTGCCATGTTCCGACGGAATGCGATCCAACCCCAGACTCCGGTTCACGCTGAGGTAGAACAGGTCATTCAAGGTCAACCAGTTGTCGTAGGAAAGAATCGCGCCCCCCTGATAGCGACCGGTTTCCTTGCTCCCGGCATCGTCCACGAAGAGGCTCAATCTCAAGGGGTACGACTGCCGCCAATGAATCAACACATCGCTTTCCCCGGGTTTTGCGCCCGGCACAATCTGCATGTCGGCATCGGCCGTCGGCACGCGCTTGAAGTTTTCCAGACCCTGCTCGATGTCGCGCAGGTTGAGCACATCACCCGACTCAAGCGGCAGGGCATTCCAGGCATGTGCCCGGGGACTTGTGCCTTCGGCAAAGCGAACCCGGCCGACGCGCCCCGGAACCAGCGTCAGATGCAGAATGCCGCTGCGAAGATTCTGGGCGCCGGCCAGGACCCGGGTCGTGATGTATCCCCGTGCAATCAGGGCATTTTGAATGCGCTGCATCACCACGCCGATGCCTTTGGCCCCCAGACAACGGCCGATGGCCGGGTCTTGATCGGCATTCGCGGCAGACAACGCCCAAGAAAACGATTTCGCCGAATCACCGACCAGATCGATCTGCCGGATGACGAAACAGGGCGTCTCGTGGTCGGGAATCCGGCCGGCATCTGCCGTCGGTTTGACCTTCAACTGAACATCGGTGGGGGGTTCTTGTTGCGCACGCAGGGCGCGCTCCTGCTGAAGCTGGCGAATCGTTTGCTCATCCAATCCGGTGGCTGGGGCGGCAAACGCCTTGGAGGGAGAAAAAACCAGGCCAATTCCAATGGCCAACCAAGCGCATGACAGTAAAGACCTCTTTCGGAGGCCATCCATTCGATCCATCTTCATTCCATCCTTGGAAAATTCTGAAGGGATTCTCGCCGAAGATCGGCCCGCACACAAGGCCCCCACCACGGAGGGTACGAGCCATCAAGGTCAGCCGGGAGCGCAGAACCAGGGCTTATCCGTCACGAACTTCAGCACGTCGCCATTGATGCCGTAGCGCTTACCGACACGTGGCAGACCGTTACCGAACCCCGCGCCGGCGCGGACATCGACGCTGGCAGAGGTCGCCGCCACCGCGCCAGGATTCGGACCAAACGCTCAGGGACGTTTTCAGCGGCGGACGTCCGGCCACTGAGACCCCATGGTCTATCGGCTAATTCCGCTGTTTGAGCCAGTTGACCACTGCCGCGACCAGTTCCGACTCATGATCTTCGAATTTATGATTGGCCCCGTCGATCGCAACGTGCGAATAGGTCGCTGATCGCAGACCCGCTCGCTCGGAAGCCGCCTCGGCATCCTTGCCGTTACTGCTGCCCCAGATATCCAGTACCGGCAAGCCAACCTTCTGCAAATTCTTATCGCAGTCCAGCGGCGACCCGCCATTGTTCCGGCACCCCACGACGATCAGGCCGGCAAGGCCGCTATTCGGGTGTGTGGCAACAAACGCACTGACCATGCGCGCGCCCATGCTGTGGCCCAGCAGATAAATTCGGGTGACCCCTTTCTCTTTCAGAAAACTGATTCCCTGGTCAATGGTCTTGTAGGCTTCCGGAAAGGCCCCGGCGTAGTTTTTCCAATTCCCCCCCACGATGGGCATCTGCAGAGAGAGCGTGTGATAGCCCAGCTCATCGTGAATCCCCTTGCGAAGCGGGTCGACCACCAGCCAGGTCGGGGATTTGCCGCGTCCATGCGCGAGGATGAGCCCGTATTTCACATCGCCGCCATCCAGATAGACCGAGCCATCCGGCTTGTCTGCCTGTGCAATGGGCGCCACGAACATCCCCACCAATGCCAATACGGCAATTATTTGCTTCATCAATTTCCCTCACCCCGCTGATACAACCTGGCATGCGGGCATAAGACACATGACCAGACTCGCGAACACGCTACGACACCCCGAAAAGACACAGGGATTGTTACCGCACCGCGGTGTCCGTTCAGCGGCTGAAGCCGATGGCCTCGTGCGATGACGGCGACCCCGTGGGTAAAAACAAGCGCCATCGAGCGCCACGCCCGACCAGTCAAGTGTGCATGCATCCAGAAGGACAGTCATACCCCAAATGAGTGAGGCATTTCCGCTCATGGCGCGAAAGCAGGTACGTGTCGCTGTCCCTGGAAGTTGGTCATTGGCGTCCAGGCCGCCCGCTTCTCCGGATTCCTGAAAACAGGCATCGAAAAATTGGCCTGTATCCGGGATAAGCGCCGGAGGCGATTTATGCAGAACGTCCCAAGACAATGGATATCAGCGGAAGAATTTGCCCCAACCCTCAAGCCGTCACGTGGCTGCCGCCGGCAGATCCGGGACCTATCTGCCGGCGGGATTACAGGATCGTAACCCGCCCCCCAAATCGTGCTCACTATACTCAACGCATGAATGCGCCCAACGAATGTCGACGCCTTGGGGATCGCTCCGAGCGAAGCTCAGCACAATCTATCGCCCGCCTGTTCCTGATAATCGGCCTGCTCGCGTCGTCCGGCGTGGTCATCGCCGACGACGAGATGCCGGCAGGCAGCGTTGTCGTCGTTCGCACGACAGTCACCCCAACTCAGAGCGGCTACGGGGCCATCCGGCCCGTAGCCGACGTGGCGCTGACCGCCCAGGAAACCGGCCGAATCACCGATTTCAGCATACTGCCCGGCCAACTCATCAAAAAGGATACGGTGATCGGGCATCTCACCGGTACCACGATCGAAGCACGTCGCGCCGAATATCGGGCGCGTCTGCAGCAAGCCACGGCAGCCGAAACGCATGCCGAGCAACTGCTGACCATCGACCGACGCACCCTGTCCGACCAAATCAGCACCCGACAACAGCTCATCGGTGCAGAACAGGCCCTAAAACGCGCGCAGGGCGAGCGACGCGTCGCCCAAGCTCGGTTGAACGAATTGATCCGAAAAACCGTCGTGCGCAGCCCGATCGACGGTACCGTCACGACCGTCGAACACGTCGACGGCAGTCTTGTCCGGCCGGGAACAGTCATCGCGCGTCTTGCCCCCATCCAGAATCTGCACCTTACCGCCCGCTTTTTCGATTCACCCATCACACCCGGCATGCGCGGGGTATTTCTCCCCCTCGGTTCGCACACCCCCATCGCCGTCCGGGTCACCCAGGTATTGCCCATCGATCCACGTGATGGGAGTCGGCCCGCCTTATTGCGTCCTATCGCGGCGACGGCGCCGTCCGATTGGGTCATGGGCGTCGCCGGCCGGGTCGAGCTATCGCGACCGCCGCAATCCCGAATGCTCGTACCGACCCGAGCATTGATTCTGGATCAGGGACAGTGGTGGGTTTTATTACAGACCGCACGCGGCCCGCAGCGTCAGGCCGTCACCATCGGGCACAGCCAGGGGGACGACACCGCCGTACTCAGCGGCCTGAAAGCCGGTGACCGCGTGATCGTGGAACAGGTCTATCGGTTGTTCCACCGCGATTTTGCTCAACGCTACCAGCAGCCGGATTAATCATTACCCCATGCCGGACTCCGTCAATGCCCCCGTTGTGCCCCCCGCCTTGAGCCGCCTTTGGCAGAAACCCACCCTGTGGGCACTGCTGTATGGCGCGCTGATCGCCTATGGCATTTATGCCTTCATGCTCATTCCCGTGGAAGTGCTCCCCCGCTTCGACTATCCGCAAATCAGCATTGTGACCCATGCACCCGGCGCCACCGCCCAGGAGCTGGAACAGATGATCGCCCGTCCGCTGGAAGCCGAGTTGCTGGCCTTGCCGGGGCTGGAAGGGCTTCGATCCACCATCGGGCACGGCAGCGTGCAAACCGATGTGCGCTTTGCCGAGAACACCCGCCCCACCCTGGATCTGCAAACGGTCAACGGGGCGATCGATCGCGCCCGAAGCCACCTGCCGGCCGACGCCCACCCCTACGCCGAGATCATGGGCAATGCCATCAATGAAGTGGCCGATTACAGCTTGATCCTCCCCCCCGATGTGGCACCGGCCACGGTGCAACGCCAGATTCAGAATCGGATCGTCCCCGCCTTGCGGGCCCTACCGGGCGTGCAGCGGGTCAACGTGTATGGCGGGGGCGAACAGGCACTCTGGGTTCAACCCGATCTGACTGCCCTGCGCCAACACCACGTTTCGATCGATGCCCTCAAGCAGGCGCTCCGGCAGCAAGTGATTCTGCAACCGGCCGGGTATCTCACCCTCGGTCATCAGGATGTCCTGATTGAAGCGCGCAACCTGCCCAAAACCATTGCCGAATTGGCCAAAACCACCGTACCGGGCGCCGCCGGCCCCATCCCGATTTCCGCCCTCGCCCGGATCGTACGCGCGCCGATCCCTACCCACAGTGCCGTGGCACTGGACGACCACTCCACCATCGCCCTGACGATTTTCAAGCAACCCGGCGCATCCACCCTGCCCGTCACCCAGGCCGTGCAATCCACGCTGGACGCGACCCTCGCCCAGTTACCCAAAGGGACGCACTGGCTCAGGGTGTACGATCAGGGGCACCTCGTCCGCGTGATCGGCAACGATCTCACGCGCAATCTGCTGATCGGTGCCGTGCTCGCCGTCCTGGTGCTGTTCTGGCTGCTGGGCGGGGGCCGCGGGATCTGGATTCTGGCGGTCAGCATTCCGTTATCCTTATTGCTCGGGATTGCCGGGCTGTATGCCGTCGGGCAAAGCCTGAACCTGCTCACCCTCGGCGCGCTGACGGTGGCCGTGGGGTTACTGGCGGACGACGCCATCATCGTGCTGGAAAGCATCATTCATCGCTGGGAGCAGGGTGACGACCGCTGGGCGGGCATCGGCCGCGGGCTGCGCGACATTGCCAGCCCGGACATCAGCGGCACCTTGTCTACGGTCGCGGTATTCCTGCCCCTGCTGCTGGTCGGCGGACTGGCCGGGTTGTTTTTCGTCCCCTTTGCCCTGGCGATGACCTTCGCGCTGCTGGCGTCCCTCGTGGTGTCGCTGACCGTCATCCCCCTGGGGCTTGGGCTGCTGCACGCCGAGCGATACCTCGTTCCCCGTCAGGCCACCGAAATCGCCGCGCCGCGCCCGGCACAAACCCAGGATTCGCGTCACAGGGGTTGGCGTGACGCCGGCCCCCGGACGGTGGCCGCGCTCTACCGGGCAAACCACCGTATTTTCCGGGCCGTCAGCCGCCACCCGCGCAGCAGCTTGGCCGCCAGCCTGCTGCTCTTACTGATCAGCCTGGCGGCCATGGGCTGGGTGACCGTGAATTTCCTGCCCCTGCCGAACGAAGGCGTGATGCTGGAAAGCTTCACCCTGCCGCCGGGCACCTCGCTCACCGACACCGAAGCCACGGTCGCCCAAATGACGGCCCGCCTGCGTCAGGATCCGGCCGTCCGCCATGTATTCGCCCGAATCGGTTCTGCCGCCAGCACCGCTTATACGGAGCCGGCCTATGCGGGCGAAATTCAGATCGTCCTGCGTCCGAACATCACGGTGGACGACCTAAACGCGATCGGTATCCGGCTACAAAAAATCAGCGCACTCGATGGGGTGCAAACCGCCATCGACACCCCGACTATCGAACGCGTCGGCGAGAGCCTGTCCGGCCTGCCGCAACCGTTCGTCATTCGCGTGTATGGGCAAAACATCGACACCCTGCGCGCGATCGCGCAGAAAATCACCGCACATCTGCGAAAAAGCGTCCCCGAACTCACCGATGTCTTCAATAACGACGGCTACCCCATCAACCAGTTGACCCTAACCCCCAAGCCCGCCGCCCTAGCGCTCTATCACACCACCCCCGCCCGCCTGTACGCCCAGCTCAAACCCCTGCTGGCCGGCGAAATCCTCGCCCGGATTCCCGATGGCAATCAGCCGCTCGCCCTGTATCTGCGCCCGGCGGACAGTCATCACCTGTCGCTCGATCAACTGCGCGATCTGCCCATCCAGCTACAAGGCGCCCCTACGCCCCGCACGATTCCCCTGGGGCAACTCATGGACATTCGGCTCACCGAAACACCCAATCAGATCCGACATATCGACGGCGCCCGCGCCCTGGACATTCTGGCCACCCCAACCAGCATCAATAGCCTCTCCACCATCCGGAAGGCCATCGACACCATCCCGCTGCCCAGCGGCTACCGCATCGGCTTCGCCGGCCTCTACCCCGAACTCATCCATACCGGCATTGCCCTGGCCATCGCCGCCCTGCTCGCCTTCGCGCTGATGTTCGGCATCCTGATCCTGCAATTCGACGGCGCGCTTGCCCCCGGCCTGCTCCTGCTGCAAATCCCGCTCGCCTTCACCGGGGGTGCCCTGGCGCTTAGCTTGAGTGGGGTGGGGCTGAACATCACGGGGTTGATCGCCTTCCTCACCCTGATCGGCCTCGGGTTGAATCACGGCATCGTTTTGCTCCATCGCGTGCGGCGCAACGAGCAAGCAGGTCAATCGACGGCCGATGCCGTGGAGGAAGCCATCCGCATCCGCTTCCGCCCCATCCTGCTCACCACCCTCACCGCCATTCTGGGCATGCTCCCCACCGCCCTCGGCTGGGGCCAGGGCGCCGCCCCCGAGCAAGGACTCGCCATCGTGATTCTGGGGGGGATTTTGTGGAGCGCCCTGCTCTCGACCAACCTGATTCCGGCCCTGTATCTGCATTACCAAACGGGACGTCGTTAAATCTCCCCTGAGCGCCCGACAACGCGCTACGAACGGGGCAAATCCATGTCCAGCCGACGATCGACCGCATGCCAAACCATCCCAGCCCGCACCGTCTCATCGCCCCAAACGGGTTCGTTGTCCCGCCCGGCCCCGGGCAAAGTCGGCGCATCGAATCAGCGGGGAAATCGCCCCTGATCAAGGCGAAGTTGCGCTTCTGGAGATTATCTATGAGCAAATACGGCACGTTATTTCACGCCCGATTAATGGTTAAATAAATAAACCACCATTCACCCAAAAATACCTTCAATCACCATTTATGTATGCATGACTAAATAATGAGCCAATTAACAACATGACTGCCATGACATAGAACAAAACAAACCCTGATATACTGTAAAGTCCAGTATCGCCACCTTCAAGATAGGTACCAATGCTATATATCACAGGGATATAGCGCACAGTCAAACGAGGTACAAACCGATGTCCACTTCCAGCCCTTCCCCCGCCCAATTACCCGCCCAGGATCTGGATATCGCGCTGGAAAGGGATGTTTTCTTGCGGACGCTGATTCGCGAACTCTCCGGCACCCTGCAAGACGTGGTCGGTCTGGACGAGGCATCCGGATTCGTCAGCGTGGTCGGTCAACGCATTGGGGAGTGGATCGATCATAACTACCGCGAAGCCTGGCAAATTGAACGCATGACAGCCGAGCAGGTCGCCGAAGTGCTGGTGGATCTGAAAGCCCGGATCAACGGCCAATTCCGACTGGAAGAAAGCACGCCGGAAAAAATGACGTTTTTCAATACCCGCTGCCCGTTCGAGGAAAAGGTTATCGGACGACCGTCGATGTGCATGATGACCTCAAACGTATTCGGCACCATTGCCGCCGAAAATCTGGGCTACGCCAAGGTCGAATTGCAAAAAACCATTGCCAACGGCGATGGGTGCTGTCGGGTGGCGGTCCATTTACGCCCAACGACCGAAGCGTTGGCTTGCACGGGACGCGAGTATTTTGGCGATGATGAAATCGTTTGATCCTGAGCAGTTTTCAGCCATTGGCGACACGCTACCCGATGCCCTGCTCATCCTACAACCGAACGGTGTGATAGAAGCCCTCAACCGAGCGGCACGAAAGCTCTTTCCCCGCGCCCAAATCGGAGCGCATCTGGAAAACAGCGTCCAGGAGGATTCCGACGCAGTCGGTCGACTGCTCAAAACCTGGCGCCGTGCCGCAACACCGACACCGGGCACACTGCACGCGCGTGCCGAACAACCCGGCATGCAAAATCCGCCGCTGCGTTGCGAGGGTTGTGCCGTCGCCCAAAATGGGGTTCTCGTGCTGCACTGCCGCCCCCGCGAGCAAGCAACCAAGCCTTTTGCCATCCTGAACGAGGAGATCAAAAAGCTCCAGCATGCCAACCATGAGCTGCGTCACGATCGCGAGTATCTCGCTCAGCGCGTTGAAGAACGCACCCGCACCATCCGAGAAAGCGAACGCAGGCTGCACGGCATCCTGGAAGCGCTGGCCGAGGCCGTCATCTGCTTTAGCCATGAGGGTACGGTGCTGAGTTCCAACCCTGCGGCCGACACGCTATTTGGCTACCCGACCAACGCGATGATCGGTGTGCAGATGCAAACCCTCCTCCCGGGTGCTTGGCCAGAAGGATCATCGTCACAGCCCCTTCCCAAGCGAAACATGGAATTGAATGCGCAGCACCGAAGCGGCATGACATTTCCCGTGGAAATCAAGATTCGCGAACTGATCCTGCAAGATGAAACCGTCTTTACGGCGCTCATCAGCGACATCAGCGAACGCAAAGCCCATCTGCTTCACCTGAAATATCAGGCCGAACACGATGTCCTGACTGGCCTGTACAACCGACGATATTTTCAATCCGCACTCGATCGGCTGGTCGACGAGGGGGGCACGCTGAACGACGCCGCCCTGCTATTCATCGACCTGGATAACTTCAAATTTGTCAACGACCAATATGGCCATAGCGCGGGCGATCGGGTCTTAAAGGAAATCTCCGATCTACTTCAGCGTCACACCCGCAACAGCGATCTGTTGGCCCGACTGGGCGGAGACGAGTTTGCCTTGTTGATTTCCGACGCGCGCGCAGCCGAAGTGGATGCGATCGCCGAACGCATTCGGACCTCCCTTGAGACCTATACCTTCACCTGCAGCGAGGGATACGCCGACATCGGCTGCTCGATCGGCATCGCCGACCTGCACGAACCTCTGGCGGTGAATTTGGTGCTCGGTCGCGCGGAGTTTGCCTGTCGCCGCGCCAAAAACAGAGGGCGCAACGCCATCTGGCGCTACACCGATACCGATGAGGAAGCCGCAAAGGCCGGCACCCAGGAAATGGGCTGGTTGAACCGAATCAGACGCGCATTGCGAGACGATCTGTTCGTACTGCACATCCAACCCATCCTGGGCACCGACACGAACGATCTCGCCGCCTCGGAAGTACTGATCCGACTCGCCGATCAGGGCGACAGTCTCGTGATGCCCAATGCCTTCTTGCCCGCGGCCGAACGCTTTGGCTTGATGCCCGAGATCGATCGCTGGGTTGTTCGACATGCCCTAAGACGGATATCCCATGAAACGGGCGCCCTATCCATCAACCTATCGGGAACGACACTCGAGCACGGCGGAATAGCCGACTATGTCGCCCAGCAGTGCCAGGAGCACGACGTCGCGACCGAGCGACTCGTTTTCGAAGTCACGGAAACGGCCGCCATCGCCAATCTCGCCGGCACGGCAATGGAGCTGGGAAAACTCCAGGCACTCGGCTGCCGAACCGCACTCGATGATTTTGGCGCGGGGATGTCTTCGTTTGCCTACCTGCGTGAATTGCCGGTGGACTGGGTCAAAATCGATGGACGCTTTGTGCGCGACCTCGCTCAAAACTCGGTCGACCTTGCCATGGTCAAGGCTATGCATGAAATTGCCCACACGCTCGGCAAGCACACCGTGGCCGAGTTCGTTGAAAATCAGGACACGCTCGTGATCCTGAAAAAACTCGGCATCAACTTCGTTCAGGGATATCATCTCGGCCGCCCGATGCCACTCGATCGGTCCACCTGCCTCATGACCTAAACGCGCGTCACATCCATATCGAGAGCGATACGGCGGCAGACAATCATACTTAGCGATCAGTGCGCCCTGCGCGTTCAGGCCGCACCCGTACTGGTTTCATGTAGAGAACCGGATGCCCATTACGACAGGCAATCAAATTTCGCCGATTGGCCGTCGACGGTGCAATGACGGTCTGTGCGCGCCTTTACGCGGTGTTGACTGACACATGAGGGCACGCCCCCAGGAATCCGCGGATACCGTCGTCAACCCCCAAGGCGCGACTCGGGGGAGATGCCGCTCAAAATGAACCATGAGAAAAACGCCGAATCCGCGCTCATTTGGTGTAAGGCGTTCATGACTTATCCGGCACGAACTTCAGCACGTCGCCATTGATGCAGTAGCGTTTGCCGGTGGGTGGCGGGCCGTCGTCGAAGACGTGTCCGAGGTGGATGCCGGAGCTGGCGCTGATCACCTCGACGCGGTGCATGCCGTAGGAGTTGTCTTCCTTGAGCACGATGGCGCCGGGTACCGGGTTGAAGAAGCTCGGCCAGCCCGTGCCGCTGTTGAACTTGGTGTCGCTGCGGAACAGCGGGGCGCCGGTGATCGGGTCCACGAAGGTGCCGGGCCGTTTTTCATCGAGGTGCGAGCCGGTGAAGGGCCGTTCGGTGCCCTGCTCGAAGGCGATCTTGCGCTGTTCCGGCGTGAGCAGCTGGTAGCCCAGCCATTTCCAGAAGCGATCCTTGTCGCCGTTGTAACCAGTGTACCGCGACACTTCCTTGCCGTGCTCGAACAGCACGATGGTCGGCGTGGCGAACAGGGCCTTGTCCAGGGTCCAACCCTCGGGCGCATGCGGGTTGAGGGTGGCGACGATCGGCACCTCGGACTGCCAGCCGTCCAGCACATCCGCCTTGAACTGCTTGCAGAAGGGGCAGTCCTTCGCCTCGAACACGATCAGCTGACGGTCGAAATGCAGGTCTTCCGCCTTGAGTTGGGGCGGCTGCGGATTTTCGGCGGCCCCGGCTTGCGGATAGGCGACACCCGTGCCGCCCAAGCCGCAATAGCCGTTGGGGTTTTTCTTGAGGTAATCCTGGTGGTATTCCTCGGCCCGGTTGTAGTTCTTGAGCGGCGCGATTTCGGTGGTGATGGCCGGATAGCCCGCTTTCGTCAGCGCGGCCTGATAGGCGTCGCGGGTCGCGATCGCCACGGCTTTCTGATCCTCGCTGGTGTAATAGATGGCGCTGCGGTAGTTGCTGCCGACGTCATTCCCCTGGCGGTCGCCCTGGGTGGGATTGTGGTTTTCCCAGAACTTGATGAGCACGGTTTTCAGGCTCACCTTCGCCGGGTCGAAAGTCACCTTGACCACTTCGGCGTGATTGCGGGCAGTGGTGTCGCCACGACGGCGCGCCCGTTCCTCGCCGAGCACGTCCTCGTAGTCCACCTTGGGCGCATCGCCACCGGCATAGCCCACTTCGACGTGCACCACGCCGGGAATTTCGGACATGCGTTTTTCCGCACCCCAGAAACAACCCATGCCGAGCACGATGGACTCGGTTTTCCCGTTCGTCGGCGCGGTATCCGCGGCGGAACCCACAAAGGGTATACCCATCATCAAGACTCCCAACAAGATGCGTAATTTCTGCGTGATCGCGAACATGGTCGCCTCCTCAGTGTATAGCAGCCGAACCGGTGACTTACCGACCGATCCGGCTTGATTCGTTGTTCTGCTCGAAAGATTCGTCGGGCGACACGGCGATTTCTTACCGCCAGCCTGCACAGAGATGGATATCGACGGTCATTTCGGGTTGATCTGGTTGTAGACCGCCAGTGCCACCCGGGCCAGTTCGCTCCGGTTCGTGCCGGCGGAAATCGCATAGCCCATGCCGTTGTCGATCCAGTAGAACACGCCGATCGGCCCTTCCTCGGCGAAGTGGAACGCCGTGTCCTGCTTGTCCTCGCGCTCGCCGGACACGTACAGGGTGAGGCGCTGGCCCTTGGCATCGTGATACATGAACTGGGCGACCGGCCCCTCTGCACCCGGCAACAGACGTCCGCCGATCAGTTCATAGCCCTGCGCCTGCAGGCTGGGCGGCTTGAGCGTGACGCCGAGGCGCTTGGAGAGCCACTGCACCAGCTGCGCCTCCTGATCCGCGCCGATCTCGACCGGCCGACGGGTATCCGGGCTGTAGACGGCATGCGCCACGGCCGCGCGCCAGGCGAGTCGATCACCCACGGTGGTGCGCGCCCGGGCCGGGCCGACCCCTTGGTCGGCGAGCTGGCCTGTCACCGGGCCAGGCGTTCCCCCGACCCGTGCGTTGTCATAGGGCAGGGGCGCAGCCATCTGGGCGAGCATCGACGGGGCACCCCGCAGCTCCCAGCCCAGCACGCCGCCGAACGCCCCACCCAACACGGCACCCAGCGCAACCCAGGTGACCATGGCGGCAGCGCGCCATTGCGGCCACCCCGTGCGTTCCCGGACGATCCGGCGCTGAGTGACCGGCACCGGTTCGTCCAGTTCGGCATCGAGCAGGGCCCGCAGCTGCGCGTTCTGTCGGCGATAGTCGGCCAGACGGGCGGCTTCCTCGGGATGGTCGGCGAGATAGGCCTCGACCTCGGCCCGGCGGGCGGCATCGAGCTGCTCGTCGACATAGGCCTGAAGATCGGCTTCGGTAAGGGGGGATCGGTTCATTTGACTATCTTCATCGAAATCGCCACGGGAGAAGTTCGCCCGGCCCTGGTGGCGGCCTGAGCGGTTGACAGGGTGCCGGCCGTGGCATCGGCGGGCACCGCGTCGTCCATGAGTTCGCGCAGTCGCGCCCGGGCACGCGACAAGCGGGACATCACCGTGCCCTGCGGGATGCCAAGGGTTCGGGCCACGTCCCGATACGACAATTCTTCCACCGCCACCAGCAGGAGCACCGCCCGCTGCTCCTGGGGCAAACGGCGCAGGGCATCCTGCAGGTTCTGCAGTTCGAGCAGGCCGTCCTGACCGGGCGGCACGGCCGTCTCGAACGCCGCATCGTCCAGGGACTGGGTCGGCAGCCGGTTGCGGCGGACCTGATCCACATACAGATTGTGCATGATGCCGAACAGCCAGGGCCGCAGATCGCTGCCCCAGCGCCAGAAATGAATCTTGCGCCAGGCCCGCTCCAGCGTGTCCTGCACGAGGTCGTCCACCCCTGCCTGCTGGCCGCTGCCGAGCAGGACCCGCGCATAGCGGCGCAGGCGCGGGATGCAGGCTTTGATTTCCCGCTCCAGACTCATGGATTTCCCCCGATCGGCCCGCGATTCATCACGAATTCCCCGGCACGGCCACCCAGAACGGGAAGGCCCCGACGGGAATCTTCTGCGTCACGGTCAGGGTCTTGGCATCGACCACGGCCACGGCGTTTTCCTGGGTCAGTGTGACGTAGATCCAGCGGCTGTCCGCACTGGCGCGGATACCATGCGGCCCCTTGCCGACCGTGACGTTGCGCACGGACAGATCCCGGGTGTCGATCACCGAGATGACGTTGTCGCCGATGGCGGCCGTCGCCACATAGCGCCCGTTGGGCGCCACGTCGATACCGCCGTGACCGTTGCCGACCGTGATCACCTTTTTCACCGTCCCGTTTTTCAGATCCAGCACCGCCACATGGTGCACGAAATCACGCACATATGCCGTGTTTTCGTCGGCAGACAGGTCGATGTTGTGCGGCCCCGTGATGCCGGGCACGGGAATGACCCGCGTCATCTTCCGCGCGCGTGTATCGATCACGCCGATCCCCGCGCCGCCCTGCAGGGTGACGTAGCCGATCCGGCCGTCCCGGGTGAAGCGAACGTTGTGCGGTGCCTTTTCTACCGGGATCGTATCCACCACCTTCAGTGCCGCGAGATCGATCACGCTGATCTCGTCGGAACCTTCGTTGCTGACATAGGCGAACCGGCCATCCGGCATGATCTTCACGCCCTTGGGCGCCTTGCCGACGCGGATCACGGCGCGCTGCTTGCCCGTGGCCGCATCGAACACGTACACGCTGCCGGTGGAAGGGCTGGTCGCCAGCAGCGTCTTGCCGTCGGGCGTGAGCGCGTTGTAGAGCATGTCCGGCCCACCGGACCAGACGTTCTCGCCGGGGAAGGCCGTCACGGCACCGGCCTTCTTCAGCGTGACGAACACGGGCTGCGGGAACAGGGCCGGGTTGGCCGGGCCAGTCGGGGCCGTCACGTCCGTCGAAGCGACCGCCGTCGGCATGAAGCCGGAAAGACTGGCGTAGTAGGCAGCCAGATTGCGGATATCGGCCTCGCTCAACGACGCCGCCATCGCGTTCATGGTCGGGTCCTGACGACTCCCCGTCTTGAAGGCCATGAGCTGCTTGACGAGATAGGCCTCCTGCTGGCCGGCCAGATTCGGAAACTCGCCACTGAGCCCGATGCCCTGGGCGCCGTGACAACCGGCGCAGGTCACGGCCTTTTCCTTGCCCAACGTCACGTCGCCGGCCCAGGCGGGCGCAACGAACGACATGGCTGCAAAAGCGCCGAGCATGAGTCGGGGGAAGTGCGCCCGGAACCCGGACATGGCGGGGCGGGGCTTGAAATCGGTCACAGAATGATCCGTCATGGCATGGAAGGTGTTCATCAGGCTTTCCTCGGGATAAACAGAATGGGCATAAAGGGCGTGGGCGCTCAGAAAATGAAGCGGCGGCGCGGCGATACCCTGATCGACGCCCCGCCTCGGCGACCTATCCGTGCGACCCGGCTCAGTAGCCGCCGCCGACAGCCAGCTTCGGTGCGATTTGCCAGGTTTCGGCGATCAGCTTGTCGCCGCGATAGGTGAGCACGTAACGCACCTTGACCGTCGCCTTGCCGGCGAACACCACGTTGGCCGTCACGGTCGATCCCTTGGGATTGGCCGCCTCCTCCAGATGCTCGACGGTGACCTTCATTTCGCCCTGGGCCTTGGCGAATTTCGTCCAGACGCCACGGATCGCCGCCGCACCGGTGTAGTCGCCATCCAGCGGCCCGCCGACCCAGTAGAAACGGCTGTCGTCGGTATAGGCGTTCGCAATCCGATCCACGTCGCCCGCGCCGATGGCGGCGAAGTGGGCTTTCGCCTCCTCGGCAGGACCGGCAAAGGCGGTGGAAGCGGCCATCAGACCGCCGAACAGGGCACAGGCCAGGGTGGTACCGCGGATCGCGGTCGATGCAAAAATCGATTTCATGAATAAGCTCCCCAATGAATGAACGGCCGATGGCCGGAAACGCGTCGGATTGAACGCGTCACATGGGGGTGTACGAGACGGGGCGGCGGATTATTCCCGCCGTTGGAAATTTTTTTTGGAACAATTTTTTTTGGGGACCGCCCCGCGAAGACGCTACCGCGGCCGGAACAGTCGCTTGACGCCCTCGAACGGGAGCAGCAGGGAGACGCCCAGGGCGGCCGCGGCCAAGGCCAGATCGCCGGGCGGCGGTTGGAAGTCGAAGGCGCCCGCCAGACCGGGCAGACCGATGATCGCCGCCAACCCCAGCAGGGTGAGGCCCAGCACCCACAGCGCAACGGGGGACAAGCCGGAAAACAACCGGTGCAGATCGGCATCGGGCGAACGTGCCGACAGGATCAGCACGGCATTGGCCACCACCACCACGATGAAGGCCAGCGCCCGGGCCGAGTCGGTCGCCACGCCCAGGGACAACGCCCAGCTATAGCAGGCCAGGGCCGCGACCGTGGTCACGGCGCCCTGCACCACGCTGAGCCCGAGATGCCGCGCGGCGATCAACGGCTCGGTGGGCGGCCGCGGCGGCTGCGTCATGAGGCCCCGACGGCCCTTTTCAGCCTCGAAGACGATCGAACAGGCCGGGTCGATCACGAGTTCGAGAAAGGCGATGTGGATCGGCATGAGGATCATCGGCCAGCCGAACAGCACCGGCACGATCGACAGGCCGATGATGGGCATGTGTACAGCCACGGTGTAGACGAGCGCCTGACGGAGATTGGCGAAGATGCGCCGCCCCAGACGGATGGCGGCGACAATGGCGGTGAAATCGTCTTCGAGCAGCACCAGCGATGCAGCCTCGCGGGCGACGTCCGTGCCGCGCCGCCCCATGGCGATACCGATATGCGCCGCCTTCAGCGCCGGGGCGTCGTTCACGCCGTCGCCCGTCATGGCGACCACTTCCCGATCGCGCTTCAGGGCGGACACGATCATCAGCTTCTGGGCCGGCGTCACCCGGGCGAACACATCCGTTTCGGCCACCCGGGCCGCCAGCGTGGCGGAATCCATGGCCGCCACCGCCTCACCGGTCGCAACGGACGCCGCATCGATCCCGGCCTGTTCGGCAATGGCCCGCGCCGTGCCGGGATGATCGCCGGTGATCATCACCACGCGAATGCCCGCCCGATGGCATTCCTCGATGGCGGCGGGCACCTCCGGGCGCAGGGGATCGGCCAGGCCGATCAACCCGACCAGCGCGAAGGGGAAATCGTGCTGCCGATCCGGGAACGGTTGCCCGCTCGGATGGGTGGACTTGGCCACCGCCAGCACGCGCCAGCCCCGCGCAGCCATGGCATCGGCCGACTGGCGCAACGCTTCGTGGGCGATTGGGTCGAGATGACACAGATCCGCGATCGCCTCCGGCGCGCCCTTGGCGGCCACCACGTCATGCGGCAGCGAACCATCCCGCCAGAGATGGGACATAGCCGGCAGCGCCGGGGACAACTCGTATTCCCGGGTCAGCGCCCAGTCGGGATGCAAATGCTCGGTATCGGCGAGGTAATCCTGCGCGAAGCGGTGAAAGGCCTGCTCCATCGGATCGCTGGGGTCGATCTCGCTGGCGAGCACCGCGTATTCCATCAGCTCGTGGTAGTGCTCCGGCAAATCCCGCGCCGCGAGATCGTCCGCGACCAGCAACTGACCCTCGACGGAGAGGGCCGCCAGCGCCATGCGGTTGCGCGTGAGCGTGCCCGTCTTGTCGACGCAGAGCACCGTGGTTTCGCCAAGGGTTTCGATGGCGTTGAGCCGCCGCGTCAGCACCTGATGCGCCGCGATCCGGCGGGCGCCGAGGGCGAAGAACACGATCATGATGACCGGGAATTCCTGGGGCAGGATGCCCATGGCCAGGGTGATGCCCGCGAGCAGGCCGTGCAGGGCGTCGCCACGCAATGCCCAGAACAGGCCGGCGAGGAACAGGCTTAACCCGGCCCCGATCAGCGCGAGGCGCCGGGTGAGACGGGCAATCTCGGTGCGCAGGGGGGAGGCCTCGACACCGATGGCTTGCAGGGATTTTCCGATCCGCCCCAGCTCGGTCTGCGCGCCGATAGTCGTCACGCACATCAGGCCCTGACCGCGCACGATCATCGTGCCGGCGAACACCCGGTCTCGGGCCGCATCCGTCGGATCGTCCGAATCGGCAGGAAACTTCGCCACCGGCTCCGACTCGCCCGTCAGCAGGGATTCGTCGGCAGCCAGCTCGTGGGCCTCGACCACGAACCCGTCGGCCGGCACGCGATCGCCCTCCGTGAGCATCAGCACGTCCTCGCGCACCACCTCCGCCCCGGCGATCCGCACCGGCACGCCATCGCGGATCGCCAGCGCCCGCGGGCTGGACAGCGTGCGCAGCATGTCCAGCGCATGTTCGGTCCGCCGCTCCTGCAGGATCGTCACGCCCATGATGATGCCCACGAACCCCAGCAGAATGAGTGCCTCGTGGACGTCGCCCATCAGCAGATAGATGGCGCCGGCGCCCAGCAGCAGCAGAAACATGGGTTCGCGGATCACCTCGCCGGCGATGGCCCACAGCGTGCGCCGCCGCTCCTGACCCAGCTCGTTGAGGCCCTCGGCGGCCAAGCGCTCGGCGGCCGCCGCCGAGGTCAATCCGTGCAATTCCGGGGAGGCATTATCAATCATGGGATGCTCGGGATGGTCAATTCGAAGGGTCATCGTACAACCCCAACCATCATACGCCGACGATCGTCCGCAGAAGGCGCGTCGCTCAGTCAGGAGCCCTGGATCGCGTACTGGCTCGTCCGCTCTCATCCCTTGGGCAGCGCCAGACAAAAAACCCCGCCGGCTTTCGGCGGGGTTCTAAGCAACCTCTCAGGTCAGAGAGACCAGGCTCAGGCGTAGGTGTTGACGGCCTGTTGTCGGTTCTGAACCGGCAATTGACTGGACAGATTAGACAGGAAATTGCTCAGGTTGGCGCCGGATACGCCCATTGCATCAGCCAGTGTCTGGAAGCTCGATTGCAGGTTGGACAGGTTCCCGGTGGTCGCAATGCCCCCCGATGCCGAGTTCGTGGCGGTCGTTGTCGCGGAGGACGATGCAAGCTGGCTCATCAGGCTCTGCAGGTCGGACGCCATGTTCATGCGCTGATGTCCGCCATGGCGACCGGCGCCCCGTGCGCGCCCCGTACTGCCATCCGTATCACCGTCACTATCCGTCGAGGACGCCCCGCTACCGGAACTGCCGGTAGCGCCATTCTGGGCATGCAACGCCTGAAAGAGCGATTGCATGAACGCACCCATTGCCTGTTGCTGCGTCGGATTGAGGCTTGCGGCGGTGGTCGTGCCCGTTGGGTCCGATCCCGCCGTGCCGCTTCCGGAAAGGGCGTTGAGGATGACCCCCTGAAACCCGCCCGCCGACGGGGTGCCGCCGGAAGCGACCGAGGCGGTCCCGAGAGGTTGGCTCGGGTTGTTGACTTGAGACCACCAGTAGCTGTTCGTCGAAATGGCATTGACGTTCATGATCGGGACTCCTGATAACCGGGGATGATCGGCGGAAAAACACGCCACATGAATTCTGTCTACTGATAATTAGCAGACAGATCTATTTGAGCATTCTGACAGAAACTCGGCAGAAATCAGACACCACACGATGGAGAAACGTCGGCAAATTGTGAACGGGGTGTATACCGGACCCGACTGTCCCAGACCAAAGCGCCAGACAATCCCTAGTATTCCCGGACCTCGTCGCCCATGGCGCGGACAAAGACCTCGAACGCCTCCGGCGGCATGGGCTTGCTATAGAGGTAGCCCTGCGCTTCGTCACACCCCTGAGCCCGGAGGAACTCCAGCTGGGCCGGGGTTTCCACTCCTTCGGCGAGCGACTGCAGATTCAGGGCGCGGGCCATCTGCACGATGGCGCTGACGATCGCGCGATCCTCGGGATCGCGGCCGATGTCCCGAACGAACGACTGATCGATCTTCAATCGGTCGACCTTGAATTTCTTCAGGTAGGAGAGGCTCGAATAGCCCGTACCGAAATCGTCGATCGCGAGCTTGATGCCCAGATCCTTGAGGCGATTGATCAGCGACAGCATGATCTCCATGTCATGCAGCAGCACCGACTCGGTCAGTTCGATCTCGAGAAAGCGCGGGGCAAGCCCGCTTTCCGACAGCGCCGTCAGCACGGATTGCTCGAAGTCTCCGCGACGGAATTGCACGGCGGAGATATTGACCGCCACCACCAGCGGCGGCAGACCGGCACGTTGCCAGGCCACCGCCTGACGGCAGGCCTCGCGCAGCACCCAGTCGCCGATCTCCACGATCAACCCGGTCTGCTCGGCGATCGCGATGAAGTCGTTGGGCGGCACCAGCCCCTCCTCGGGATGGTGCCAACGGATCAGCGCTTCCGCACCGACCAGGGCACCGGTCCGCAGATCGATCTGTGGCTGGTAATGCAGCGCGAACTCGCGCGCCCGAACCGCCGCACGAAGACTGTGCGCGATCCGCAGGTGCGCCAGGCTGTCCGTATTGATCTGCTCCGTGAAGAAGCGATAGGTGTTTCGCCCGGCCTCCTTGGCGTGATACATCGCCTTGTCGGCACGCTTCAGAAGGGTTTCGAACTGATCCCCGTCATCCGGATACACCGCCACGCCGATCGAACAGGTCAGCGACAGCGGACGGCCATCGATATCCAACGGGCTGGCAACCTGGGCAAGGACCTCAATCAGCACGTGATTGATGGCGTCGACACTGTCGATATTGGTCAGGGCGATCAAAAACGCATCGCCGCCGAGACGACTGATGCTGTCGGTTTCGGGAATGCACCCCTTCAACCGCAACGCCACCGCGCGCAACAACGTATCCCCGGCGGAATGGCCGAGCGAGTCGTTCAGCAATTTGAAGTTGTCGAGATCCAGATCCAGCAACGCAACCCGCCGATGGTCGCGGGCCGCATTCGCAATCGCATTCTCAAGCCGATCCTGGAACAACATGCGGTTCGGCAGGCCGGTAAGTGCATCGTGAGAAGACAGATACTGGATCTGGGCTTCCGTCGATTTACGCCGACTGATATCGCTAAACGTGGCGATGTAGTGGGTCGTCGTGCCCTCGGTATCGTTGACGGCGGAAATATTGAGCCACTCGGGAAACACCTCGCCATTCTTCCGACGTTTCCAGACTTCGCCCTGCCAGCGGCCGAACCGTCGGACGTTCGCCCACAGCCCCGAATAAAAAGTTTCGTCGTGCTCATCAGAGCGGAGCATCGGGAGCGTCTGACCGATGACCTCTTCGGCCGAATAGCCATACATCCGGGTAAACGTCATATTCACGCTGAGGATATGCAAACCGGTATCGACGACCATGAACCCCTCTTCGCTGCCGGCTATCGCCGTTTCGAACAGGCGCAACGATGCCTCGACCTTATTTCGCGCAAGCACGATGCCGATGATCGACGCGCCGATTTCCAGCAGTTTTTGGTGAAAGGGACTGGGCGAGCGGTGCTCGAAACTCGACAGGGCAAACGTGCCCACGATCTTGCGTTCGGCGGAATAGACGGGGATGGACCAGCAGGAGCACAGATTGAAATCGTAAGCGATCTGGCGAAGATCCTCCCAACGCGGGTCAGTGAAAGTATTACTCACGAACTGCGGCACGGCGGTGAAAAGCACATTCCCGCAGGAGCCGGCGCCCGGTCCCGGCCGCAAGCCATTCAGTCGGGCCACGCCCTCGGGCGGAATGTTCGGCGCGGCGTAGACGTTCAGGAGCTCATCCTTCTCGTCCAGCAACATGACCGAACCGACGGAATTGGGCAGCAATTGCTCCGCCAACCGGCAAACCTGATCCAGGATCGCCCGGTGATCGGCCCCCTGAGCGACCGAGGTCAGAACCGTCTGCTGCAGTTGCAGGATCTGCTCCTGCTCCTCGCGCGACAGTGCGCTGTACTCTCCGTTGGTGGGATACCCGAACTCCGCGGACATCGGCATTCCGCGCATCTCGCTCATGCGACGCTCACCCGTGATGCCGGGCAGTCGGTCCGCCGAGGCAAGAAACCGCGCGACAGCCGCGCCGACCGACGGGAACCGCAGTCGGTCCTCGGCACGCACCGCCCGCCACCCGGCAGACCCTCTCCACGGACAAAATTCCCAGGCACAGCTTGATCCCTCCACCCGTACACCCCGTCGGCGAAGCCGATCGTTCATCCTCAGGCATGTGCCAAAGTTGAATTGGGTTCATCATCGCCGATTCTTTTGATCCTGTCATTGCTTGGGGATCACTTCGTGTTGCCCCCCGCCCTGATCGACCGAGGTGCCGGAGTCCGCTGGGCGCTCCGGAGCGAATCGGCTAGACTGCGACGACGAATCGGCAGGTCATACGGAAAGGAAGCACATGCTGAGCTTTGGCATCCTGGGAAGTCTCCTTGTCCTGGCCGCCCTTGTCTGGGCGATCTGGATCTACAACCGTCTGGTGCGCGATCGACACCGGGTGTTGGCCGCCTGGAGCGACATCAATGTCCAGCTCAAGCGTCGGCACGACCTCATCCCGAAACTGGTCGAGGCCGTCCAGGGCTATACCGCCTACGAACAGGCCACACTGCAAACGCTGACCGCCCTGCGCACCCGCAGCGGCCAAACCGAAGACCCCGCCGCACGCGGTGCGCTGGAAGCCCAGATCACGACCGGCGTACATCGCCTGCTTGCCCTGGCCGAGGCCTATCCCGATCTCAAGGCCAGCGCCAATTTCCTCGAATTGCAGCGGGACATCTCCGCCGTCGAGGACAGCCTCCAGCATGCCCGTCGCTACTACAACGGCGCGGTGCGCAACCTGAACACGCGCATCGATTCCTTCCCCGATCTCTTCATCGCCCGCACCCTGGGGTATCGCTACGCCGTGTATTTCCAGAGAGAAGGCCAATGAACAGGCCGGGCGGAGCACCGGGACGCGGGCAGCGGTGCCAATTCGCACGACCGATTCGACGACCGCTCCTGCACCTGCTGCTCCTGTTTCTGCTGCTCCCTGGCTTCTGGATCGCCGGTACGGTCGCCGCCCTCGCCGACGAGCGGATTCTCGATTTCGACAGTGCCGTCGTCGTCGAGCCCGATGGCGGCCTGCAGGTTCGCGAGACCCTGCGTGTCCGGGCCGAAGGCCGGTCGATCCGCCACGGTATCTATCGCGATCTGCCCCTACGCTATCGCACCCTGCTCGGGCTATATCGTCGCGTCGGCTTCTCGCTGGCGCAGGTCCTGCTCGACGGCCAGCCCGTCGCCTGGCATACCAAGACGCAGCGCAACGGCATCCGCATCTATATCGGCCAGCAGAACCGACTGCTCAATCCGGGCATCCACACCTATACCCTCGTCTACCGAACCGATCGTCAGCTGGGGGTTTTTTCCGACCACGACGAGCTGTACTGGAACGTCACCGGCACCGACTGGAAATTTCCGATCGACCACGCCCGCGCCACCGTCACCCTGCCGGACGGCGTACCGCGGGATGCCATTCGGGTCGAGGGCTATACCGGGCCGCAGGGGGCCAAGGGCCAGGACTACACGGCCAAGGTGACGACGGAAGGCCTGGCCGAATTCGCCACCACCCGCCCCTTGCCGCCGCATACGGGGCTGACGATCGTGGTCAGCTGGCCCAAGGGCTTTGTCCGCGAACCCAGCCGGGAAACGCGCCTGGGCTGGTGGCTCGAGGACAATCGCTCGGCGCTGATCGCCGGGGGCGGCCTGATCCTGCTGCTCGGCTACTTCCTCATCGCCTGGTATCGCGTGGGGCGAGACCCGGAAGCCGGGGTCATCATTCCGCGCTACAGCCCGCCGGACGGCCTCTCGCCCGCCGCCATGCGCTTCGTCCGGAACATGGGCTACGACAACAAGACCTTCGCCGCCGCGCTGGTGGGCCTGGCGGCCAAGGGCTATTGCACGATCGACGAACAGGACGGGGACTACACCCTGACACGCCTGGACGCCGAGTCGCCGCCATCGTTGACGACCAGCGAAGCGGCGCTGAACCAGGCACTGCAGTCCTGGCCTCGGCACTTCCGGTTCCGACAGGAAAACCACGCGGAAATCCAGACGGTCCGGAAAACCCACGAAAAGGCGCTGCGCCGGGAGTACGCCGCCCGGAATTTCCGGCTCAACGCGACTTACCTGTGGATTGGCGTCGCACTCCTGGTCGTCAGCTACGCCACGGCCCTGCTTACCCTGCCGGACACCGAGGACAAATCGCTGGGACTCTTCCTCAGTCTGTGGCTGACGATCTGGAGTTTCGGCGTGTACATGCTTGTCGCACGCGCTATCGGGGCATGGCGCCAGGTCGGAAGCCCCGGCGGAAACTTCCTGAACCTTTTGGGCGCCCTGGGCGCCACGCTCTTCGCCCTGCCGTTCATCGGCGGCGAGGTTTTCGGCATCGTCATGCTGGTTCGGGGCATCGGCATCCTGGTGGCCCTGCTGCTGGTATCGGGCATCGGCCTGATCCTGCTGTTCCACCACCTCCTCAAGGCCCCGACCCTGCTCGGCCGACGCCTGCTCGACCGCATCGAGGGTTTCCGGTTGTACCTTTCCGTGGCGGAAGCCAGCGACCTCAAGATGACCTACAGCCCGCGCGTGGACCGGCAGATGTTCGAAACCTACCTGCCCTACGCCATGGCATTGGACGTCGAAGACGCCTGGACCCGTCGCTTCGCACAGAGTCTGCGCGACAGCGGCACGTCGCCCGACACCTACGCCGGGCCGGCCTGGTACGGCGGCTATCTGGGTGGAAACGCGCTGAGCGGCCTGTCCAGCGGGTTCAGCAGCGCCATGTCCAATGCCATCGCGGCAGCGGCCACGCCGCCCGGCTCGTCGTCCGGGAGTGGGGGCGGAGGATCCTCCGGCGGCGGTGGGGGTGGAGGCGGCGGCGGGGGCTGGTAATCACCCAAAACCGGGGACAGGCTTATTCCGAGTCGGTGCCATTTCCTGAGATCGGCAGCAAATGAACGATCCAGTCCAGGGTTCGCAACGCCTCCTCGGGCGATGCATCCATCTGTGCCCGGACGATCGCACCATCTACCGCCAGGGCCAGCGCCCGGGCATGCTGCGCCCGCTGAGGGTTTTCCGGCAGCAACCCTGCGATCACATCCGCCATATCCTGTTTGTGTCGATGAGAGATCGTCACCACATCCGGCAGCGTCGTCCCCAGCTCCCCGACACTGTTGATGAAAGCGCAGCCACGATAGTTTTCCGAGCCGAACCATTCGGCCAGGGCCGGCACCAAGGCCCGATCATCCCCCCCATGTCGTTGCAGGGCTTCCGTGAACCAGGTCATCCAGCGCTGATGCCGGAATGCCAGAAATTCGCGAATCAGATCGTTCTTGCTGGGGAAATGTCGATAAAAGGTGACCTTGGTCACACCGGATTCGGCGATCACCCGATCGACCCCGGTTGCGCGAATCCCATCCCGATAGAACAGGTCATGCGCGGCCAAGAGAATGCGCATTCGCGCGGATGGTTGGGTCAATGTCGGTTTGTCTGCGGACAGCTTGCTCATGCCACGGATTGTAGACAGCTCTGTCTACCGTGGATAGACTCGGCCATGTAGACAGATCTGTCTACATGGCCATTATCGACCATTAATCGACCATTGATCGACAGGAGTTCAGCATGGAAATTAAGCCGCCCCTTCCCCCCTTCACCCGGGAAACCGCCATCCAAAAAGTGCGCATGGCCGAAGATGCGTGGAACACCCGCGATCCGGAACGAGTTGTCCTCGTCTACACCGAGGACACGCGCTGGCGGAACCGCGCCGAATTTCCGGAAGGACGGGAACAGGTGCGCCAATTCCTCGAGCGCAAATGGACCCGAGAGCTGGATTATCGACTCATCAAGGAGCTATGGGCCCATGACGGGGACCGCATTGCCGTACGCTTCGCCTACGAATGGCGCGACGACGCCAACCAGTGGTTCCGTGCCTATGGCAACGAAAACTGGGCGTTCAATGCGCAGGGCCTCATGACGCATCGCTATGCCAGCATCAACGATCTGCCCATCAAGGAGACCGAGCGGAAATTCCGCTGGCCGCTCGGACGACGACCGGACACACATCCGGGACTCAGCGATCTGGGGCTCTGAGTCTCAAAACACATCGACTGGTAACGCAGTTGCCTATCCCTTGCGGCGGATCACAAAGGCATTGTCCGCCCGCGTGAAGCCCACCTTGGGGTAATAGGCCATCGCGCCGGGTGCCGACAGCAGAATGAGCGTCACATTCTCCCCAATGTCGTCCTGAATCAGCCGGATCAGTTCATGGCCGATACCCTGCTTCTGGTAGGCCACATCCACGGCGAGATCGGAGAGATAGCAGCAATAGGCATGGTCGGTGAGCGCCCGCGCCACGCCGATCAGGCAGTCGCCATCCCAGGCAGACACGACAAGATCCGCCCGGGTGAACATTTGGGCGATGCGCGGGAGATCCGCCGTCGGCCGGTTGATGCCGGATGCATCGAAAACCCGGGCGACCTCGGCGGCATCGAGCGGATGATTCAGACGATATTCGATCATGCGGCCATGCTCCGGGTACGATGGACCCCATTGAGCCTTGCGTGGAATTCAAAAGCAAGATGCGGGCTGTTTCGGCCCCGTCTGCCGTTTAGGATACCTTCCAGAAGTCGGGACCGACCCTGGAGATAGGCCCTGGAGATAGGCCCTGAAGATAGGCCCTGAAGATAGGCCCTGAAGATAGGCCTTAAAGATAGACCCGAGGATCGACCTAAAATCCGGCAGAGAGGACAAGCAACCATGACCCATCGAATGCCACTCTCGGACACCGAGCCGGCGCCAACCCGGACGACGACCGAAACCTCATCCTCCGGCATCGACGACCCGCGCTGGTTGGCGGTACGTGCCCGCGACCCTGCGGCCGAGGGGCAGTTCTTCTATGCGGTTCGCACCACGGGCGTCTATTGCCGGCCGACCTGCGGCGCCCGCACGCCCAGACCGGAAAACGTCACGTTCTACCCCACGCCCCAGGCGGCGGAACAGGCCGGATTCCGCCCCTGCAAGCGCTGCAAGCCCGATCAACCGCCCCGCGCGCAACGCGAGGCCGCCCGCGTGGCCGAATTGTGTCGATTCATCGAGCAATCGGCGGATCTCCCCAACCTGGATCAACTCGCCCGCCACGCCGACATGAGCCCCCATCACCTCCACCGGATGTTCAAGGCCGTCACCGGCGTGACGCCGAAAGCCTATGCAACGGCCATTCGCGCCCGCAGGGTTCGTGGGGCGCTGACGGGCGACAGCTCGATCACCGAAGCGATCTTCGAAGCCGGCTACCAAGCCAACAGCCGTTTCTACGCGGAATCGGATCGACGATTGGGCATGACGCCCAAGCACTTTCGAAAGGGTGGGGCGCAGACCACCCTGCGGTTTGCCGTCGGCGATTGCGCGTTGGGCTGTGTGCTCGTCGCGGCCAGTACGCGCGGGATCTGCACCATCGCCTTGGGCGACGATCCGGATGCGCTGGTACGCGAACTTCAGGATCGGTTTCCCCTTGCGGCGCTCATCGGCGGTGACGCCGAATTCGAACACTGGATCGCCCAGGTGATCGGTTTCATCGAGATGCCGCAACGAGGACTCGATCTGCCCCTCGATATCCAGGGCACGGCCTTCCAGCAGCGTGTCTGGCGCGCCCTGCAGGACATCCCCGTCGGCTCGACCGCGAGCTATACCGAGATCGCCGAGCGCATCGGTGCCCCGCGCTCGGTGCGTGCCGTGGCCGGCGCCTGTGCGGCCAATGCCTTGGCGCTGGCCATTCCCTGCCATCGGGTCGTCCGCAACGACGGGACGCTGTCCGGCTACCGTTGGGGCGTCGAGCGCAAGCGTGCGCTGCTCGAACGGGAGGCCAAAACCGGCGCCCGAACTGGCGCGCGGGCCAACACCCGGGGCAACACCCGGGCCGCCCCCTTGATCGACGACTTGGCCCCGGATAAGCCATGAACGATTTGATCGACACGGCGCTGGCCGACGAAGGCAGCCGGGAGACCTTGGCCGAGGGCGCGATGATACTACGCGGGCGAGCCCGGAGTCAGGCGCCAGCGTTGCTTGCGGCGGTAGCCGCCATCGCCGCCGAGGCCCCGTTTCGCCGCATGATGACGCCCGGTGGACTGACCATGTCCGTGGCGATGACCAACTGCGGCGCCCAGGGCTGGGTGACGGATCGCCACGGCTACCGCTACACGCCCGTCGATCCGCAAACCGGCCGCCCCTGGCCCGCCCTACCGGAAGCGCTCCGCCGCTTGGCCGTCGAGGCCGCGGCCGAGGCCGGATTTCCCGGTTTTTCGCCGGATGTCTGCCTCATCAATCGCTATGAACCCGGCAGCAAGCTTTCGCTGCACCAGGATCGCGACGAGCCCGACCGCTCGGCGCCGATCGTTTCGGTCTCGCTGGGCCTGCCGGCGGTTTTCCTGTTCGGCGGGCTGACCCGCGACGCACCGAAGACGCGCACGCGACTGGCGCATGGCGATATCGTCGTCTGGGGCGGGCCGTCCCGTCTGGCCTATCATGCCGTGCAGACCATCAAGCCGGGATCACATCCGGCAACGGCGGACCAGCGCATCAATCTCACCTTTCGCAAGGCCGGCCCGCCATGACGTCCCGACTCGACTGCAGCCTGACTCTGCCCGCCGATTTCCGCCCCAGCGACATCCTGAGTTTCCACCGACGAGATCCCCAGGAAATCGCCGAACGCGTGACCGATACGTGCCTGTACAAGGGGATGATCTGGGGCGGATATCCCGCCCAATTGACGATCGAATTCGCGGAGGGTGTTGCTCATGCCGCTCTGACGGTGGACGGGCCACACGCTGGCAACCTGCCGTTGTTTCAGGCCCTGGTGCACCGCCTGCTCGGCCTGAATCAGGATATCTCCGCCTTCGAGGCCGCCTATCGCGAGCATCCGCAGCTGGGGCAGATGATCGCCCGCAACCCGGGCCTGCGCGTGCCCGTCACCACCACCCCGTTCGAGGCACTGACCTGGGCCATCACCGGCCAGCAGATCAGCGTTCAGGCGGCGGTGTCGCTCCGGCGCAAGCTCATCGTCACCGCAGGCATCGCACATTCGAGCAGTCTGCTCTGCTATCCCGAAGCCCCCCAGATCACGGCGCTCCCCCTCGACCGGATCCGGCAGGCGGGCTATTCCCGCACCAAGGCGGAAACCCTGCATCGACTGGCTGGCCTGGTGGCCGACGGATCGCTACCCCTGGACGCCGGGCTCGGAACAGGAAGGCCCCTGTCGTCCGAAGCAGCCGAGGCACTGCGCGCGCAGCTGCTGGCCGTCAAGGGCATCGGCCCCTGGACCGTCAGTTACGCCCTGCTGCGCGGATTCGGCTGGCTGGACGGCTCGCTGCACGGCGACGTCGCCGTCCGTCGCGGCCTGCAGAGGCTCATCGACAATGAAACACCCGTCGACGAGAAGCAGGCGCGGGACTGGCTGATTCCGTTCGCGCCCTGGCGCGCCCTGGTCGCGGCCCACCTCTGGGCCTGGCAGTCGAGCACGGCCTACTGACGGAGGCCAGAAACGGGCCCCACAAACGAAAAAGACAATGGACGGCAGGGCATTATCGAAACGTCACTTGATTTGACCCGCATCCGACGCTAGCTTGGGAGGCGCCGGAATCAAGTCGTTCGACCCCGTGCCGAACGCCGAGAATTCCGGCAACCCCACTGGAAGCATCTGTACATGGAGTCGCACATGAACTGGTATCTCGACGTTCTGAAACAGTACGCAGTATTCAACGGCAGAGCACGTCGCGCGGAGTATTGGTACTTCGTCCTCTTCAACCTCATCATCAGCATCGTCCTGGGCATAGTCGACGGGATGCTGGGCAGTAGTGGCGTGGGCCTGCTGGGCGGCCTCTATTCCCTGGCGGTTCTGATACCCAGTCTGGCCGTGTCCGTGCGCCGGCTGCACGATACGAACCGCAGCGGCTGGTGGTTGCTCCTGCTCCTGATTCCGCTCATCGGGTTCATTGTGATTCTGATCTTCATGGTGCAGGACAGCACCCCTGGCGAGAACACCTACGGGTCCAATCCCAAAGAAACGACGCCCTTGGGCATCCCTGCCTGATCGTCGCAGTCTGAAACGGATGGCAGGGTTTCACCCTGCGCATCGATCCGGCGCAGCGCCGGATTTCCTGTTTAAAACTCGTATTCCACCTGAGCCCGGAGATTATGACTCGGGGCGGCCGACGAGGTGCCGATCAACCAGGCCACGTTGTAGCCGATGGATCGGTGCCCACCGAGCGGCAGCTTGCCGAACACGGCAGGTCCCACGCGGTTGCCGCGCTCGCTTTCCGGCGCCCAGTCATTCCACTTGCCGAACTCGCCGAAACCCTGCAAACCAAACTCGAGCGGTTCACGCCAACGATACTTGGCCTGCCACTGGTACCCCATCTCGGTATCGCCCGATCCCTCCCCCCGAACATGACGTTCGAACAACAGGTTGGCGTTTAACTGGATCTTGCCGAACTCCGTCTGGAACAGGGGGCCATACTTTACCTCCCAGCCTTCGGCGTGATCGCGCGGTCGCTCGATCTCCAGCAGAAATCCGACATCCACCGGATAGCGCCCAGGCTCGGTGAGCTGAAAACGGTTCTCCCACTCGGTGGCCTCGTAGGCGGTCGGCTGCCCGTTCGCACGCGTTCCCTTGACCGCAACCTCGGTAAACCACCAGGCATTCACGCCATATCCAAAGCCAATGGCCGTATCCGTCTGCGGCTGGGCCGGGTCCTGGTTCCAGTGCCCGTAGTGCAGCTCGATTTCTTTCACGCCCTGCTCCACTGTCGGGAGATACAGATGCTCATCGGAACCGGCCATCGCGGGCTGAATCCACAAAGGGGCGGCCAGAACGCCACCGACACCCACCATAAAAGAAAGACTGTTTTTCATCGATGCCTCAAACGAATCAAAAATTATGGGGCACACGCGGTGCCCCTGTAACATCAAGGGTAGTTAGGATAAATCAAGGAAACCCGCAGTTAATGTGGACTGCCTACAGGCGCCGGTTTCTGCCGCGCCAAGCGCATCCCCAGCAGGATCAACGCGGCCGTTGCCACATAGAAAATCACCTGCATGCCGGCCGGGTTGGCATCGTACCCCACGAGCGTCTGCAGCAATAAACCGACTGCCGAATCATTGCTGAGAAGCCCCGAAGTATCCCACAACGGCGCGGCCAAACTCGGCAACAGATCGCTCTGGATCAGCAGATTGGCCACCTGGCTGGCCATGGCCGCCGCCAGGAAGAGGATCAGCCCGCTGGTAACGACAAAGAACCATCGCGTCGGAATCCGCAGGAACCCCAGATAGAGCGCCAATCCTGCCGCCGCGCCGGCCGCCAGCCCCATGCCCGCTCCATTCACGATCGCCCAGGCATCGTGCTGACCGCCCAGCGACATCCCGTACAGGAACAAGGCCGTCTCCGAACCTTCCCGCAGCACGGCCAGGGCAATCACCACGAACAGGATCGGCAGGGCCTTGGCGCCCGCCTGCACATCCCGGCCCAACTGACGCGCATCCCGCGCCAGCGTGGCCCCATGGCGCGCCATCCAGATGTTGTGCCAAGCCAGCATGAGCACCACGACCCCGAGCACGAGCGCATTGAACAGCTCCTGCCCCATCCCTTCGGCAAGATTGGCAATCTGTTCCGTCAGACTGGCGACGACCAGCGACCCGGCGATGCCGGCCAGCACCCCGGCCGTCAACCAGCGCGCCCGGCCGGTCACGCCCACCGTCGCGGCGGCGATGATGCCCAGGATGAGCGCGGCTTCCAGGGTTTCCCGAAACACGATGATGGCGGCACTGATCATGGCTTACTCCGCGACGACCACGCCCTGAGCCGTGGCTTCGTTGAATTCGCCGAAGAACGGGTAACGACCCGGCTCCAGCGGGCCGATATAGATGGTCGCCTTGGATTTGCCGGCGATTACTTTCTCGCGGTTCAGCTCATGGCTTTCGAACTCCTCGGGCGTCGCATCCTGGTTATCGACGATCAGGCGAATCTTCTGCCCGGCCGGTACCTTCACCTCGGACGGCGTAAAGCGGTGATCCTTGATCACCACATGGACCTCGGGCGGCGCCGCCACGGCGACGGAGGAAACGAGGGCGGCAAAGAACACACTGGCCTTGAACACGGACATGACAAACACTCCCAGAAAGTTGGTGAGAAAAACACAAAAGAGACACGAGGCACGAACGATAACGATTCTCATCTGTATAGTCAATAGGATTGATTCGCATTTACGAAAAAATGACCGGGGCGTTGCCGAAAGCGCTCATCGGGCGCGTTGAAATACATTTCGGGACGGGTTTACCGACAGCGCGCCAGTCGCCACAATGAGGACGGCGGCGTTGCGGTCCAAAGCCGCACGCGGGCGCCTGTGCCACGCCAAGTTGTCACCCAGCCACGGGCCATCCATGGAAACGATTATTCGCGCCGATCTCGCCCGTCCCGAGCATGCCGAAGCCGTGCTCGCCCTGCTTGATGCCTATGCCCGGGACCCGATGGGCGGCGGCGCGCCGCTCAGCGATTTCGTTCGCCAGAATCTGATCGCCGAACTCCGTACGCGGCCAGCCATCCGGCTACTGCTCGCCTTCGTGGATGACGCCCCCGCCGGGCTCGCCCTGTGCATCGAGGGCTTTTCCTCCTTCGCCTGCAAACCGCTCCTCAACATTCACGACCTCGTGGTACTGCCGCCCTATCGGGGTCGCGGACTTTCGAAAAGATTGCTGACCAAGGTCGAGGAAATCGCCCGCGAACTGGGCTGCTGCAAGTTGACGCTGGAAGTGCTGTCGGGCAACACGGTTGCCCAGGCGGCCTACCGAGCCTGTGGCTTCACGGGCTATGAACTTCGGCCGGAAACGGGCAAGGCCCTCTTTTGGGAAAAACCGCTGCCATGACGCCGACTCCCGCCCCCCACGCCGGGCACACGCCTGCCCCCCTGCCCCAACCCAATCCTGAGGTCCCCATGCGTACCGCCCAACGCCCTGCCCCGATCACCCATCGCCATCTGGGCCGCTGTCTAGCCGTCATACTGATCGGGTTGGGCACCCTGTCGCCCGCGTTTGCCTGGTCATCGCCAGAATTGACGCAGCCGGATACGGCGACGATTTCCACTTCTGCGCTGGACGTCACCGCCCCCGCAACCACCCATGCCGAACTCGCCACGGCCCGACCGGTAACGGCGAAGCACGCCATGGTCGTCACCGCCCAGCATCTGGCGACCCAGGTCGGCGTGGACATCCTCAAGCGGGGCGGCAATGCCGTCGATGCCACCGTGGCCGTCGGGTACGCGCTGGCCGTCGTCCACCCCTGCTGCGGCAATATCGGCGGCGGCGGGTTCATGGTGCTGCATCTGGCTCCGAGCGAAAACCAGGGGATGGATAAAGGGGAAGACAAGGGGCTGGCCAATGGGATGGACAAGGGGAAAACCGTCTTCCTCGATTTCCGCGAGAAGGCCCCGCTGAAAGCCACCCCCACCCTCTTTCAGGATGCCGAAGGCAACGTGGTCAAGGGGCGCAGCACCGACACCTATCTGGGCGTGGGTGTCCCGGGCACCGTGATGGGCCTGAACACCGCCCTTCAGACATACGGCACGATGAGCAGGAAGGAAGTGATGGCACCGGCAATCAAGCTCGCCCGCGATGGCTTCGTGCTGACCCAGGGCGACATCAACATCCTGCACACCCGCAGCCAGGATTTCGCCAAATATCCCAACGTGGCGGCCATCTTCCTCAACCACGGTAAGCCCTACGAAGTAGGCGACCGGCTGGTGCAGCCGCAACTGGCGCACACGCTGGAACAGATCGCGAAGGACGGCAGCCGCGCCTTCTACCACGGTTCCATCGCCCAGGCTGTCGTCAAAACCAGCGAAAAGAACGGCGGCCTCCTGAGCCTGAAGGACTTCGCCGACTACACGGTGCAGTGGGACAAGCCCATCACCTGCGGCTACCACGGCTACACCGTGCTGTCCGCCCCGCCGCCCAGTTCCGGCGGCACGACCATCTGCCAGATCCTGCAGATCATCCAACCCTACCCCATGGGCCAATGGGGTTATGGCTCGGTAAATACCCTCCATACGCTGGTCGAGGCCGAGCGCCGCGCTTTCGCCGATCGCAACACCTATCTGGGCGATCCCGCCTTCGTGAACAACCCCATCGACGAACTGCTCTCCCCAAAACACATCGCCAAGATGCGCGCCACCATCCAGCCCGGCAAGGCCACGCCCTCCAGCGAGATCAAGGGCAGCCTCGGCCCGGCGGAAGGGCAGCACACCACGCACTTTTCGATCGTCGATGCCCAGGGCAATGCCGTCAGCATCACCTTCACCATCAACTACCTGTTCGGCCTCGGCCAGATCGCCGGCAACACCGGCTTCTTCCTCAACAACGAGATGGACGACTTCACCGCCAAGCCCGGCGTGCCCAACAGCTTCGGCCTCGTCCAGGGGCGGATCAACCAGATCGAGCCGGGCAAGCGCCCGCTCAGTTCCATGTCGCCGACCATCGTGCTGAAAGACGGCAAGCTGTTCATGGTGACCGGCAGCCCCGGCGGCTCCACCATTATCTCCACCACCCTGGAAAGCATCCTCAACGTCGTCGACTTCGGCATGAACATGCAACAGGCCGTCGATGCCCCGCGCGTGCATCACCAGTGGTACCCGGACGTCGTCCTCGTCGAACCGGGCCTGCTCACCCCGGCCACGAAATCGACCCTGGAAAAAATGGGCTATGCCTTCAAGGAGGTGGAATCCTGGGGTGCGGACGAAGCGATCTTGGTCGATCAGAAAACCGGCCTACTCGACGGCGCCAACGACCGCCGCCGCCCGGCGGGTCTGGCGGCAGGATATTGAAGACGCGATCGCCACCCGATACCCGCGCCCCGAAATTTCCGCCGCCCTGTTTTTTCCGCCATAACGAAAATCCGGCTTGTCCTTCGGACCCCGGATTGACGCTGAAAAACCCTGCGATCGCATAAAGCTTCCACCACGTCCAAACCAGCCCACGGCACGCGCTCATGTAATGACAATGACACATGCTTCGCAGTATGATCGACGGACGAAAAGCGCGATCATTTCCGCCAAATCCGTTAAGAAAACGCTATTTCCCAGCCAACCAGAACAGTAAGGAAGCCGTTCATGCCCCATCGTCATATCCTAGCCAACGCCGTTGTTATCGCACTGGGTGCGACCCTGCTCACCGGATGCGGCGGCGGAGGTGGTAGTTCCACCACCGCAAGCGTCAATTCGCCCACGGTTGCAGCGACCACAACCAGTGGCGTTGCCTCCGATGGCATCATCGTCGGCGGAACCGTTACCGCGTCCTCGTTGGACGGCGCGACGCAATACGGCACGGCGACCACAGGACAGGATGGCGCATACACGCTCGCGCTGAGTAGCCAATACGACGGCAAGCGTCCCCTCCTGCTCACACTGACCGCCGGCACCGGTGCCAGCATGATCTGCGATGTCTCCGGCGGCTGCGGCTCGGTCGCCTATGGCGGCGCGATCCCACTGTCCAGTAGCGCGCCGATCGTGCTGCACACCGTGCTTCCGGCCAAAGCCGCTGGCGGCAAGATCAGCGCGGCAATCACCCCCTGGACCGACATGGCCTACCAATACATCAAAGCCCATACCAACCAGGCTTCGTCCAGTGCGGATATCGATGCGGCCAACAGTATGGTGAGTCAGATTACCGGGGTGAACGTCGTCGATACGCAACCGGTGGATCTGACGAAATCGACGTCTTCCGCGCGTTCGGATCAACTCGCCTACGCCCTGATGAACTCGGCGTTTGCGCGCTCCGTGGCTTCGGGTACCGATCTCGGCACCGCGATCACCAAGCTGACCGAGGAGTTCAGCGACGGCAAGCTGGCATCCGACGAAACGCTGAGTCCGGCGAATCTATCCAAGAACATCAGCGAGCAAAAGCCCTTGATTGCCAGTGATCCGGGCGCATCCGCACTGATCACCAATATCGAGAACACCATTTCCGGCCAGCCCGATCTCGCGCCGACCCCCACCAGTTCCACGACCTTGTCTGCCGTGGGTCAAGCGAAGCAATTGGTGGGTCAGGCGCGCGCATTGGGCAATTCGATCGCTCAGTTGCAAACCCCCGCCGAGGCATTCAAGGGCAACCTGAATACAGCGAGCAACGTGCTCAACAACAACGCGCAAGCATTGATGACTTCGGTCAGCGAGGTCGTCAAACAGGTCGTCAAGCAACTGCAAACGGATCAGGTGACCGGCAACAAGACCTACTCCGCACTGCCGATCTACGATGCACAAAACACCCAGGTCGGCGTCGCCAACGTGACCGTTCAAACCACGGCGAGCGGCGGCTTCACCGTTGCCATCACCTCGTCGCTGAACGGGGGCGCCACCCGCGTCGACCTCGGCGTGAACTCGTCCCTGCCGCTGACCGCCGTCTCTTCGCCGGTCTCGGCGACCAACGTATCGTTGACGGCCACTGGTTCCGTCACCAACAGCGAAGCCAAAGTGGTGCTGAACGCCATGACGCTCAGCATCGGCTTCACGCAGCCCCAGACGATCGACACATCGAGCAGCGCCCCCATCCCTGAGTCGGCCATCAAGGACGCGACCCTATCCGGCGACATCGAAATCGACGACCTCAAGGGCGGTGCCAGCTTCAAAGGCGGGGCGTCGATCACCGCCGTTCCGCTGAACGCCACGGCGTTGCATTACTATGCGACGAACGGCTATACCTCCGCCCAGTCGCAGGAAAGCCTCTCGTTATCCAAGCTCAGCTTGAACGGCACGTTCAGCGACGCCAACGGCAGCACGTTCACCGCCAAGGCCGCCGCCGACCTGACCAATGCCGCGCAATTCGATGCCATCGGCTACCTATCGGGCCATCAGCAGTCCATCTCCCTCTACTACACCATCAATGGGCCGGTGACCGATCCAACCGCCACCCTGAACCAAAAGTTTCTGCAAGGCAGTTCGGGCTACACAATCAATTCGACGAATGTCTATTACGCTTACTACGACGCGAGCGCCAATGTCACCTACCTGTCGGGCACACTGGATGTTTCCGCCGCCGAAACCAACGCCAGCTTTGCCAAGGGGACGTTGAGCCTTTATCTGGGTCTGGCACTCAAAGGCTACCCGAACACCACGGCGGCGATCACGGTCAACCGGACGGACTTGAATGCCGGCAACGCCACGGTGACGCTGGCACAAAATGGCGGCATCTCCCTCACCGCGGTCTACCAACGCACGGCGACCGGAGACAGCCTATCGATCAGCAACCCGAGCGGTACCACACTCGTGGCCACCAAGACAGGGAGCAATCCGCTGACCGGAGTTGTCACGCTGGCCGACGGCACGAAGGTGGGCACGATTTCACAGACCAACAGCCTGTATATCGTTCGCTACGCAGACGGCACCTTCGAAACCCTCCAGTAAGACTGCAAGGTATCAATGATTCATCGCGCGTTCGGGGGGCGGCTGAAACCGCCCCTCTTTATTGCTTTCCTGATTCTGGCCAGCGCACCTGCCCGGGCCATCGCCCAGGACTGGGCGCCCTACGTACGCATCGAATCGATGACCTACAGCCAGCCGAATTCCATCAAATCCGCCCTGAATGAATGGCATGGCGCCTTTTACGGCGGCACGCGTCAATGGACATTCAACACGATCGAGTCCGGTGTCGAAACCCATGACTGGTCGCTGGGCGTGTTCTACCGCAAGGATTACGACCTGCGCTTTTCGCGTGGAACGGCGGAAGCCTATTACCTCTTGAAGAACAAGTACCCCCTGCCGATCGGCAAGCACTACCTGCTGGACCTGTCGGCGTCGAGCTTCGCTGCAAAAGGCATCCGGGGCACTTGGCGCATCGAGCCGACCGACCAGATGAAGCTGCGCCTGGGTCTCTCGCTGTTCACGGCAAGCGCCCTGATCGACGGCGCCCTGCACGGCGACGGCACGGCCCTTTCGCAGGACAGCTATCGCTACGATGCGGCCGTGGACTACCACTACAGCCGCGATTATCTGTTCAAGCGCGACGTGAGCCCACCAAGCGGCATCGGCGCCAGCCTGGATTTCGGCTTCACCGCACAAATCCAACCCTGGCTCCGCGTGCGCGGCCACGTGGACGACCTGCTCGGTCGCATCTGGTGGAAGCAAGCCCCCTACACCGTGGCGACGGCCAGTTCGAACCGCGAGTCTTACGACGCCTCGGGCAACGTGCACTTCGCCCCCTTGATCAGCGGCTACGAAGGTACCTCGGATCGTTACGTGCAGCGCCTATCCCCCCGATTCTCCGGTCAGGCCGAACTCGGCCGAACCGGCAAACCCAACGGCATCGTGGCGGTGCAATACCAATACGGCCAGACCCTGCTTGGCGCCGGCGCCGCCGTCGGCTTCCACGACTACGTCTTCAACGTCACCGCCTGGCCGCAGGTACGTACCCTCAGCATCGGCGTCGCCAAAGGCCGCTACCGCCTCGAATTAGGCGCCAGCAGCCTCTCCCCGTCGACGACGCGAAGCCTGTGGCTGAGACTGAATATCGGGCAACTGGGTTGATGAACCGGACGGAAGGAAACAACCCCGCGGGGCATGGACGCCCCGCCACTCGCGGCACCCCCCGTGGCACCACGGAATGCGCTAGACTATCGATGCTTGATCCGGGCATCGAACCGTGTGCTCATACCACAAAACGTTCCGGACGTAGGGTAGGGGGACGGATCAAGCCCCATTCATGGTTCGCTGGGTTCATTCAAACCGACTGCTGCCCGCCCTCCGGAATCCAGATCGGCACGCCGGCCTCGATCGCATCTGATGCGGTGCATCCGTCAGTGATAATCATCCTCGCGCTGATGACGATCGGCCACAATCGTCACAAACTCGCCAGACTCGATTTCATACAAAGCAACATAGCCCGCAGCACCAAACTCGATCAGCATTTCACGCAAGAACGGATACTCGGGCGCGGCCTTGCGGCAGGCAAAGGGGGAACGGGCGGGATTGCCGACGTAGACCGGCGTCACGTCCGGTTCATCCCCGCGCCTGCGGGGAACGGTCGATTACACCACCGGCGCACTCTTGCTCACCCGGTTCATCCCCGCGCCTGCGGGGAACGGTCGCCCTCCATATCAACAAAATCCCGATGAGTCGGTTCATCCCCGCGCCTGCGGGGAACGGGACATGGGGCGGTTCCTGTGTTTCGGTTACGGCGGTTCATCCCCGCGCCTGCGGGGAACGGTGGGCAATCTGGCCGGCGTCGATCTGCTCGACCGGTTCATCCCCGCGCCTGCGGGGAACGGCCAAGGCCATTGCCCAGGGTCAGGTGTACAACCGGTTCATCCCCGCGCCTGCGGGGAACGGGATTTCATGAACACAAGCCAATGCGTCAGGCCCGGTTCATCCCCGCGCCTGCGGGGATCGGGCTGGCCCAGGATGGCATGGGGCAACTCAGGACGGTTCATCCCCGCGCCTGCGGGGAACGGGCGCCATTTCTCGCGCACCCTGTCCAAGGTCTCGGTTCATCCCCGCGCCTGCGGGGAACGGACTTGGGTCGATGGGCTCATTGATCGGGCGATCGGTTCATCCCCGCGCCTGCGGGGAACGGATGTGACCCCACTGGCGCAACCAGCAGCAGCACGGTTCATCCCCGCGCCTGCGGGGAACGGAGGATTGTATTTTGCAATTCTGCTAACGGCCCCGGTTCATCCCCGCGCCTGCGGGGAACGGAACGGAATGGAATTAAGCATTTCCATGATAATCGGTTCATCCCCGCGCCTGCGGGGAACGGGTAGTGATCCAGCCGTAACGCTCGTTAGGAGTCGGTTCATCCCCGCGCCTGCGGGGAACGGACGATCCGGCTATTGGTGTTGACGGAAAGCACCGGTTCATCCCCGCGCCTGCGGGGAACGGGAGGCCATAATTTGCCGCGTTGTTCTGCAGTCCGGTTCATCCCCGCGCCTGCGGGGAACGGAGACCTACTCGCTGTTTCGCATCCTGTTGGCACGGTTCATCCCCGCGCCTGCGGGGAACGGGCATTCACTGCCTGCTCCGGCGTGATGCCGTCCGGTTCATCCCCGCGCCTGCGGGGAACGGTGACAACCGGCTCATATCAATACTGCGGTGACCGGTTCATCCCCGCGCCTGCGGGGAACGGTCTCATTGCTCCGTGAAGATGCGTGATTCTCGCGGTTCATCCCCGCGCCTGCGGGGAACGGTCGAACAATCCCAACGGGCTTTTAACGGTATCCGGTTCATCCCCGCGCCTGCGGGGAACGGTTTCGTAGAAGAATTTAGCGTGATCCTCGATGCGGTTCATCCCCGCGCCTGCGGGGAACGGAGCCTTTTTCTGACTGCCGTGGTTTACTAATGCGGTTCATCCCCGCGCCTGCGGGGAACGGGTCTTAACATTTACGCTTGTTTTAAAAGACTTTTAACAGCACCGGAAATTCTACCGGGAAATTTCCTTATTTTCCTCAGGCAGAAATGAAACGAGTTTAGCGCCATCCATTTCGACCGGAATACGTCGATTGGTGCCGATGGTCATGAAGTCGAAGCCCGCTTCGTTGCTGGTTCGCCACGCCATGACAGCATTGCCTTCCTCAATGCCTACCGCAACCTGACTCCAGAGGTAATCCCGCACTTTAGCGGAGTAGTTGCCCACATATACCCCGGCGCGGATTTCCAGCAGCCAGACAGCCAAACGCCCCCTCAAACGGGGCGGGGCATTTTCAACCACGATGACCAGCATCACCCAGCCCCTTCGATGCAGGAATGGCCGGTTCGACTTGTTCCGGCGCCGCGGTAGGTCGCTCAATGCCACCAGCGGAAAGCATGTCCTCTATGCCGGGAATGATCCGCTCCAGCAGCCGGGTCTCGCGGAAGATATCCCGGCAGCGCAACCGCACTTCGCGCTCCGGGTTGGCCGGCGACTTCGCCGCAATCTTAAATGCCAGAGGCACCACAGTTTCGAATTTGTAAACATCCGCCACGTCATAAACAAAAGACAATGGTTTTCCGGTATGGATAAACCCAATCGCGGGGGCATAGCCTGCTGCGAGCACAGCTGCTTCCGTCACGCCGTACAAACTGGCAGTGGCGGCAGAAAGGCAACGATTCGGTAGATCAGAAACGTCCCATTCTTCCGGGTTGTACTTACGCCCATGCCACTTCACACCATATCGGGCAGCCAGTTGCTTGTATGTCTCGCGAACACGGGCACCTTCAATGCCGCGCAGCTGATCAACGGAACGGCGCTGTGGCGCGGGTTCGCCAAATCGCAATTCATACATATGCCGAACGACCTTGAGCCGCAGGTCGTCATCCAATGCCAGTTTGGCCTGATACAGCAGGCGATCTGCCCTGGCACCGCCCGGCTGTCCCGCGGAGTAGAGACGCACGCCTGCCTCGCCAATCCAGACAAGCAGCGTGCCCACGCGCGCTGCCAGGACACAAGCCATATGCGAGACGCGCGTTCCCGGCTCCAACATAAGACAAGCTACGCCGCCCACGGGAATATGAGTACGGACGCCATGGACATCGATCACCACGAATGCGCCATCGAGCACGTCAAGCTGGCCTTTCTCGATGTACAGAACCGAGAGTCGCTCTTTGATCGGAATGGGTTTGAGCGGCGGGAGCAATTCAGCCATCAGTAATAATCATCCTCGCGCTGGTGCCGTACGCCCAGAATTGTCACGATATCGCCCGTTTCGACCTCGCAAAGCGCGACATAGCCCGCGCTGCCAAATTCGATCAGCTTTTCGCGCAGAAAAGGATGATCGGCGGATACTTTTCGGCAGGCAAACGGAAAATCACGCAGGAACCGGCATGCCAGTTCGATGGCTTGGCGCGCCCTCATCGCTGCGACCAGATCTTCCCCCGCCAGAAGTGTGAACAGCCGCCGCACATCTTCGTTCGGTCAGCCTATAAGCTGATAACTCAAGCGGCTCCCGCCTTGTCGCGCGCATGGACAAGCAGGGCATCAAGTTGGGTGAGCAATTCCTGACTGCTCACATAACCATTAACGGCCCTCGCCTCATCTCGGGCTTTCAGGCTACGCGCCACGAATTCCTGCCGAGCTTCCCGCCGCTCGATGTTCAGCCGAACCGCTTCCAGTACGAAGCTGGACAGCGTTTCTCCCTCGCGCAGAACAGATTCGGCAGCGGTACGCAGAGCACTATCCACACGCAAAGGAGGTAAGGTGGCGTTTTTCATGGCAAACCTCCGAGCATTGCATATGCGATTCAGTCTAAAAGAAAGTCTGGAGACCCGCAAAAATTCACTTCTTCATTCAGCCCCCTAGCCAGCAAACCAAAGGTTGAACTGACTTATCTTTGCGAGGGCACAACAGACAAAAGTCCCAGCCCCATGACCTTAGCGTGACCGATGCCCTTTTGGATCGCCGCACGGAATTGAGCCGGATCACTGACAACAAGACGCCCCTCGTAAAGTACGGAAAACACGCGAATCGTGCGGCCATCATGGCGCCGCCCAACCAGCATCTGATCTTGCGACACCCGCACATCGGGATACGCCCGCCCTTTGGGGCTGTCGAGAAAATCGAAATAGTCCGGCGTGTTGGCGCTGGGCACGGAAAAGCCATGCTGCTGACCTTTTCGTGCCAGCCAGTCGTGTTGCGCATCCAGGTGAAGCAACCCCAAGCGCTTACCGTGTAGGGTTTTGCACGGATTGGCACGCAAGCGGAAGCGGAAGACTTGGCCGGCGGAGAGCGTATCGAGAGAGAGTTTCTGTACCAAATCGATCCCAGGTTCGGCCACGGCGAGCCAGCCGGACTCGTACAGGGGTGACCATTCCGGGGGTACTTGCGACTGTATCAGCACGCGCGGTCGACCGTCTCTGTCGGTCTCCGGCTCCAGTCGCCACAACAGTGCACCCGGTCGAGACGGCGTATGTTCCGGAAAGAACGCTCGGCACAATGTGGCGTGCATCTGGTAGGGGTCCGCCAGATCACGACGCGCCGCCTTGCTGCGTGGGTTCAGGGTGATTCTATGCAGACGCATCGTTCGGCCCTCTGTTCAATTCGACCCACGCCGAACGCACGTACCGCGCACCAAAGCGTCGGTCAGCAAACGACGACAGAAGCTGATCCATACGCAACGCACCGTTACCATCCATTGACTCCAATGACACAAGCAGGCGCTCCGGCATGACTTCGCCGTGGCGCAATGTGGTGAGCCAGGGATGAGCCGAGAGTGCGGACATCAGCGGCTCTTCCGCCACACCTCCTTCCAACCAAATCGACTCCGAAGGCACATAAGACTTGCGCCCCAGCGCGAGGGGCCAAGTCGGGTTCTGCAAGGCCGCGTGGGCGCGTTCGAGCAAAGCGCGATCCAGGCCTTCGAGGCCAACCAGAAACACTGCGTCGGCGAGGTAGTCACGCGTGGTGACGGCCGTTTCGTGCATCTTTGATCGGTCGGCGGAAATGATCCGTTGCGCGGTCTGGTAATCGCGTTTAAGCACCCCAGGTCGATCATGCCGCACACCCATCGCCAGCGCGGCAAGCGCTTGCAAGTCTTCGTTCCAAGTTTCGCGGTCGATACCGAGCGCAGCGGCGAGCAACCCAATCACGCCGGACTTGCTCGGCTCCTTACCGGTGTCGCGCTGATCGAAGCGGCTGGTCGTTCCCCAGGATTGCATCGGCCCGGCCAGCCTCAAAAGCAGGGTCGGCATGTCTCAACCCTTTGCCGCAGTAAGTACGGCGTCCAGCACGGCATCGAGCGACGCCTTGTCTTCGCCAAAGCCACCAATGTCGGCCTTCGCCACGTTGAGCACGAAGGTTTGACCCTTGCGTGGATAGGCGGTATCGAGCGCGTGCGCCTTCGTCGCCAGCGCCTCCGCCGACTTGCGCGTCAACGATTCGCCCGTCTTGGCGCGAATCGCGGTTTCAAACGCATTGGCGAGATTGCGTGGTGCGGCATCGTGACAGACCGACACAGCGACGAACTCGGGCGGGTTGTGCGCGGCGAAACTGTTTTGCTTTCCGGTGGGTTCGGCAAGTACGAAACCTTCGAGGAAGGTGCGCAGCCCCTTGGTGGCAAGATCCGTGTCGCCCTGGAGGTTAGTCACCAGCTTTTCCCAATCGACGACGGCGTAACGGTAGTAGCAGGCCGAATTGAATTCGATCGTGCCCATCATGTCCGCGCCCGTCGTGTCTTCCGGTTTCAGGTCATCTACCGCTGTGTAGAAGTCGAATTCGCGTTCGACCGCGTGGGTCGAAATCGCGTGCGCGACCTGGCAGGCGGCATGCTGGTTTTTCTCGGGCATGTCGGCAAGCATCCGACCGAACAGTGCCACATCCACCGCCTTACCGCCGCTGAAAATCGCTTCGATCTGGTCCCTGACCTCTTTGGGCGCGCTGCCTGCGGCGTCCTTCTTCGACTTCTTCTTTTTGCTGCCATCCTCAGCTTGATCAGCTTCGGCTTCCACGATCAAATCCCAGTGCTGGTCAATGGCCCCCGCCACCGCTGCGATCTCGCGCTTGCCGAGAAACAGCAGGTATTGCGTCTTGTCAGCATCCTTGGATCTGCTGATCTTGATGTAGGACAACGCGGTTTCCGCTTTTGCTCGCGCTTCGGCGGCATCGCGTTTGCCCGCCAGTGCGTCGGCGACAGCCTGGTACACGCGCTTGGTACGCACGGCAAGTTCGTCTGCACTGAATACGCCTTCGCGTACTTTCTCGTCGAAGAATTGCCGAATCGCGCGCTTGTCGCACTGGCTCGACACCCGTCCCCGGCGCGTGCCGCCGAAAAACGCGTCCTTGGGCGCGCCGGTGTCGTCTCGGTTGAGGTTGGACGGCGCAAAATTTTGCAGAACGTGAATCTCGATCAGGGTTTTCATGCGGCGGTCTCCGTGTCGGCATCAATGTTTTCGGTGGGTGTGATAGTGCGGTAGAAGGCACGTGCCCAAGCGTTTTGCACATTCTTGTCGGGGCGGTTCCAGTACAGCAGGTCGTTCAACAGCGCCTGAAAGTCGATGGGCTGCTCGTTCAGCAGAGCGATCATCTGGCGCAGGCGGTGCGGGAGTTGTTCGCGGTCGGCATCCAGTAGATGAATGAAGCGTCGCTCGGTGCTCACGGAACCGCTGGCAAGCTGGTGCAGCGCACAGGCTTTGGCGAGCGGCGTCAACACTCCGGCACGACCCTCGCGCCAATGTGCTGCCCACAGACCGGCGACAAGGTAGTGCATCTGCCTGCGCCAGCCTTCGGCTTCGCCCTTCAAGAAGGGCTCGACGTAGGGAAAAGCCGGAATGTGCGTGCCGGGGTCGAATGCGAGGCTGCGCCGCAATACAGCGCGCACTTTCGTGTCTCGTGCGTTCATGTCTTCCAGCCATGCGATGTACTCACTCATGCGGGTTCCTCCTGTATCTGGGGATGGGTTTCGTATTGCTGGATTTCCTTGTTCAGCGCGCCGACTTGCTTGTTGACGTGCACTTCAGCGCGCACCAACGCGCGGATGGCCCAGGCATCGCTGGTCGAAACCGACGCTGCATGCCGATGCCATGCGTCACGGAGCGTCTTGCGCACGGTTTTGAGCCAACCGTGCCGTATGACATCAGGGTCGGCATCGATGGTGTATTGGCGCAGCACGTCGTGGAAGGCAGTTTCGAGCGTGGACCAGTACATGGCGGACACAAGCATCTGCTCGACGAAGCGGCTGATGTCCTTGCCATCGGGCTCGCGCTCGCCCCTGCTCAGCAAGTCGCGTGCGAAACACTTGCAGGCACGCCACAGAGCCTGCTGGCAGGTTTCGGCATCAGCGAGAAGTTGATGAATTTCGCTCCGGATCGTACGGTCGCCAAGCAAGGCCTCGGGTAACGCGAAGCGCTCCAACCGCCAGAACTCGATCTTGGCTTTGTTGTTGGACTGCCCCAGAACAATAACCGAACGCGGAAAACGCGCGTGGTCGAAGCGCGTCAGCGCCATTGCGTGCCCAATGACTTCGGGGGCCAAATTCGTGTCATCCGGCAATAGCGAATCGAAATCGCGCCACAACCCACGGTCACGGAACTGGATCGACAGCTTGCCGTTCTTGTCGTCAATGCGGTAACCGAGCATCGGGTCGATGTGGTCTTTGGTCACATTTTCCACACCGGACGCGAAAGCAAGCTTGCTGACGCTACCATCGTCCTCTCCACTTAGTCGGATCGACCTCGTACGCCAAGTGTAGCGGTCAGCGTAGCCCGCTATGCCGCGCTTTGCTCCCGTCTTGAGATCCGCCACCGTTTCCGGATTGCGCTCCCAAACGGGCAAGTCGCCTGGTATTAGCACGCGGTTCTGCGGCACGAGGTTCATAAGCAGGGTGTCTTCCAGGTGGCGCCCCAGCGGTAGCACCATCGCTGCCGTTGCGGACGGCGCGGTGCCGGTGTGGGACAACTCGCTTTTGCCCGCGCTTACGGAAAATGTCTGTGTCGCAAGCAGCCAGCGTGCCGCTGCCGCAGGCGACACAGCTTCGGGGTGAGTGACATCGACATGATCGAACAGCACCTTGGCGTTGTCGGCATTATGTTCGGCGGCGAGCACTGTCCACGCACGCCAAACTTTGGGCTCGAAGTCCGGGATCTGAAAGAAGGGCTTTTTGTCGTCGAACAGCCAGAATCGATCTCGCCAACCTTCGAGGTAAGCGCAGATCTTTTGCAGAGGCAGCCCAGCCTTAAACAGCTCCTTGGCCTGATCGATGTCTGTCGGTCCTTCGAGCGCCCGGTAGAGCACGGCGAGCAGGAAGCGATGCAGGCTGGCCGTGACCAACGGCGAGGGGTCTTCGATCACTGCGATGTCTTTGGCTTGCAGCAAAGTGTCGCGGATGCCGAGTTCAACGCGCCCGCCGTCGAGCTTGCGAACAGGAATCCAGGCTTCGTCGATCAGATTGAAACGGCTCGATCCAGCGCTCATGGGGTCTCCTTGGTTTCGTAAATCAAACCCAGTTCGCTGGAGATCCGCACCTGCGGGTCATCGATCCAGCGTGATTCGGAGTCGAGCCGTAGTGGATAAGCGTTACGCAGCAAGGCGCTTTGCCGCCAGCCTTCGGGCACGCCCTGCGCCCGTAACCGCGTAACGATACCTTTGCGCGAGAGGTTCACGGCACGCAGATACCAGGCCTTGGCCTGCGCGAAATCAGGCGCCACGGTGGGGTCGAAAGCGTCCGACGCGAAGAGCGGCACAACGAGGACGGAATCCTCGCCGAGCCGGGTTCTGACCTTAAGGCTGGCGTGGACGCCGGGCTCATCGTCGTCGTATAGGGTGAAACGCATACCTGTTTTCCACGAAGCGTCGTCAGGCAGACCGATGATGGACCGATGGGCTTCGCCGAAATGGGCAAATTCCTTACCCAGTGCGTCCTGCATGGCGCGATCAAGGCGAGCTTCGAGCGAGGCTTCGACGTCGACAGATTCCTCGTAGACCGATGCCACCAGCACGTCGATGTCGTCCGGAAGTTGCAGCGTCGGTTTGCCGCGTAACAGGCTGCGGGTACGGAGCAGCACGTCTTCGCGGTAAACAGCTCCCCACCACAGCGGCTTGCCGAAGCACGGCGGCGGGTCTTCCGCCAGCCCGGCGACGATGAGGTTGGGCTCAGCGACATGGCGCGCACCACGCGCATGCCGCCACAACCGCCCGGCACGTTGCAGCAGCAGATCGATGGGTGCGAGGTCGGTGACAATGAGGTCGAAATCGAGGTCGAGGCTTTGCTCGGCCACCTGGGTGGCGATGAGGATTTTCCTGCCCGTGCGCGGGGCGGGCGAAGTATTGTCGGGCGGACCAAACAACTTCAGAACAGCGTCCTCGCGGCGCTGCCGCGCGTCGGCGGGGAAGCGGGCGTGGAAGAGGTAAACCTCCGTGTCGTCAGGCAGCCGCTTACCGATAGGCTCACCATCAACCATCAACGGCGCACCTACTCCATAATCCCGGTACAAATCCTGAGCGCGCTGCACGGTGTTGGTGAGCGCCAACGCGTAGCCCCCGTCAACGAGTTGCGCTTCGAGTGCGGCCTTGATCGCATCGAGATCGGCGGTGACCGCTTCCACGCGCAGGGTCAGGCGGCGCCTGGGGTCGGCGTCAAACGAGGTCGACCGCACCGCTTCGCCCGGCTGGTAAACCGAAAGGCGTGGATAAATGGCGTCTGGTTCCGGCGGCTTCTGTCCAACCAGTTCCGCGAGCTGACGACGCGTCTGCGGTGGCAGCGTTGCCGTCAGTAGTACGACCGACGCGCCAAGCGCCAGCAACCAGCGCAATAAGTGAAGCAAGAGCGTGCCGGTGTAAGCGTCGTAGGCGTGGATCTCATCGAACACGACGACGCGATTCGCCAAGCCCCACATACGCACGAACTGATGGCGCACCGGAAGGATGGTGAGCAGCGCCTGATCAATGGTGCCGACGCCATATTCCGAGAGCAAGGCTCTCTTCTTGTGGGTGAACCATTCGCTGGCGCGCACATCACCGCCCTTGGCGATATCAGAAATGCCACCGGGCTTGAGTTGTTGGAATTCGTCGTTGAGCAGTGCGCCCCCATGCAACAGTTGCATATCCAGTTGCCGATCACCGCGCTGGCTCTGCAAGAACTTGAGCACACGGTGAAACATCGCATTGCCGGTGGCCTTGGTCGGCAAAGCGACATAGAGCCCACGATGTCCGAGCCGCCGCTGTAATTCCAGATGCGCGTACAACGCGGCCTCGGTCTTGCCTTCACCCATTGGCGCTTCGATCAGCAGAATCGTGGGTTGGTCGATGGCAGCAAGCGCGTTGACCATCGCTGTTTGTAAAGGGCGCGGTGCAAAGCCGAATACCTCATCGAACGGTCGTGCATCGTCCATAAGTGGCAAACGTGGCAGCCAGCCAATCTGGTTCAGCGCGTTTTCGACGTTAATCGCGCGACGGGTCCGGAACCACGCCGACGGATCCTCGCAATCGTGCGGCGTGCCGAAGGGGAAAACCGCTTCGTTTGATCCAATCCAATCGGCGAAGCTGGTCAACCCCGCCAACAACATGAAATCCGGACCGGAGAGCGATGGTTTGCTGGGCGGCGCACCAGGAGCGAAGACTGCGATTAGAGATTGGAACAGCCCACGACGGGTCTCTTGCCATGCGGGTTTACCGAGTGCACGACGATTGCCTCCGAGCCGGTCAAGCGTCAAAAGGGCCGCCCGCTCTCCATGGTGACACCCCACCGCGTCCGCGACCAGTTCCGCCATGTCTTCGGGCCAGCCATGTTCGATCAACAGTTCGAGTAACTCAACCTGGCTGACAAACGCATGATTGATTGACGTATCGGGACTCGGCCCGACATCCAGGCCCGACAGGTTTTTCCACTTGCACTGAAACCCTGGGCATCCCTTACCCAAATCATGACAGGCGATCAGCAGTAGAAGCCACGGTTGAGCATCAACCCAATCCAACCCCAACGCGGCAGCAAGGCGATCTCGCGTGCCTTGTGGTTCGCGCGCCATAATACCGTCTGCGCAGGCAGCGACATCAAGAAGGTGAAGCAATAACGGATGCCACGCGTCGGTGCCGATGTCACGGGTCTTAGCCCACAGCAAATGGTGCGCAGGTAACGCCAAATCAACGACCGGATCTATCGACTCTGACACGAAACCTATGCTCCCTCGGCCTCATTGATCAGCCGCGAACAGTTCAGACACCAGTCACACGTCAACTAAGTTGACTCATTATGGCAGTACATGGCACACAAGCAATAGAGGGGAAAAATCCGAAGCAGACAAAGCGGAACGTATGGTCACGAAAGTCGGAACGATTCGGATCAAGGTGGACAACCTGACTCATCCCCAAAATTGACCATCAATAATCGACCTGCGCATCATCTTCATTCTTGGCCAACATCAACACGTTAGTAATCGCACACACCGGTGCGCTCATACCATGAAGCGTCCTGGACGGAGGGATCGGGCCATTTCTGACACCCTATCAGTATCAATACATGTGCCCTCGCACCGCCTCCAATGCAATACCTCCACTAGGTGGTAGATCTGCATGGAAACCCCAGGTCAGATGCAACTCCATAAAATGCAAAAAAAGCCAGCATTTCTGCTGGCTTGAGTTACATTTGCAACACTTTTACCGATGGTAGAATCTAGAACGGAATATCGTCCTCGCCAAACCCCTGATCCGCACGGGCTGGAGCGCGCGGCGGCGGGGGCGGTGCGCCGTAGCTGTCGCGGTTGCCGCTGCTGCGGGCTGCCGCCGGGGCGCGGGAACCGCCACGGGCCGGCGGGGCGTTGCCGTAGTCGTCGTCCATGCCGCCGCTGGAGCCGGCACCGCCGCCCGAACCGGAGCCGCCTCGGCCGCCGATCATCTGCATTTCGCTGGCGACGATTTCGGTGGTGTAGCGGTCCTGACCGTCCTGGCCCTGCCATTTGCGGGTTTGCAGGCGGCCTTCCACATAGACCTGGCTCCCTTTCTTCAGGTATTCGCCGGCAATTTCCGCCAGACGGTTGAAGAACACGACACGATGCCACTCGGTGTTTTCCTTGGTTTCGCCGGTGTCCTTGTCGCGCCAGGTTTCGGAGGTAGCCACGGTGATGTTGGTGACCTGCCCGCCGCTCGGCATGTACCGCACCTCGGGGTCCTTGCCCAGATTGCCCAAGATGATGACTTTATTGATTCCGCGACTGGCCATCGGTGATTCCTCTTCTCAATATATGCGCTCGGCCGCTGCTGGCGGTTCCAGCGCGGCACTAAAGTCCGTACTATAAATCACTTGGCCGGATCTTTCCCCCTGGATTGCTGGCGTGGCTCTTTACCCCCTGATTATCTTGCTCGAACTTGGATTCCCATGGCTGACCCGTTTATTCGCATTCGCGGCGCACGCACGCACAACCTGAAAAACATCGATGTGGATTTGCCGCGCGACAAACTGATCGTGATCACCGGGCTGTCCGGTTCCGGCAAATCGTCGCTGGCCTTCGACACCCTGTTCGCCGAGGGCCAACGCCGCTACGTGGAGTCGCTGTCGGCCTATGCCCGCCAGTTCCTGTCGATGATGGACAAGCCGGACGTGGACTACATCGAGGGCCTGTCGCCGGCGATTTCGATCGAGCAGAAAACGACCTCGCACAACCCGCGTTCGACGGTCGGCACGGTGACGGAGATCTACGATTACCTGCGCCTGCTGTACGCCCGGGCGGGGATTCCGCGCTGCCCCGAGCACGGCATCGATCTCACCGCGCAAACGGTGTCGCAGATGGTCGACTGGGTACTGGCCCTGCCGGAGGAATCCCGCTGGCTGCTGCTGGCGCCGGTGATCGAGAACCGCAAGGGCGAGCACCACAAGCTGTTCGACGAATGGCGGGCGCAAGGCTTCCTGCGGGTGCGCATCAACGGCACCGTGTACGAGATCGACGAGATTCCCCCGCTCGACCCCAAGGGCAAGAACACCATCGAGGTGGTGGTGGACCGCATCAAGGTTCGCTCCGACCTCGGCCTGCGCCTGGCCGAATCCTTCGAAACCGCCTTGCGCATCGCCGAAGGCCGCGCCGTGCTGGCCAGCATGGACGACGAGACCAGCCATACCTTTTCGGCCCGCCATGCCTGCCCGGTGTGCGGCTATTCCCTGGCCGAACTCGAGCCGCGTCTGTTCTCGTTCAACAATCCGGTGGGCGCCTGCCCGACCTGCGACGGCTTGGGCGTGAAACAGTTCTTCGATCCGGCCAAGGTGATCGTCAACGAGGAACTGTCGCTGGCCGGCGGCGCGATCCGCGGCTGGGACCGGCGTAACGTCTACTACTATCAGCTGCTGCTCTCCCTGGCCCAGCACTACGGTTTCGACCTGGAAACGGCCTGGCAGGATCTGCCGACCGGTATCCAGGACAAGATCCTGAACGGCAGCGGCCGCGAGAAGATCGTGTTCACCTATCTGAGTCCGCGTGGCAAGCCGAGTACCAAGGAGCATACCTGGGAAGGCGTGCTGCCGAACATGGATCGCCGTTATCGCGAAACCGATTCCCAGGCCGTGCGCGAGGAACTGGCGAAATACATTTCCGAACAGGCCTGCCCGGCCTGCCACGGCGCGCGACTGAATCAGGCCGCGCGGCATGTGTTCATCGCCGATCACAACCTGCCGGCCATCAGCGCGCTCTCCATCGCCAAGGCCGCCGAGTTTTTCCATAATCTGAGCCTGGAAGGCGCGCGCGGCGAGATCGCCGGACGGATCGTGCGGGAAATCGGGGCGCGTCTGGGCTTCCTGAACGACGTGGGCCTCACCTATCTCTCCCTCGACCGCTCGGCGGAAACCCTGTCCGGTGGCGAAGCGCAACGCATCCGCCTGGCGAGCCAGATCGGCTCAGGGCTCGTCGGCGTCACCTATATTCTCGACGAACCCTCCATCGGCCTGCACCAGCGCGACAACGACCGCCTGCTCGGCACCCTCACGCATCTGCGCGAACTGGGCAACACGGTGATCGTGGTCGAGCACGACGAGGACGCCATCCGCGCGGCCGATTACGTGCTGGACATCGGCCCCGGCGCCGGGGTGCACGGCGGTCAGGTGGTGGCCCGCGGCACACCCGAGGAAATCGCCGCCACGCCGGATTCCCTGACAGGCGATTTCCTGGCCGGACGACGGGCCATTGCGGTTCCCGAACGTACGGCGCCGAACCCGGATCGCCTACTGCGGCTCCATGGCGCGAGCGGGAACAACCTCAAGGGCGCCGTACTGGAAATCCCCATTGGCCTGCTGACCTGCGTGACGGGCGTTTCCGGCTCCGGGAAATCCACCCTGATCAACGACACGCTGTTCCGCATTGCCGCACGCGATCTCAACGGCGCGAGTACGCATCCCGCGCCTTACGAGCGCATCGAGCATCTCAACCTGCTCGACAAGGTCATCGACATCGACCAGTCGCCCATCGGCCGCACCCCGCGCAGCAACCCGGCGACCTACACGGGCCTGTTCACCCCGATCCGCGATCTGTTCGCGGGCACCCAGGAAGCACGCTCGCGCGGTTACTCGCCGGGCCGTTTCTCGTTCAACGTGAAGGGCGGGCGCTGCGAAGCCTGCCAGGGCGACGGCGTGATCAAGGTGGAAATGCACTTCCTGCCGGATGTGTATGTGCCCTGCGACGTGTGCCACGGCGCCCGCTACAACCGCGAAACCCTGGACATCCGCTACAAGGGCAAAACGATCGCCGACGTGCTGGGCATGACGGTCGAGGATGCCGCGCCGTTCTTCGAGGCCGTTCCCGCCCTGCATCGCAAGCTCACCACCCTGCTCGACGTGGGTCTGGGCTATCTCAAGCTCGGCCAGAACGCCACGACGCTCTCGGGCGGCGAGGCCCAGCGGGTCAAGCTCGCGCGGGAACTCTCCAAGCGGGATACGGGCAACACCCTGTACATCCTCGACGAGCCGACCACCGGTCTGCACTTCGCCGACGTCGAGCAACTGCTTGCCGTGCTCTATCGCCTGCGCGACCAGGGCAATACCGTGGTGGTGATCGAGCACAACCTCGACGTGATCAAGACGGCGGACTGGATCGTGGACCTGGGGCCGGAAGGCGGCAGCGGCGGCGGCGAGATCATCGCCAACGGCACGCCGGAAACCGTGGCCCGCAATCCGCGCTCCCACACGGGCCGCTACCTCGCGCGCTTACTGGTTCCCCCGGCGTAAATCGCCCGGATCGACAAAATCAGTCGGACACGGGCGCAGCATCGCGCCGCGTCAGAGTGAGATACGTCACCAATCCCAGAATCACGGCCAGGAACAGGGCACTGGTGCCGACCGTACCCAAACCGAGCCCCTGATTCGCAACGGGCTGGGAGAGGTAATCCCCCAATGAGGCGCCCAAGGGCCTAGTTAGGATGTACGCCAGCCAAAAGGCCAGGATGGCGTTGAGCTTCAGGAAGACATAGGCCAGCGTCACCGCAGCAATCACGCCGGCAAACAATACGGCCGAAACCCAGTAGCCCAATTGCAGACTTTCCGCTGCCAAGTCGCCGGCGGCCGTGCCCAACGCGAACGTGAAGAGGATCGCCGCCCAATAAAAAAGCTCGCGCGAGCGGGTGAACACGCTGTGAATCGACAGCGTGCGCTCCTTTGCGAACCAGAAGGCAAACGTCGCGATCAATGCCACGCTGAATCCCGCCGTCGCCGCCTCAAGGGACACCCCGAAATGATCGACCAGATTATCGGTAATCAGGGTACCCACGACACTGATCAGCACGACGGCCAGCCAATACAGCCAGGGGATATATCGCGGGCTGCGAATCTGAGCGGTCAATACCGCCAGCAGCAATACGGTCATCACCACCGAGGTGCCGGTCAAGCCGAGGTTGAGACTGACATTCAGAAAATCCGCCGCAGTCTCTCCCACGGTCGTCGCCAGGATCTTGATGATCCAGAAGAACAGCGTGATTTCCGGTACCTTGCTCCACAACATGCTCGAGGCGGATTGGGCGGGAGACATTGTTGCATCGAGGGTGTTTGCCATGTTCGAACTCCTGGTTTCCTGAGTATTTTGATTCAGCACGAACCATACGAGACCCGACATGGCACAGAGATGAACGATGGATTACCGTTCGGAAAACCGGGTACAACCGGATGCGCCCCCGGCATGGGCGTGGACGTGGGGCGCGACCAGAGGCAGGATCCGCTGCTAGAGCAGCGGTCGAAGCCGGTCAACGTCCGAGGGAGCATGGGGAGCGGGAGGGCGGGACCGCTGGGTACCGCCCAGGGGTAGGGCCACCTGCTAGTCGCCAGGCCGGGGCGCGAGCCAGGCCCGGGCGGACTGCTCATCCAGCTGGATCTGGGCGACCAGATCTGCCAGCGAATCGAATTTCCGCTCGTCGCGCAGGGGGTGCAGGAAGCGCACCCGCAGAATCTGACCGTAGATATCCCGGTCGAAATCGAAGAGATGGACCTCAAGCCGGGCATCGCCGCCACTGACGGTCGGCCGGGTGCCCACGTTCGCCACGCCGGAATGGATCGAGCCGTCCGGCAATTCGGCATCCACCACGAACACGCCCCGCAGCGGGGAGAGGCGCCGGTTCAGGGCGACATTGGCCGTGGGAAAGCCCAGTTGCCGCCCGCGTTTGTCGCCGTGGGTCACCCGGCCGCAGAGCGTCACCGGCCGGCCCAGCAAACGGGCGGCACCCGCCACGTCCCGCTCGGCCAGATGGGCGCGAATCCGCGTGGATGACACGCGTTCGCCATCGACCTGCATGGTGTCGGCGGCCTGCACCCCGAAGCCCGACTGCGCCCCCATCCGTTCGAGCAGGGCGAAATCCCCTTGCCGGCCATGGCCGAATCGGAAATCGTCGCCGATCACGACCTGCCGGGCCTTGAGCGTCTCCACGAAAATATGCCGCACGAAATCCTCGGCCGGCATGTCCGCCAATCGACGGGTGAAGGGCAGCACGATCAGCGCTTCCGCGATCGGTCGCTCGGCCCCCAGTTCCCGGATGAAGCAGACCCGTTCGCGCAGGCGCGTCAGCCGCGCGACGGGGGCATCGGGCCGGAAGAACTCGCGTGGCAGCGGCTCGAAGGTCATCACGACCAGCGGCAGGGACCCCGACTCGGCCAGGGCGGCCGCCTGCCGAAGCACGGCCTGATGCCCCAGATGCACGCCATCGAAGTTGCCGATCGTGACGACGCAGCCGTGCGGGAAACGATCTGGGTCGGGAAGTCCACGAATGAGTTGCATGACCGGGTCTCGGTTAATCTCGAACGGATGATTTAGGACGCATGATCTCGAATCGGCAGGCGTGCATGCATTGGCGCGCTGCCCGAGGCGCCGATTGTAACGCAGGGTGGCTCATTGCCCCGGCCCGCCGTGTCGCGCTTCGTGCGCCTCGTCGACCGCCTTAAGATCTCGAGGCGCGGCATCCTGCGTGGAACGCAGGTGCTGGAGCAGCCGCCGGGGGTGCAGGCCGCCGAGCCACCCCGTCAGCGCGAAAACCAGCGCCCCCCCCGTAATCAGCATCACCAGCACGCCGAAGCGCTGCCAGGCCGGCCAATGGCCCCAGCTCGCGGCCTGCGGGAGCACCCAGAGCAGCACGGCGCTCATTACCAGGGTCGCCGCCAGCACTTGCCGCAGAAACAGCCACAACGCCGGGTCCGGTCGCCAGCTCCCGCGTCGCCGGAGCGTGAACGCCAGCAGCCCGAAATTCACCCAGGCCGCCAGCGCGGTGGTCAGGGCCAGCCCGACATGAGCGGCATAGCCACCCAGCAGGAAAATCCACGGCAACACGATGATGGCCTTGAATCCGAGGTTGGCGCCGACCGCCACCATGCCGATCTTCACCGGGGTCTTCGTGTCCTGCTGGGCATAGAAGCCGGGGGCAAAGATCTTGATGAGCAGGAAGGCGGGCAGGCCCAACGCATAGGCGGACATCGCCAGCGCCACCATATGGGTATCGAAGGCGTTGAACGATCCATATTGAAAGAGGGAGCTGAGCATCGGCTGCGCCAGCACGACAAGCCCGGCGCAGATCGGCAGGCCGAGCAGCACGGTGAACTTGATGGCCCAGTTGAGGGTGCCGTTGAAATCGCCGTGATCCGTCCGGCTGAAGGCACGCGAGAGCTTGGGCAGGATCACCGTGGAAATCGCCACACCGAACACGCCCAGCGGCAGTTCGACCAGCCGGTCGCTGTAGTAGAGCCAGGACACGCTGCCGGCCATGAGCAACGAGGCCAGAATCGTATCCACCAGCAGGTTCACCTGGGTGACCGACGCACCGAAAATCGCCGGGATCATCAACCGAATGGTTTTGCGTACGCCGGCGTGATGCCCAAAGCGCGGACGCGGCAGCAGGCCCAGTCGCGCCAGAAACGGCAGCAGAAATCCGAACTGCAGCACGCCGGCTGCAAGAACGCCCCAGGCCAGGGCCATCACCGGCTCGGCAAAATACGGCGCGGCAAGTACCGTGGCGGCGATCATGGCGATATTCAGCCAGATGGGGGCCAGCGCCGGCATGGAGAAGCGGCCGAAGGCGTTCAGGGTACTGGCGGCAAAAGCCGTGAGCGAGATGAAGAACAGGTAGGGAAAAGTGATCCAAAGCATGTGCACGGCAAGATCGTGCTGAACCGGATCGCCCGTGAAGCCGGGCGCGAACACCAGGATCACGAGCGGCGCGCCGGCAATGCCAAGCCCCACCACCAGGATCAGAACGGCCGCCAGCGAGCCGAACATGTGATCGATGAAATCCTTCAGTTCTTCCGCCGTGTTCTTCTCGCGATATTCCGACAACACCGGCACGAAGGCTTGCTGGAAGGCGCCTTCGGCGAACAGTCGCCGCAGAAAGTTCGGAATCTTGAACACCACGAAGAAGGCATCGGTGGCCGGGCTGGCGCCGAACACCCGGGCCAGGAGCATGTCGCGCACGAAACCCAGAATTCGCGACAGCATGGTCATGCTGCCGATCACCGCCGTGGAACGCAGCAGGCTCACGGGACGACTAGTGTTGGCCATCGAACCCCCACAGCGGCCCGACGACCGACCAGATGTTCGCGAGGACTTGCGGCTCGCCCGCGGCCGTGGGGTGCAGGCCGTCCGCCTGCATCAGGCTGCGATTCTCCGCCACGCCCTGCAGGATGAACGGCACCAGCGGCAGGTGGTTCTGCGCGGCCAGCGCGTGATACATGTCCCGGAAGGGCGTCGTGTACAGCGGGCCGTAGTTCGGCGGCAGCATGATGCCGAGCAGCACGACGCGGGCACCGGCCTGTTCGCTCAACGCGATCAGCTTCTGCAGGTTCTGGCGGACGATCGACAGGGGCAGGCCCCGCAGACCGTCGTTGGCGCCGAGTTCGATCAGCACCCAGCCGGGCTGATGCACGGCCAGCAGTTCCGGCAGGCGGGACAGGCCGCCCGAGGTGGTCTCGCCGCTGATCGAGGCATTGATGACGTCCCAGGGGATGCGCGCGCCCGACGACTGCTCCGCTGCCTTCATCCGTGCCGTCATCAGGGCTACCCAGCCCTTGTCCTCGGGCAGGTTGTAGGCGGCCGAGAGCGAATCGCCCAATACCAGCACCGTATGGGCGCGAACCTCGGGAGCGAGCGGCGCTTGCCCCCAGGCGAGGGATGAACTACAAGCTAGAAACAGCACAATCAACCAGCGGAACACGCACATGCCCTCAGAAGTCGTCAATCCGGTCATCCGTGCCGAGCGGGTCAGCAAGGTGGTGGCCGGTCCGGTCGGGGCGACCGATGATAGTCCGAAAACCCTGACCATTCTGCACGAGGTTGACCTCGAAATCGCGCCCGGCGAGGCCGTGGCGATCGTCGGCCCCTCCGGTGCGGGCAAATCCACCCTGCTGGCTCTGCTCGCCGGACTGGACCGGGCCTCGACGGGGCGGATCACACTGGCCGGTTTCGACCTCGACGATCGGGACGAGGATGGACGCGCCGCCGTCCGCGCCGGTCGCGTGGGGTTCGTCTTCCAGTCCTTCCAGTTGATCGACGGGCTGACGGCCCTGGAAAACGTTGCCCTCCCGCTGGAGCTGAACGGCATCGCGGCCGCCGAGGACCGTGCCCGCAACGCCCTGACGGAAGTGGGCTTGGCCCAGCGGCTCAGTCACCAACCCCGGCAGCTTTCCGGCGGGGAGCAGCAGCGCGTGGCACTGGCACGAGCTTTTGCCGGAACGCCCGACATCCTGTTCGCCGACGAGCCGACCGGCTCGCTGGACACCGCCACGGGCGACCAGGTGATCGACCTCCTGTTCGAACTGCGCGACCGGCATGCCACCACCCTGGTGCTGGTGACCCACGATCCTGCTCTGGCGCGCCGGTGCGATCGACGCTACGAAATCCGCGGCGGTCGCATCCGGACGCTCGGCGCATCGGATGGCACGCCCACGACCGACGCGGAGCCGGCCGCGTGACGACCCGACAGATCACCGTCCGACCCGGCTCTGCCCGCCCGGCCATCGGGCGCATTGCGGCAAAGGGGCTCTGGCGGGAGCTGCAATCGGGCATGCTGACGACCATGCTGGCCGCACTGATCGTCGCCGTGGCCGCCGTCACGGCCGTCGGGTTTTTCACGGATCGCGTCGATGCCGGCATGCGTGCCCAGGCGGCGGAGTTCCTGGCGGCCGATGGCCGGATCGATGCCCCCGACCCGCTGAACCAGGTGCGGGAGACGGCCCAAGGGCTCGGTCTCACCACGGCGGATACCCTGACCTTTCCCACCGTCGTGCTGGCCAACAACCGGCCGCTGCTCGTGAGCCTCAAGGCCGTCGGCCCCGGCTACCCCCTGCGCGGCAGCTTGCAGATCGCCCCGGCCATGGCCCCGGCAACGGTCCCGGCCAGCGCCCCCTCTGACGAGTCGGTCGATTCGGGCAACCACGAAATCGATGCCGAGACCGTCGACCATGGCCCCGCCCTCGGCACGGTCTGGCTCGCGCCGCGTGCCCTTGCCCTGCTGGACCTCAAGCCGGGCGACCCCCTGCAGATCGGTCAGAAGACCTTCACCATCGCCGCCCGCCTGCTGCGCGAGCCGGACGTCGGCAATGTCTTCGCCCAGGCCGCTCCGCGCGCCATGATCGCTCTGGCAGACATCCCGGCCACAGGCCTCGTCACGCCCGCGAGCCGGGTACGCTACCACCTGCTGCTGGCCGCACCCGCTGCGCAACGCGCCGCCCTGTTCGCCAAGCTCAAGGCCAGGCTGCCGAAGGACCGGACGATCGAACGCCCGGAAAACAGCCAGCCGGCCTTCAAGACTGCCTTCGACCGGGCGGCACGATTCCTGGGGCTCGCCGCCATGGTGGCCGTGCTGCTGGCTGGCGCGGCCCTGTTGCTGGCCGCACGCCACTACAACGCGGTCCAGCAGGATTCGGCCGCCCTGATGCGCGCCTTCGGCGCCTCCCGGCGCACCATCGGCCGGATCTACGCCCTGCGCCTGCTGATGCTGGCCCTGCTCGCGACGGTGCCGGGCGTGCTGATCGGCGCCGTGACCCAGCAGGGTCTGGCCGCGCTCATGCGCCATGCACTCGCCGTCGCGCTGCCGCCCCCGGGCCTTCTGCCGGTGTTCATCGGCCTCGGCATTGCCCTGATCGCCCTCATTGGTTTTGCCCTGCCAGCCCTGATCCGCCTGCAGGACACGCCGCCCCTGCGCGTGCTCAACCGGCAACTGGCAGCGCCGCCGCCCGCGGCGGCAGTGCTGTTCGGCTTCGGCCTCGTCGCCATGGGGCTGCTCGTCTGGCTGCAGGCGCGCGACCTGACGCTTACCGCCTATGTGCTGGGCGGCATGGGCGCGAGCCTCTTGGTCTTCCTCGGGCTGGCCTGGCTGCTGATCCGGGGCCTGCGTCGGTTGCGCGTCCAGGGCGTGGCCCGCTTCGGTCTCGCCCGGCTGGCACGGGAACCGCTGGCGGGCAGCATCCAGATTGCGGCGCTGGCGCTGGGATTGACGGCCCTGCTGCTGCTCGGCGTCGTTCGCGGGGATCTGCTCGATGCCTGGCATGACCAGATCCCCGTCGATGCCCCGAATTTCTTCGCGATCAACATCCAGCCCGATCAGGTGGCCGATCTCAAGGCCTTCCTGCAGGCGCACCGGATTCACGGGGCGGGGTTCTATCCGATGGTGCGGGCGCGCTGGACGGCGGAGAACGGCAAAACGATCCACCCGGAAACCTATCAGGGCCAGGCACGACGTCTGGCGGAACGGGAATTCAATCTCTCCACCACGCCGACCCTGGCCGCCGACAACAGGATCGTGGCCGGCCACTGGTCCGGCAAGGGCTGGTCGGTCGAGCAGGGTATCGCCGATACCTTCCACTGGAAACTGGGCGACACCCTGACCTTCCAGGTCAACGGCTCGCCCGTCACGGCGGCCATTACCAGCATCCGCAAGGTCAACTGGGACTCGATGCGACCCAACTTCTTCGTGCTGGCCCCCAAGGCGCTGCTCGCCCAGGCACCGGCCCAGTACGTCACGAGCTTCTACCTGCCCCAACCGAACATTCCGCAACAGACCGCCCTGCTGCGTACGTTCCCGACCCTGACGCTGTTCGACCTCGGCCGCATTCTGGCGGAAGTGCGCAGTCTGATCGACCGGGCCAGTCAGGCCGTGCAGTACGTATTTCTGTTCACCCTCGCCGCCGGCCTTATCGTGCTGATGGCCGCCTTTCACGCCAGCGAAGCCGCCCGCCTGCGCGAAACGGCGATTCTGCGCGTTCTGGGCGCGCGACGCAGCCAGATCATGCAGGCACTCTGGCTGGAATTCACCGTGATCGGTCTGCTGGTGGGGCTGCTTGCCGCCGTCGCGGCCGGGGGATTGGGCGCCGTGCTGGCCTGGAAGCTGTTCGATCTCTCCTGGCGGATCGACCTGCGCCTGCCGACCTACGGCCTCGCGGCCGGATGGCTGCTCGCCCTGCTGCTCGTACCCTGGCTGGGCGCGCGGATCACGCGGGCATCGCCGATCGCCGCTTTACGCCGCTAACCGCCAGACGGCAGCCGAAGTCCTTGCGGAAAAGTCACTTCAAGGCCCGATCGACCCGCTGCCAGAGTTGAAAGTAGGCCTGGGCCACCGGGTGGCGCGCATGGCTGTAGACCACGGGGATCTGCGCCTCGCCCATCTGCTCGACCACGGCCGCGTAGGGAATCTCGACATCCCACAATTCCGGCATGTCCAACTGGTGCTGTTCGCTGAATTCCCGATGCAGGCTGCGACGCCGGTCGACCATCGAGAGGAAGCCGGCCAACCGGCCGGGCTTGATCTTGTCCTCGGCCAGATGCGCCTTGAGCTGGAACCAGGTTCGTTCGGAAAGATGGGTCGGTACGACGGGAACCAGCACGAGATCCGCCGCGCGCAGAACGTTGTCGCCCAGCAGGCTGAGGCCGGGCGGCGTATCGATCCAGATTTCCTCGAAGTCTTCCGCCAGTCCGTCCAGCACCTTGGCGATCCGATAGCCGGCGTCCTTCTTTTCGGCCAGCCGATGCTCGATATCGTGATAGCGCTGATCGGAGGGAAGTACCGTCAGATTGCGGTGACGCGTCGGTCGCAGGCCCTCGGCCACCGAGCGCGCCTTGAGCAGGTGGCCAACCTTGGGCGCCGATTCCGGCTCGGCCTGCAGATACCAAGAAGCCGCGCCCTGCGGATCCAGATCCCACAGGAGCACCTTGCGTCCCTGGAGGGCGGACAAGGCCGCCAGATTGACGACGGCGGCCGTTTTACCGACCCCGCCCTTTACGGAATAGAGCGCGATGATCTCCGCCATGAGAGCTGCCTAACCATGGTGCGAATGTGCCGCCATGATACGCCATCCCGGACGAATATCCCGTGTGCGTCCTTCTGCCCACCGGCAGACCGAAGAATTGCCTCGAACCGGGTCACTCGCCCAGATCGGCCAGTTCCTTCAGTTTGCGGGTCACGGTGTTTCGCCCCCAGCCGATGAGGGCCGCGGCCTGCTGCTTGTGCCCGCCGGTGAAGCTCAGGGCCGCCTTGAGCAGAGTGCGCTCGAAGGCGGGCCCCGCCGTCGCCAGCAGATCCTGATCGCCGGCGGCGAGGCGTGCATCGGCCCAGCGCTTGAGATTGGTCGTCCACTGCTCCAGCAGGGCATCGTCGTTCAGGGCACCCGTCGCCCCCCCGGACCGGCTGAGGTTGTCCGGCAGGTCCTCGATACCGATCTCATGTCCGGGCGCCATCACCGTCAACCACCGCGCGGTGTTTTCCAGTTCGCGCACGTTGCCCGGCCAGTCATGCTGCGCCAGTTGCGCCAGGGCTTGCGGGTGGATGGTCTTGACCGGGACCCCCAACTCCTGGGCCGCCCGCTGCAGAAAATAGCGCAGCAGCTGAGGAATATCCTCGCGGCGCTCGCGCAGGGCGGGGAGCTTGAGACGGATCACGTTGAGGCGGTGGAACAGATCCTCGCGGAACTGGCCGCTGACGACCCGATCCTCCAGGCGCTGGTGGGTGGCCGCCACGATGCGCACATCGGTACGGATGAGATGCGTACCGCCCACGCGATAGAACTGACCGTCGGCCAGAACGCGCAGCAGGCGGGTTTGCAGGTCCAGGGGCATGTCGCCGATTTCGTCCAGGAACAGCGTGCCGCCGTGCGCCTGCTCGAAGCGGCCCACGCGCTGCCCGGCGGCGCCGGTGAACGCCCCCTTCTCGTGACCGAACAGTTCCGATTCGAGCAGATCCTTCGGAATGGCGGCCGTGTTCAGCGCGACGAACGGCCCGTTGCGCCGCAGGCTGTGCTGATGGAGGGCCCGGGCAACCAGTTCCTTGCCGGTTCCGGATTCCCCGTTGATCAATACCGTCACGTTGGAGCGGGCCAGGCGACCGATCGCCCGGAAAATTTCCTGCATCGACGGCGCATTGCCGATCAGGTCCGTCTGCTGTGCACCATCCGTGCCCGAGCCACCTTCACCACCCGCGCGTCCGGCCTGGGGCTGTCGCGAAGCCAGGGCACGCTGGGCCAGTCGCACGGCATCGTCGATATCGAATGGCTTGGGCAGATAATCGAAAGCGCCGCCCTCGAAGGCGCCAACCGCGCTATCGAGGTCCGAGTGGGCCGTAATGATGATGATCGGTAGATCCGGATCGGTTTCCTGCAGGGAGGCGAGCAGACTCAGACCATCCTCGCCCGGCATGCGGATGTCCGAGAACAGGACGTCCGGCTTGCTGACCCGCAGACGGGCGCGCAGCAACGCCACGCTCTCGAAGGATTCGACGGAAAACCCGGCCGATTTCAACGCGCGCTCCAGCACCCAGCGGATGCTGTGGTCGTCGTCTACGATCCAGATTTTTGCGGGCGTATTGCTGTTATTCATGGTGGTCATCATTGTCGTGCCTCATGCGGCTTGGGCGCGGGGTGTATCGGTAATATCAGTGAAAATTGGACGGTGTCGGGTTTCTGCTTGAACTCGATCATGCCCTGATGCTGTTCGGCGATCGTCTGGGCGATGGACAGGCCGAGCCCGCTCCCGTGGGCGCGGCCGCTGACCATCGGCAAAAACAGGCTTTCAACCAGGTTCTCGGGCACGGGCGGGCCGTTGTTTTCCAGATCGATCTTCAGAACCAGGCGGTGGCGCTGCTGGTGGATCGTGAACTGGCGAAGCACCCGGGTCTTCACACAGATGCACGGTTCGGGCGCCTGACTCTCGCTCAATGCCTGCAGGGCATTTCGTCCAAGATTCAACAGAACCTGAATCAGCTGATCGCGATCCGCCACGATCTCCGGAATGCTGGGGTCGAAGTCCAGCTTCCAGCGCAAGGGGGTCGTCAGCACGCAGTCTTCCGCCTCGATGCAGAGCAGTCGCCGCACCTGCTCCAGCGGATCATGGATATTGACGCTGCTCTTCTGTGGCCGATCGCTGGGGCCCAGCATGCGGTCGATCAGATTCTTCAGACGCTCCGTTTCCGTCAGGATGATCTTGGTGTACTCGCGCAATCCGGCGTTGGGCAACTCGCGTTCCAGCAACTGGGCCGCACCGTGCAACCCGCCCAGCGGATTCTTCAACTCATGCGCCAGCCCACGGACCAGTTGCCGGGTGGACAACTGCATGGCATGCAGTTGCGCCTCGCGTGAAATCCGCACATGGCGCTCGATATCGGTCAACTCCATGAGGATGGCGGCATCCTCGATACTCGGATCCGGGGTGATCGCGCAGTCCGCGATTCGGGTCTGCCCGTGAGGCACGATCAATTCCGCCTCGCGCAACGTCACCACCTGCTGCGAGGCGCGCGCCTCTTCCACGGCATTCGCCAGGATCGGATTCATGGCGAAAAAGAACTGCCCGCCCTGCTTCAGCACAGAGGCATAACTCGTATCCCAGAATTGTTCCGCCGCGGAATTGAGGTAAAGCAACTGCCCCGCCCGGTCCAAAACCACAATGGCGGTATTCAGTGCATCCGCCAGGCGCGCCGGACGTATGGGCGAATTGATCACAGACTGGGTCACAGTGGCTCCGATTTCCTAGATTGCCCTGCAAAGGTTCGATAGGCGGACAAACGCAAAATATATGCCTAAGACCGCCACCCTTGTTCAGGCAAAAAAATAAACCCTTAACAATCAGCAAACTGCACAAAAAAAAGGAACGACACAGAAATCATTTTCGCGTTCCCGGAGGCCAAACGACCGGAAATATACAATTTCAGCGACGCCATGGCACCAATATGGTGCCCAATGCGCCGTATTGTGTGTGTTTTTGGTGCATTCAAAGGCGGTGTGCGGAAAAACCCCGCACCCGAAAGATGCCCTTCGCCCGAATAGGGCTAGCTGGCTGCGCCAGTCAGATGAATCACGACCGGCGACGACTGAAAGATGTTCTTGCCTTGGCGCGAGACCAGAGCAATCAATGTGTGCTCACCATTCGACAAGCCACTGATCATAAAGCGATGCCCCGTCGAATCCTCCACCTTGTCCTCACCGTCAATCACGATACGGATCCGGTCCCCGGCCGACACATCCAGTGCCGGCGTGATTTGCACCTGCACAAAGATCGTGCCTCCGGGATGTGCTGCAACCGGCCCCGAATGGGGCTCGGAGATCGACAGGGTTTGATAATGCCCCCCTGCCGCCGGCGATACCGTCGTCGACACGAGCGGCGCCGGTTTGGATGCACTCGGCGGCAGCACAGTCGGAGGTTCGGCTCGAGGCCCGGATCCGGATGCCGGCGCCTCGGTCACCGGCATCTGAACAGAGGGTACCAGGGGGGCTTGGGGCGCCGACTGGGGCGCCGCCTGACTCCCGACGGGCGCGGACGGCGGTGGTGTAGCCGGCGGCAGATTGATGGGCGTCAACGGAATGGGCGGTGGCGGGTCGACATGAATCTTGCGCGCGCCCTTGGTCGGCTCATCCGTAAACACCCGATCTCCCTGGCTGTTCGTGTAGGTATAGATCGTCTCCGCCTGAGCGGCGGCCAGGGCAGCGGCGATCAAACAGCCAACCAGTCCCAACGAAAGAATCCGACGCGGACGAAGGAACCCGTCCCGCAGTGCGTTTGGAACGTTCATCACTTGGCCTCCATGACAGAAGATGAATACGATCAAGCACCGATTGATACAGAACACCGATGTCTCGCCCGGCAAGCAGCCGCTCGAATCCTTGAGACGGCGCGAACGATATCCGGTTCCCGCCGGAAACCGTCAGGCACCCTGGATGAGTCGGGACACCGCCTCCGCCCGGGTGATACACGCCGCGCGCGTCGGCGCCGTGACGTTGACGTGCCCCAGCTTCCTGCCCGGCCGCGGCTCCTTGCCATAATCATGCACATGAACGCCCGGAATCGCGAGCATGCCCATCCGCGCCGGGATCGTGCCGATCAGATTCAGCATCACGCAGTGCCCGACACTCTCCGTTGCGCCCAAGGGCCAGCCAAGGATCGCCCGGAGATGATTCTCGAACTGCGATGTAACGGCACCATTCTGCGTCCAGTGGCCGCTATTGTGGACCCGGGGCGCCATTTCGTTGGCAATCAATTGACCTTGCCGCTCGAAGAACTCGATAGCCATGACGCCGACATAGTCCAGCCCTTCCAGAACCCGGCGGGCATAATGCGTCGCATCGGCCTGGGCCGGATCGTTCGGCAGGATGTCCGTACGATAGAGAATGCCGCCTTCATGACGGTTCTGACCCACGGGATAGAACGCCATCTCGCCCGAGGCGCTCCGCACCGCCACGATGGACACTTCGCGATCGAAAGGAATCATCTGCTCGAGGATCGCCGCGTGTCCGCTCAACGCGGACCAGGCAGCGGCCGCGTCATCCGCCGCACGAATGACGGCCTGACCCTTGCCGTCATAACCGAGTCGACGGGTCTTGAGAATGGCCGGATAACCGATTTCCTGCAATGCGGCATGCAGATCCGCCAGGGAGTCCACCGCGCGATAGGCTGCGACCGGCACACCCAGTGACGCCAGATACTGCTTCTCATGAACCCGGTCCTGAGCGATGGATAGCGGCTTGGCGCCCGGGCTGATCCGATTGTGCCGACTCACGCTCTCCACCGCGGAAACCGGGATGTTCTCAAACTCCAGCGTGATCAGGTCGCACTCGACCGCAAGCTGTGCCAACGCGCGCTCGTCATCGTACTCCGCCTGAATCTGTCGCCCCAGACGAGCGGCAGGAGGTTGCGCCCCCGGGTCCAGAAACGTGAAGCGGTGGCCCATGGCGATACCCGCCAACGCCAGCATCTGACCAAGCTGCCCCGCACCGATGACCCCGATGTGGGCCTGGGCCGGAGCTACGCCCGATCCTACCGCCGGATGGCTCATACGCCTGCCGCCCGCTTCATGGGGCGATCGGCGGCGCCACGCGCGGATCTGCCGACGCCAGCACCGATCGCGTTTGCGCGGAGCGATAGGCATCCAGCCGGTCGGCCAGCGCCGCATCCGTCGTCGCCAACTGCGCCGCCGCGAACAGTGCGGCATTCACGGCACCGGCGCGACCGATGGCAAGGGTACCGACAGGGATGCCGGCCGGCATCTGCACGATGGAAAGCAGCGAATCCCAACCGGAAAGCGCCTTCGACTGAACGGGCACCCCCAGAACCGGAATGCGCGTCTTGGCCGCGAGCATACCCGGCAGGTGCGCGGCCCCGCCCGCGCCGGCAATGATCACCCGCAACCCTCGTTCTGCCGCCGTGGCTGCGTAACTGAACAGCCGGTCGGGGGTTCGATGTGCCGAAACCACCTCGGCTTCAAAGGGAATATCGAGTGCCGTGAGGGTCGCACAGGCATGCTGCATGGTTTCCCAGTCGGACCGGGACCCCATGACCACGCCGACCAGCGGCGATTCATGATTGGCCGCGATATTCAGGTCATCGGACGCGGCAGGTGCGCTCATCCCTGTACCCCCGTTTGGACCGCCGGTGTCGTGGCCGGTGCCGACATGAACGGCGTCGCCGTCTTCATGCCGCCCGCCGCGGCGATATACAGATACAGGACGATGGCCGCGACCCAGGCGCTACCGCGAACCGCCTTGGTCTTGCCAAGCTTCAGGGCGAACAGGCCCAACACGATGTACACGATCAGCCCGACGATCATGACCGTCACATAGTCGGGGTTCACGCCATGGCGCCAGAACATCAGGTACGCCGCCATCAAACCGCTCAGCAGCAAAATCGTGTCGATGACGTGGGGCGTGATCTTGACCCAGCGGGCCTTGAGCCGGACGGAGTCCGTCAGCATCCACAACCCGCGCAGGACGAACCCGATCAAGGAAAGAAGCACAGCAAGCCCATGGATATGGACAGTGATTTGGGCGATAGTCATGGAATTTCCTGTCGGACGGCTGGTGATAGAAGCGCCTCATTAAACACCAAGCCCCCGGCGAAGAAAAGAGCCCCAGAACCGGCGACGCTCTTTGATGCATCGCCGCAGGTTCTACAGCATTCACCCTGCCTTGCCGGGCAAAATGGGGCGACCAGAGAGGATTCGCGAGCCCCTCGCACACCGGAGTCACCATGAATCTGCCCGACAGCCTGCTTTCGAACACCGCAACCCTGATCGGATGGCTCAGCCTGCTTGTCACACTGGGGTTTGCCGCGCAACGGGCACCCTGGCGCGCGCTGATCCGCGTGCCCGTTCGGCTGAACCTGATCCTCGCCAGCATCCTTGGCCTCACTCTGCTCTGGCTCCTGCGCGCCGACACGCTGCCCGGCCTTTCCGTACACTTCCTCGGACTGACGGCCGTCACCCTGTTGATCGGCTGGCCGTTCGCCCTGATCGCGGGCACGGCAGCCTTGATTATGTTGGCCCTGCTCGGGCACCAGGGCTGGGCCGGACTGGGAATCGATTTCCTGGGCACGATCGCCCCGCCCGTGCTGATCACGACGCTGGTCGCCCGCGGCGCTCAACGCCACCTGCCACCGAACCTCTTCATCTATCTGTTTGTGGATGTATTCCTGTCCGCCTGCCTCGGCGTGCTGGCCGCCGCATTGGTCACCGCTCTGCTGATGACGGCCCTTGGTCTCTACACCTGGAGTACGCTTTGGGAGAGCTACCTGCCCCTTTCGCTCCTTCAGACCATCCCCGAAGGCATCGTCAATGGCATGATCATGACGGCGCTGGCCCTTCTGGCGCCGACCTGGGTCATTTCATTCGACGAATCACGTTATTTCCCCGGCTAGGAAATTGGCTCCGGGGTTGCAAACCGGATTGCGACTGTGCAAATTGCAATTCGGCACCGGCCAACCGCGCATACCGGGATGAGATAACCTATGATTATTAGGCCGGTTTTCCACCCCGCCCCCTTTGGCATGAAACTTGGATGACCATCCGGACCGCCCCACAGATGTGGGCCGAATAATGTTTCAGTAGAATTTACGTGCAACCGACCCTTCAGGAGAGAGTTCGATGAAAAAAATGACCGTATTGATGCTGGCCGCAGGCCTGATGACTTCCGGCGCTGCAATGGCCGGTGGCGACGCCGCTGCAGGCAAGACCCTGTTCGACGCATCCTGCGCCTCCTGCCACGGCATGCAGGCCCAGGGTCAGGGCATGTTCCCCAAGCTGGCCGGCATGTCCGCCGCTGACATCAAGACGACCCTGGCTGCGTTCAAGGCGGGCGACATGGCCACGCTGAAGAAGCACAACCTGGGTGGCCCGAACTACGCCATCATGGCCCCGAACGCGGCCGGCCTGTCCGATCAGGACATGGAAAACCTGGGCGCGTACATCGCCACCCTGAAGTAATTCCCAACACGACCCGTCTTGCCATGGCAATAACGGGTTGCGGACAGGAAGATTCGCCGAGCGCCATGCCGGCGACATGAAAAAAGCCCCGAATCCGGGGCTTTTTCGTTAGGGAGCCGCGTGTCATCGGCAAAAGGGGCGGGCAAACAGATATCTACCCGCTCCCCGGTCACGCTCCCCCGGTCAGATTTGCGTACGCTGCTTGTCGCGAGCGATATCGCTATGACGCACGTCGGCACCCTTCTTCTGAAAAATCACGTATTCGGCAATGTTCGTGCAGTGATCGCCGATCCGCTCGATCGCCCGGATGCAGGACAGCATCCGCAAACTCGTATCGGCCGAATTCGGATTGTCCGTCATGAACTTCAACAAGACTTCATGGACGGCATTGTATTCCTGATTCACATGGGTGTCCCGGCGAATGATCTCCTCAGCCGCAACGGGATCCAGCCGCACGAAGGCATCCAGCGCATCGTGCAGCATGCCACCGACGATTCGCCCCATGACCCGTAGATGATCGGGGAAATCCGTCGTACGCAGCACCGGACCGATTTCCTCGGCGATGCGCGCCAGCTTTTCGGACTTGTCGCCGATACGCTCCAGATCGGTGATCGCCTTGACGATCGACATGATGCCGCGCAGATCGATGGCCGTCGGTGAATAACGTGCGATGATCTGGATGGCCAACTCGTCGATGGTGGTTTCCAGCTGATTGATTTCGTAATCCTGCTTGATCGCCCGCACGCCGCGCGAAGCATCGCCATCCAGCAGGTAGGCCATGGCGTCGGCGAAATGCTGCTCTGCCACCCCGCCCATGTTCATCAACAACGTGCGCAGGGCATTGAGATCGTCGTCATAGCGCGTCAGCGTATGAGGGGTGCCAGTGAAAGGATCCATGAACGTACATACTCCTGAGTGCGAATAGATAATCAACGACGACGGCCGCGCTCTTCACCGTACTGTCACCTGCCAAAGGCATAATGAAGAATGTTGCCTAGCGCGTGCAAAGGTTTGTATCCTGACATGTCTGCCCCGCTGACGGCAAAGCCCAGCGGGCGCCGCAGGCCTGTCAACCGGAGATCGCCCGAGGGACCCTGAACGCTGCTGGCCAGGCCGCCAGAAACCCGGCTATATTTTATTCCAAACACGTTGCGAAATTATGACCGAGACTCTTCCCGCCCCCGTATCCCCGGTGTTCATCAATCGGGAGCTGAGCCTGATCGCATTCAACCGACGCGTTCTGGAACTGGCTCAGGATACGTCCCTGCCTCTGCTGGAACGCCTCAAGTTCCTTTGCATTTCGTCAGCCAACCTCGACGAACTCTTCGAGGTGCGCGTCGGATCGCTCACCCAGCAACGCCGCGCCGGCATCGATCGCCCCGACGACTCCGGACTCACGCCCGTCGAACAATTGAGCCAAGTATATACCAGGGCCCACGAGCTGGTCCGGGACCAATACCACACCCTGAATGACGAAATCATCCCGTCACTCGCAGAATCGGGCATCCACTTCCTGCGCCGCACGCACTGGAATGAAGCGCAGGCTTTGTGGGTCAAGCAGTTCTTCCGGCGGGAACTGCTGCCCTTGCTGACCCCCCTGGGGCTGGACCCGGCCCACCCCTTCCCGCGTATTCTGAACAAGTCGCTGAATTTCGTGGTTTCCCTGGAGGGCACCGACGATTACGGCCGCGAAGGGTGGATGGCCGTCGTCCAGGCACCTCGGGCGCTGCCCCGCATCATCCGGATGGATGAGGAGGCTGCGGGCAGCGAGGAAAGCTTCGTGTTCCTGAGCTCGATCATTCATGCCCATGTGCACGAGCTCTTCCCCGGCATGACCGTCACTGGTTGCTACCAGTTCCGCGTTACGCGCAACAGCGATCTCGCCATCGACGTCGACGACGACGAGGATCTGCTCAAAACACTCCAGGGTGGGCTTTTCGAGCGCAACTACGGCGACGCAGTCCGCCTCGAGGTGGCCGACAACTGCCCACAGGAAATGATCGACTTCCTCTGCGATCGCTTCAAACTGGGCGAGCAGGCGGTTTTTCAGGTGCACGGCCCGGTCAATCTGAATCGCCTGATGGCCCTGTACGGCCTCGTGAGCCGACCTGACCTCAAGGACGCACCGTTCACCCCCCGTATCAAGAGCGAGCTCGGCCCGGAGAGCAACATCTTCGAAACCATCGAGCAGCGCGGCGCCATTCTGCTCCACCATCCCTACGAATCCTTCCTGCCGATCATCGAATTCATCCGCCAGGCCGCCAGCGACCCGAAGGTCGTTGCCATCAAGATGACCCTCTACCGCACGGGCCGAGATTCCGCCATCGTCGACGCCCTGGAGGCCGCCGCCCGGGCAGGCAAGGAAGTGACAGCCGTCGTGGAACTGCGCGCACGGTTCGACGAAGAAGCAAACATTGACATCACCACCCGCCTGCAGAAGGCTGGCGCCTATGTCGCCTACGGCATCGTCGGCTACAAGACACACGCCAAGATGGCGCTCGTCCTCCGGCGGGACGGTTCCCGGCTCAAACGTTTCGTGCATCTGGGTACAGGGAACTACCACCCCGGAACGGCCCGTATCTACACCGACTTCGGCCTGCTGACCGACGACCGCTTCTTCGGTGACGACGTCAACAAGCTGTTCATGCAGCTGACCGGCCTGGGGCGGGGCATGCGCTTGAAGCGCCTGCTTCAGTCGCCCTTCACCTTGCATAGCGGCATGCTGGAACGGATTCATCGCGAACGCGACCACGCACTGGCCGGGCGCAAGGGCCTGATTCGCGCCAAGATGAATGCACTGATCGATCGACAAATCATCGAGGCGCTCTACGAGGCATCCCAGGCAGGGGTGCACATCGAACTCATCATTCGTGGCGTTTGCTGTCTGCAGCCCGGCGTGCCCGGCCTATCAGAAAACATCCACGTCCGGTCCGTCATGGGGCGGTTTCTGGAGCACCCGCGCGTGTTCTACTTCCTCAACGACGGGGATGACGAACTCTTCCTTTCCAGCGCCGACTGGATGCCGCGCAATTTCTTCGTCCGTGTGGAAAGCTGCTTCCCGATCGATGCGCCAGAGATCAAGGCCCGCGTCATGAACGAAGCGTTCGAGCGATACCTCGCAGACAATACCGGCGCCTGGACCCTGGGACCGGATGGCGTCTACACCCGCGTGAAGCGGCACCATAACGCGAAGCCGCGCTCAGCCCAGCAATCCCTGCTGGACGACCTGAGTTAAGTTCGGAAACCCCGGCACGGCGCTTGAACCAAGGATGATTCTCGCCCTAAAAATGTGACACACTAAGCGTATCGGCCACCGAAGAATCGGACTCAACGAACGCCGAGCATCTTTGAGCGACCGAGAAGAATGCCATGATCAAGCTGTTGTTTTGGATCGCCCTGATTGGCGGAGCGATTGGCTATGTCGCCTTCCGACTCAAGCGACGCAACCTGCCGTCCGCTCCCGCGCAGACGGCAGCGGAGCCCCGCACCTTCGAATCGGTCCGTTGCCGTCAATGCGGCGTCTACCTGCCGATCGAAAAATCGATCCAGCGGGATGGCGAGTTCTTTTGCAGCCAGGAACACGCACAAAAGTGGCTCGGGAAAAAGGCAACCTGATGCACTGGGGCACCACCCTCTCACCACCAGAGCGGGATAACTGGCGCGGCATCCGCCTCGTCAATGCCTATCGGGTGCTCCTGTCCTTCGCCCTGGTCGCCGCCGCGATTACCGGTCGCGGTCCGCATGTCCTGGGGCAGCAGGACCTGTATCTGTACGCCTTCGCCGCCTGGGGCTACCTGCTGATGTCCGTTGGCTTCGAGTTCCTCCTCGAACTGCACGTCATGCCCTTCCGCCCTCAGGCCCACCTCCATGCGCTGGGCGATCTCCTGGTGCTCATCCTCATCATGCACGCCTCAGGCGGGCCGGGCGGGGGCGTGGCGCTGCTGATGATCATCTCGGTGGGCCTGAACGCCGTCCTGCTCGGCGGCAGTGCCGCAATCGGTTATGCCGCCCTGGCCTCACTGGCCGTACTGGGTGAGGCGGTTTTCAGCACCTGGCTCGGGCAATCCGAGCGCCAGTTCGCTGCCGCCGGCTTTCTCGGCTTCGCTCTGTTCGTCGTCACCATACTGGTCGCCACCTTCGAACAACGCGCCCAACGGTTCGAACGTATTACCCGGCGCCGCGAACAGGAGGTCAACTATCTGTCGACGCTGGCCGTCCAGATCATCGAGCAATCCTCGAATGGTGTTCTGATCAGCGAGCCGAACGGGCAGGTTGACTACATCAACAGCGCCGCTTGCCAGTTGTTGGGTGCGCAATGTCGCAACGAACCCCGATCACCCGCCAAGGTTCACGTTGCCCGGAGCGGTGCCGCAATGCGCCTGCAGGACACCCACGCCGCACTCGCCGCCGCACTCGAGGATTGGCAGGGCAGCCATCGGGACGGCCATTCCGTCGAGATGAGCCAGCCTCAACGATTCCGCGCCGAATTCCATGCGCTGGATACCGAACTCGGCCCCCGCTACCTGGTCGTCCTGATCGATTTGTCCGCCGAAGATGCACGCGTGCAGCAGAACAAGCTCGCCTCTCTGGGGCGACTGACCGCCAGCATCGCACATGAAGTGAGAAACCCGTTGTCCTCCATCCGCCAGGCGGCCGAGCTGCTCGCGGACACCAAAACCGAGGAGGAGCGGGAACAACTCATCCCCATCATCATTCGCCACAGCATCCGCATCAATACGCTGGTAGAGGGCGTGCTGGATGTCGCCAGACGACCCAATGTACAACCGGCGAAAATCGATCTGGCCACCTGGCTCGGCGAGTTCGTGAATCTGCACCGACTCGACTGGGAAGCGAACAACGTCCATTGGCAGGTCCCCACTCTTTCGCCCGGTAAGCACCTGATTCGTTTCGACCTGATGCACCTGGGACAAATCATGGATAATCTGGTCATGAACGCGCAGCGACACGGTCGCGACAGCGATGGTGCCGTGCAACTGCGCCTGGAGATACGCGAAGGCACACAGGATCCCGAGATGATCGAGATCTGTGTTTGCGACACCGGTCCGGGGCTGGCGAAAGAGGTCAGGAATGCGCTTTTCGAGCCATTCATGACCACCCACAATCAGGGTATCGGGCTGGGCCTCTACATCAGTCGCGAGTTGGCGCTGGCCAATGGCGCGCAACTCTATGCACGCGCACAGAGCAACGAGACGACGGGTTGCTGCTTCTGCCTCCAGGCGCCCGAATGGACCGAAAATCCTGACTGACAACCGACGCTATAACCCCAGCACAGCCCATGGAAGCCGCTCATGCCCGCCTGCCTAATCATTGACGACGAACCGGACATCCGCACCCTGATCGCCCTTGCGCTCGGCCGCGACGGTATCACCTGCCATTTGGCGGCCGATCTCGCAGAAGCGCGTCAACTGCTCGACGCAGCGGGTGAGGAACTCGATTTCTGCCTGACGGACATGCGGCTGCCGGATGGGGATGGTCTCGATCTGCTGGAGGAAATTCGCGACACATTTCCGACCCTCCCGGTCGCCGTCATCACCGCGCATGGCCAGGTGGATGCCGCCGTTCGCGCCCTCAAGGCGGGGGCATTCGATTTCGTTTCCAAACCGATCGAGCAGCTGGTACTGAAACGCCTGGTGCGCGATGCGCTCAAACGCCGGGCTGCTGATGCCACGACAGAACCCGACGACACCCCCATCAGTCGGACCGAAGCACCGGTCGATGCCTCGCCACTGCTGGGCGAGTCACGCGCCATGCAGGCGCTGCGCATGACCATCGACAAGGTTGCCCGCTCCCAGGCACCGGTGTTCATCCATGGCGAATCCGGAACGGGCAAGGAACTGGTTGCCCGTCAGATTCACGCGCGCAGTGGTCGTGCAGATGGACCGTTCGTCCCGGTGAACTGCGGCGCCATCCCCGCAGACCTGATCGAAAGCGAGCTGTTCGGTCACAAGAAAGGCGCCTTCACGGGCGCCCACCAATCGAACAGCGGTCTGTTCCGGGCGGCCGAGGGGGGGACACTGCTGCTGGACGAGGTTGCTGAGCTGCCGCTGAGTCTCCAGGTGAAGTTGTTGCGCGTGATTCAGGAGCGGAAAGTACGCCCCGTCGGCGAGCACAGCGAGATTCCCGTCGACGTCCGCATCCTCTCGGCCTCCCACCAGGATCTTGCAGCCGCCGTGCGCGAAGGCCGTTTCCGCCACGATCTCTTCTACCGCCTGAACGTCATCGAACTCAAGGTCCCGCCCCTGAGAGATCGCCTCGACGATTTGCCGATCCTCTGCCGACACATTCTCGACAAGCTCGCGGCCCGGGAGCAGTGCGCACCGATGGACATCACGCCTGACGCCCTCAGCTGGCTCGCTTCGCTTTCGTTCGAGGGAAATATCCGTGAGCTGGAAAACCGGCTCGAGCGCGCGATGGCGCTCAGTGACGGTGATCGGCTGACCCGAAAAGTCCTGTCGGACTCCCTCATGACCCCCGCCGCACACTTGCCCGCCCAGGATGCGCATCTGGAAATCCCCGGCCTGCCCAGCCTCAACTTTGGACAGGCCCCGCACAATGCCCTCGAGGCGGAAGAACAGCGCATGGTTCTCAATGCCCTTGAAGATACGCGGTGGAATCGCAGCGAGGCCGCCCGGCAACTGGGCATGACCCTCCGGCAGCTGCGCTATCGGCTGAGCAAATGGGGCGTGGAATAACCGGGATCAGTCCTTGTTGACGTTCGGGCCACTGCCTGACGCCATCCGATGACGTTCTGCACGCAATGCCGGGAAGGTCACCCGGAACGTGCTGCCCAAGTGCGGCTGGCTCGTGATGTCCAGTTGGGCGTCATGACGCAGAATGACATGCTTGACGATCGCCAGACCCAACCCGGTCCCGCCCCGAGCACGGGAACGGCCGACGTCAATCCGGTAGAACCGCTCCGTCAACCGGGGAATATGGCGCGGCTCGATGCCGATACCGGTGTCCTGAACCTCGAATACGGGCTGCCCCTTGCCATTCGCGAACCAGCGGATCGTGACCTTCCCGCCGCCCGGCGTGTACTTGACCGCGTTGAACACCAGATTCGAGAGTGCTGAGTGCAACTCGCGAATGATGCCCACCAGCCAGAGCTGCGGATCCACCTCCAGCACGATTTCATGCTGCTCCGGCCCGGACAACAGCTGCGCGTCGTGCGCGATGATGCCCAGCAGGCCCGCCATATCGATCGACTCGAAGTACTCCTCGTCGGGATGGGTCGTTTCCAGACGCGACAGGAGCAGCAAATCCTCGACGATCCGGCGCATCCGCTCCGACTGCTGATGCATGTTCGTCAGGATGCGATGCATTTCGCTCGAGGCGTCCTCCTCGCTGTCGAGCAGGGTCTCGAGATAACCGGCGAGCACCGTCAACGGCGTACGCAACTCATGAGACACGTTGGCCACGAAGTCCTGGCGGACGCCCTGAAGCCGATAGAGCGCCGTGACGTCCCGACCGATCAGCAGATTGCGATCCTCGCCGTATGGCTCCATGCGCAGGCTGATCGCGCGATTTTCGTCGCCCGGCGACTGGAACTCCAAGCTCGTGCCCTGCTCGTTGAGCCAGTGCACGAAACTCGGACTCCGGATCAGATTGTCGATGCGGAATCCGGTATCCCCACGCGACAGGCTCAATAACTCGCAGGCCGCGTCGTTCAACCATTCAATCTCGCGCGTGGGGGTCAGCACCACCATGGCATCCGGCACCGACATGGCCGAATGGTGGTATCGCTTGAGCAGTTCGACGAGTTTTCGCTGACGCCGGCGCCATGCCGTCCGGATGCGGCGCTGGCGATCCTGGACGAGCCCGGGCATCCCGTACACCGCCAGACCCCGCTGATGCCGTCGGGCACTGCGCGCGAGACGGATCAATCGATAGACCAGGGAAAGGTTGTACGCGGCCAGCGCCGCCGCCACGGACCAGCCCCACTGCCCCAGGATCAGAAACACCAGCGCACCGACGCCGACGCACAGTGCGACCACCAACAGCTCCTGACGCCAGCGCGCCACGCTCAGGCGAAGCGTTCGCGCGGGACGCTGCCCCTGTCGCACATCCGTTGGAGATGACGAGGTGGGGGGATAGGGAACGGATTTCTGGGCCAACTGAAACTCTCGCGGGCGAAGACGAAAAACAAAACCGGGGTCAGTTCGACCCCGGCGCCACGATCAACGATCGGAAAATGATATACCGAACCCGATCAGGACTTGCTCGACAGGCGATAGCCGACACCGCGCACCGTCTGGATCAGTGCATCGAACCCGCTCGGCATCAGGGCCTTGCGTAGGCGGAGGATATGCACATCCACAGTACGCTCCTCGACGTAGGCATTACGCCCCCAGATCCGGTCCAGCAACTGGGTCCGGCTGAACACGCGTTCGGGATGCGTCATGAAGAAGGTCAGCAGACGGAATTCGGTCGGTCCGATCTCGATGTCCACGTCACCGCCGGTCACCCGATGGCTCTCCGGATCGAGACGAAGGCCCGCCACCTCAATCACGCCGCCTTCACCTTCCGGGGAAACCCGACGAAGAACGGCCTTGATCCGCGCCATCAACTCCCGCGGAGAAAATGGCTTGGTGATGTAATCGTCGGCACCGGCCTCCAGGCCACTGACCTTGTCTTCCTCTTCGCCCCGGGCGGTGAGCATGACGATCGGCACATCCCGTGTCAGTTCGTCGCGCTTCATGCGGCGGGCGAACTCGATACCGCTGGCACCGGGCAGCATCCAGTCAAGCAGGACCAGATCCGGCAACTTGTGGGACAATTGCTCGAAGGCTTCGGCGACATCGCCCGCCTCGACCAGATCATAGCCCGCGCGCCCCAATGCGAAAGCCACCATCTCGCGGATGGGTTTTTCATCTTCAACGATCAGAATTGTCTTGCGCACCATGCTCGCTACTCGTGTTGCACTGTAATGACCATTGAACCTCAGTGCAGTGACATGAATATGACAATATGACAATCGATTGAAAACATCCAGCTGGGGGGTTTTGGTCGCCCCCATCTTTCGGGCGCCCTGTTTCCACACAGGTTTGACGGGACAACAATAGGCGCCCGACACCAATCGATTTTCGGACATCCGACTGGCCCGAACCCGAAACGCGCAGTAAAGTACCGGTCCCGCCTTCGGATGACGCAACTATGATCGACCCCCAACACATTGCCGACGACGTGACCCGAGCCCTCGAAGAGGATATTGGCAGCGGGGACGTCTCTGCCCGCCTGATCCCGATCGAACAGGAGAACACGGGCCGGATCATTGCCCGCGAAGATTGCGTGCTTGCCGGCCTCGCCTGGGCGGAGGCGGCCTTCCGCCGCGTCTCGAATCGCATCCAGATCGACTGGCTCAAGCAGGATGGCGACCGGGTCGCCGCCAACGACGTGCTGTGCACGCTGTCGGGACCGGCGCGTGCGCTACTGACGGCCGAACGGACCGCATTGAACTTCCTGCAGACCCTCAGCGCCACGGCCACGGTGACGCGGCAGTACGTCGATATCGTCGCCGGAACCCAGGCGCACATTCTCGACACCCGCAAGACGTTGCCGGGTCTGCGTCATGCACAGAAATACGCCGTAACCTGCGGCGGTGGTCTGAACCACCGCATCGGTCTCTACGACATGGTTCTGCTGAAGGAAAATCACATCATGGCCGCGGGCTCGATTACGGCTGCCGTCCAGGCCAGTCGCCAGATCCATCCCGATCTGCCGCTGGAAGTGGAGGTCGAAACCCTCGCCCAACTGCACGAGGCCCTGTCCATCGGGGTGGACCGGATCCTGCTGGACAATTTCGATCTGGATGGCCTGCGCGCAGCGGTGGTACTGAATCAGGGCCGTGCCAAGCTGGAGGCTTCAGGTAATGTCGATTTGACGACCTTGCGGGCCATCGCCGAAACCGGCGTGGATTTCATTTCGATCGGCGGGCTGACAAAACATATTCGGGCAATCGATCTCTCGCTGCGCTTCGATCACCCCTGACGCGCTGCTCGGCGCTCGGCCCGGATCAGTCGTATTTGTAGTATTTGGTGTTGAGGTAGCTGGTCACGGCATCCACTTCCTCATCGAACCACGCTATATTGAAGTAGTTGGCACATGACTGAACCATCGTGAACACACTGGCCCGGCTTTTCAGCTTCTTGCCACGGCGCGACTCGTAAAATGCGGCATTATGGGGCGTCTTGTGACAGCCAGCACACTCGGCCTCGTGGAGCGAGGCGCCCCAATTCGGATCATGCTGATCGGCCGAGGCGGGCTGGGCAAATGCCAATCCCAGCGCGAGGCTCGCCACCAGGTAAATAGGGACGGTTCGACGATGCGACAAAGCGGTCTGGTTCATGAGGCCACACTCCTCGGTTGAAGGGTCCGAAGGGCAGAATCGCCCTCGAAAACCGGATGATCATGACAGCCCAGTCTAGACCGGCGCGACAGACGGAAAAATCAAACTTTCCTATCCAGACCAATCAAATTCACTTGCCAGAACAAATGATTAACATGATGACAGTTTACGGAATACCGCAGTGCAGCACGGTCAAGAAGGCGCGAGCCTGGCTGGATGAGCAGAGGGTCGACTACGCGTTCCACGATTACAAGAAAAAGGGCGTCCCCGAAGCGCTGCTCGACGAGTGGATCGATCGTTTCGGATGGGACGTTGTGATCAATCGACGCGGCACGTCCTGGCGTGCGCTCCCGGAGGCGGTACGATCCAGCATGGACGCCGCCGGCGCACGCGCGGCCGCGCTGGCCAACCCCAGCCTGATCAAACGACCGATCCTGGTGGCTGGAGACACCACGCTGATCGGCTTCGACCCGGAACAATGGCAGGAGGTAGGCGCATGAGCCCTCGTCGTCACGCCGACGCCACCGTCGCCCTTGCCCAGGAACTGGTCTCGCGCCCCTCCGTGACGCCGGAGGATGCCGGTTGCCAACCGCTGCTGGCCGAGCGCCTGAGCGCGCTTGGATTCCGTATCCACAACCTGCGCTTCGGTGACGTCGACAACCTCTGGGCAATCCGGGGCGAGACGGGGCCTTTGTTCTGCTTCGCGGGCCACACCGACGTGGTGCCCACCGGTGACGAATCCGCCTGGCAGCACCCGCCCTTTGCTGCCGAGATTCACGCGGACATCCTGTTCGGACGTGGCACGGCCGACATGAAAGGCTCGATTGCCGCCATGGTCACCGCCTGTGAACGATTTCTTGCGGACACGCCAACCCCACCGTTCCGACTGGCCTTCCTGATCACCAGCGACGAGGAAGGGCGCGCGACGGACGGCACCGTGAAGGTGGTCGACTGGCTCAAGACACAAGGGGAACGGATCGACTGGTGCCTGGTCGGCGAACCGTCCAGCAAACACCGATTGGCAGACGAATACAAGATCGGGCGACGCGGCTCGATCACCGGCAATCTCGTCATACGGGGAAAGCAGGGGCATGTCGCCTATCCACACCTCGCCGACAACCCCGTGCATCGCGCCGCACCGTTTCTGGCGGAATTGACGGCCATCGAATGGGATCAGGGCAATACGCATTTTCCGCCGTCCACCCTGCAAGTGGCGAACATTCAGGCCGGCACGGGTGCCAACAACGTCATTCCCGGCACCCTGAACATCCAGTTCAATCTCCGATTCAACACCGAGACTACCGTGGACTCGATCAAGGAACGCGTCACCGCGCTCCTGGCCAAGCATGGATTGAATTATTCGCTGGACTGGCAACTGTCCGGTGCGCCCTTTCTCACGGAAAGTGCCGCACTGGTCCAGGCTGTCGAACGCGCCGTCGGCACGATCATCGGCAGTACGCCGGCCGCTTCGACGGCCGGGGGCACCTCCGATGGCCGCTTCATCGCCCCCACGGGTGCCCAGGTGGTCGAACTCGGGCCGCTCAACGCCACCATTCACCAGATCGACGAACAGGTACCCACCGAACACCTGATCACGCTGTCGACCATTTACGAGCGCATCCTTCAGGAACTGCGCACAGCTTAGGGTGTGCGACTGTCGGTCTAACGCAGGCAGGTGACGCGCGCCTGCTCTTCGTGGACCTGCTCAGACAGCCAGGAAAGCAACCGGGCCGCCAGATCCGGATCTGATGGCGCGGCCTGCAACTGTGCATGCCATTCTGCCGCGTCGGGATCCGTTCGACCAGACGCGCGCAGGAACGCCATCAGCGGGCATCCCGATTCGGGCTGTCCGTGACCGGATCGCTTCTGATGCATCATGCGCCACTGATAGGCCAGCGCCCCCAGGAAGGTACGGATCTCCCGGGCATCGACAGGGAGTCCCTCCGGCGGGCGCCAGGCAGGCAGTTCGTCTGCCGGCATGGGGCGCGCAATACCGAACCCCTGTCCGAAGACGGCACCCAACTGCGTCACGGCTTCGATCATCCCGAGATCCTCCAGACCTTCGGCCACGACTTCCCGATCGAAATCCTTACCCATCTGCAGGATCGACGCGATCAGGCTGATCGCCTGAACGGGATTTTCCCGGATATGCAGCAAGAGCCCCTGATCGATCTTGATCGTGTGGAACGGCACCTTGGAGAGACGGAGCAGACTGCTGTAACCGGAGCCCAGGTCGTCCATCGCCAGCTTCACGCCGAGATCCAGAAAGGCGGCGATCGTCCTGTCCTGATGCGCCACATCCATGCTCTGGGTCTCCAGCAGTTCCAGCGTCAGCCGCTCCGGCGCGACATTGAACCGGCTCAACGTTTCCGCGACCCAGCGCGGGCATTCGGCATCCAGGAGATTACTGGGCGGCAAGTTCACGGCGATATCGATCGACAGACCCGCCGCATCCCATCGCGTGAGTTCGGTCAGCGTTGCGACAAGCCCTAATCGGAACAGATGATCCAGGTCGGCTTGGCCGAGCAACGGCAGAAACACGCCCGGGGGGATGATCTGCCCATCGGGCATCTGCAGTCGGGCCAGCGCCTCGGCCTTGACGAGTCGACCCGTGGCTAGGGAGATAACCGGCTGCATGAACATGCGCAGCCCCCCCGAGAAGAGGGCACGACGCAATCCGATGGCCTGATCCTCCGGCATGACGGGGGCCGGGGTCGAACAACGCTGCCAGATCTGCTCCCAGCGCTGTTGCAAGCCCCGTGCGAAATGCTGGATCGTCGCGGACTCGAACTGGTTGGGGTAGGCACCGAACAGACTGACAACGGCCTCTGCTTGGCCGGCAGCATTGAGGAGCGGTACGCTCAGGGCGGAACGCAGGCCCAGTGGCTCGACCACCTTATGCCAGGCACGATAGCGAGGATCCAACGCATAGGAGGGTGTGCTCAGTATCTGGAGGCTTCGCCAGGCCTGGGCACTGAGCCCTTGCCCCCGGGGCGAGTCGGGATCGACTACCGCTTCCCGCCCGGGCTCCCCGAGCACCGCCGCGATGCGCCCGCCATGCGGGCCTGCACTTCGCTCCACCGTGAAGACCCCTTCCGGACTCAAGCGCATCAGGATGGCGCCCTGTATGCCGGGTAAATCGCCCAGCCAGTCGATGTCGAGGGCGCTGGCCTCGATCCAGGACGTACCGGCCGCCGGCATGGGACGCGACAGATGATCGAAATAGGCGCTGAGCACCCGGCCCTCCATGTCGAGCTGGATTTCCAGGTCCGCCTGGAGTCGCGCTTCCACCGTCTGCAGGAGCCGATACCGCGTCCCGGTGGGCAGCTGAAACTCCTTGAGCTGCTCGCTGAGCAGGCGGCGATAGAGCGACAGCATCTGGGTCAACAAGACGGCCGACACCCCGACCAGGGCATGAACCTGTCCGACATGGCGCGCACGATCGTGAATCATGGCCTGCGTCGTGGACGGAGCAAGCAGGAACTGAAGATAGGCCGCCTGCTGCGTCATCAAAGAACGGACCTGCTCGGTGGTGAAGTTGCGCAGAATCGTATGCATCTGCGCTTCCTGGCTGAGTTCGGTGTAGAAATGCTCGATAAAACGATCCGTCACAGGCTTCAGGTACGGCTGCGACTTGGCCAGGAGGGCGTTGGCATCCTCGCCGAAGACATCGAACGACGCATCTTCCGCCAATGCTTCCGCCTCGTCGATCTCCGACACGCTCGGCTGCCACCAATTCTGTCGATGCTGCTTGTTCTGCTTGGCTCGATACATCGCTGCATCGGCCAGACGAATGAGACTGTCCCCATCCGTCCCGTCAAAAGGGAAAAGCGCGACCCCCAGACTCAGCCCCACGACGGCCTGAGCGCCCGGTGCCACGTCGAAGGGGGATTCGACGGCCCGGTGCAGACGATCCAACACCCGAGATAGCTGCTCGGCCGCATGATCCGCATCCAGGTCCTCGATGACGATCACGAACTCGTCCCCCCCGAGCCGGGCCAGCAGATCCGTCTCCCGCAGGTGGTTCTTCAGCCGCAACCCCAGTTCCTTGAGCAACCGGTCTCCGGCCGTATGCCCCCAGGTATCGTTGACCGGCTTGAAGTTATCGAGATCCATCATGCCAACGGCTACCACCCCCTGATTGCGCTGGGCACGGGCAATCGCCAGGGGCAAATGGTTGTCGAGCGCCCGCCGGTTCGGCAGATCGGTGAGGATATCGTGCAATGCCTGGCGTTGGACCTGCTCCCGCGCTTCCTGCAAAGCCGTAATATCGATCATGCTGCACAACACGCCGCTGCCGCCCTGCGGCAGGCTGATCTTGGTGCCCAGCGCTTGAACCGTCAGGGTCTCCCCATTGCTGCGCTGCAGCGACATCATCAGTTGAATCGAGGCTTCCGAACGGATCCGGGATTCGTAGAAGTCGGCGAAATCGTCGAAAGGCCGGTCGTCGGCGTATAGCATGGCCAGGCTCTGCCCGATCAGCACCTCGGCCGGAAACCCCGTCATCTCGCATAGGGAGGTATTCACGTCGACGATGATGCGCTGGGCATCGATGATCAGGATACCGGCCGCATTCCGTTCGAAGAGGGTGCGCTGATACACCCGGGCACGTTCGAGATCCTGTTCGAGCTGACGCTTGCGTTCGGCAGCCTCCAACCGGTCCAGACCGTTGGAAATGGCCTGAGCCAGATCTTCCAGCAGCCGACGCAGGTCATCGTCCCAGATGTTGGCGCGCTCGTGAAATACGGCGAGGACGGCCACGGTCCGCCCATTCTGCAGGATGGGCAGCGTGGCACCGGCACGCAGCCCCCATCGTTCGGCGCGTGCCTGCCAAGGCTTGAGCGTTACGGTCGCGCCGAACGACTCGCTGTAATAGGCCCGACCCTCCCGCCAGGTACGCCCACCGGCCCCCTGACCTTCAGGAATCGAGGGGTCCGCCGAGATGAACAGTCCGTCGATATACGACACATCGCCCCCCGCAGCGATGAACTGGAAACGCTGCGCATCGTCCGGGCGCCCTACCCAGGCCAATTTCAGATGACCATAACGAATGGCGAGATCGCAAATTGCCTGGAACAGATCATCTTCCCGAACGCTGTCGGCGACCACCTGACTGGCCTGCGCCAACAGGGCATTGAAGTCGCTCAGCCGTTGCAGACGCAACGCATCCTGGGCCCGTCGCCGCAGAAGCGCCGTCACCCAGTAGACCGCGAGCAACAGCAACAGCAAGGCCCCGACCTCGAACACCCAGCGCGACGGCGCCGCCTCGAGATAACGTTCACGCACCAGCCCTTTCGGCCAGGCGACCCGGACCGCCAACGGGTAGCCGCTGATCTGCAGGCGTTTGCCGAATCGTGCCAGATCCGGCTGATCGAACTCGACCCGGTCCCGCCGCCAGGTACCGAGGACGCTTCCGTCCCGCGTGTCGATCACCGCAAAGTCCCAGGGAATGCGCGTGACCACGCCCGCCAGGAGATAGTCGAGCCGGTAGGGCGTCCCCACGAAGTAACGGGTCTTGCCCGATGCGTCTCGCAAGCGGTAGCGCGTGGTCAGCACATGAAAACCGATCCGGGGCGCGAACTGTGCCTGTCCGAACATCAGGTTGGCATTGCCCGCGAGGGCCGTGAAGTCGCGCCCCGAATCAATGGGGTCGGAAGACTGGTGCTTGGTCGACCAGAGAATTCGGTTACCGTCGGCGGACTGGACATTGAAGGCATACAAACCGGGGTGCGTCGCCATGAAGCGGCGCAGCGTCTGCACGGTCTTTTCATCCGGTGTCGTCGGGTCGTTGCCGGACCCGATCAGCTCGACGGCCACGAACTCCAGCTCGGCATAATGGGCCATCAGGCGGTTGGCGATCTGGGCGCCGTAGGTCATACCGGCCTGATTGGCATCCTGGGTGACTTCACGATTCTCGAGATGATATTGCTCGGACTCCACCCAGAGACTGAGCACCCCCACCAGGAGCAAAGGACCGAGAAAGGACAGCAGGAGCCACCCCGGCAGCACCCCGCTCTCCCTCCGGGCGACTCGGTTCAGCGGCATCGATCGCTGGCCCTTGGTCGGCTCCGAAACGGGTCGAGAATCGGGGTGATCACAACACACATCGGCATTCAGGCGTTATCCCTAAAACAGATGACGCCAATGTATCAGATCGGCAAATTCGCCACATAATTGCGCAACAGGAATTACCCCACGGTCATGAAGGAAGTTTCTGGACAGGTGGGGATGAGCGGATACCGCAGGCAACTCGCCGCGACCCGAAAATCAGACATCCGGCCGGAGCACCAGCAACGTCTGCCCGGCGGAAACCGGCGTGCCCTGGGCGCAGAGCACCTCGACCACGGTGCCGGCTTCGTCGGCCTCGATGGCGATTTCCATCTTCATGGCCTCGACCACCACCAGGGCCTGTCCCGCGGCCACGCGATCGCCGGGTTTCGCCGCTACCTGCCACACGCTGCCCGTAACCGGTGAGGCCAGCGCCTCGCAGCCTTCCGGCAGATCGATCCCGGCATCTGCGCTTGCCGCATCGCCGGCAGGGTCCGCCTCGTAATGGGCCTGCCCCGTCGCCACCCAGCGTTCGCGCTCTTCCTCGAAAGCAGCATGACGATGCTGCTGGAAGGCGTCGATGGATGCGCGCTCGGCCTCGATGAACGCGCGGTAGTCGCGCAGCTTGAGCACGGTTTCCTCGATCTTGAGCTTGAAGCGACCCTGCGGGAATTCCTCACGCATCTTTGCCAGCGCCTCGGAGGAGACCGGGTAGAAGCGCAGCTGGTCGAAGAAGCGCAGCAGCCACTGCTTGCCGTCGGTGAAATCGGCGGTCTGACGGTAGCGGTTCCACATCTGTACCGTGCGGCCGACGAACTGGTAGCCGCCCGGCCCTTCCATGCCGTAGACGCAGAGATAGGCGCCGCCGATGCCCACGGCATTTTCGGGGGTCCAGGTACGGGCCGGATTGTACTTGGTGGTCACCAGGCGATGGCGCGGATCCATCGGCGTGGCGACAGGCGCGCCGAGATAGACGTCGCCCAGCCCCATGACGAGGTAACTGGCGCTGAACAGGATCTTCTGCACCGCGTCGATGCTGTCCAGTCCATTGATGCGGCGGATGAACTCGATGTTGCTGGGGCACCAGGGCGCGTCCGGACGCACCGACTGCATGTATTTCTCGATGGCCAGCTGCGTGGACGGATCGTCCCAGGACAAGGGCAGGTGCACGATGCGACTCGGCACTTCCATGTCGTCGATGGCCGGCAGTTCGGCCTCTGCTTTTCGCAACGCTGCCAGCAGATCGGACTGGGTGATGATCCGGCTGTCGTAGTGCACCTGCAGGGAACGGATGCCGGGCGTGAGATCGAGGATCCCCGGTACGCGGGCTTCCTGCATCCAGGTCATCAGTGCATGCACCCGGAAACGCAGATCCAGATCCAGCACCAGCGGGCCGTACTCCACCAGCAGATACTTGTCGCCCGCCTGTCGGTAGCAGACCGCGACCGGCTCGCCCGCATTCTGGGCGTGGGCATGCTCGCTCCGGTAGAGGATCGGCGACGCGGATGCCCCGGCCGTCCGCGTCGCCGTCACGGTGTGATCGAACGCGGCGAGCGCCGCAATGGCGGCATCCTGTGCCGCTTCCCGCCGATTGGCCTCGGCCACGTCGATACAGTGAAAGCGGATCGTGTCGCCCGGCTTGAGTTGGCCCATCTTCCACAGTTCGGCCTGCACGATGGTGACCGGGCAGACGAAACCGCCGAGGCTCGGACCGTCCGGCCCCAGGATCACCGGCATGTCGCCCGTGAAGTCGACGGCGCCGATGGCGTAGGCGTTGTCGTGAATGTTCGAGGGATGCAGGCCCGCCTCGCCGCCATCCCGGCGCGCCCAGGCCGGTTTCGGGCCGATCAGGCGGACGCCGGTGCGGCTGGAGTTGTAATGCACTTCCCAGTCGGTGGCGAAGAAGGTGGCGATGTCCTCGTCGGTAAAGAAGTCAGGCGCGCCGTGCGGGCCGTACATCACGGCGATGTTCCAGTGACGCGCGAAGTCGGGCACCAGGCTGGCGGGCGCCGGCGTGCAGGCGGCGAGATCGGCACCCGGCGCATTCAAACGCAGCACATCGCCGACCCGCAACGTCCGGCCGGCATGACCACCGAACTGACCGAGGGTGAAGGTCGACTTGCTGCCCATGTAGTCGGGCACGTCGAACCCGCCCTGCACGGCGAGGTAGGTCCGGCTGCCACCGCCGCCCCCATCCTTGGCGGGAATGCCGCGCAACTTGAGCACGGCCCCGGCGGCCACCGCGACGGGTTGGCCGTAGGCAACCGCGACGCCGTCCAGCTCGGCCTTCATCCGGGCACCGGTCAACGCAATCACGGTATCGGCATTGAAGCGCAGTGTCGGGCCGGTGATGGTGAGTTCCAGCCCGGCCACGCCCTCCGGATTGCCCACGATACGGTTGGCGACGCGGAACGCCAGCGCATCCATCGGGCCGGAGGGCGGCACGCCGATATCCCAGTAGCCCGTCCGCCCCGGATAATCCTGGATCATGGACTGGGTGCCCGGCGAGAGCACATCGATCGTCCGCGGCCTGAAGGCGAATCGGCCGAGATAGCGGGTGTATTGGCGACCCTCGACGAACACATCGTCGGCAATCACCTGCTGCAGATAGTCGAGGTTGGTCTCGATGCCATAGACGCGGGTGTTCTTCAGGGCGGCGGCGAGATTCGCCAGCGCCTCGGTCCGATCCGCGCCATGGGCAATGATCTTTGCCAGCATGGGGTCGTAGTAGGCCGAGACTTCGGTACCGGTCTCGATCCAGCTGTCGATCCGCAGGCGATGGGCGGGCTGGTCGTCCGGGAACTCGACCGCATTCAGCAGACCGGCGCTCGGCTGGAACTGCTTGCCGGGATCCTCGGCGTACAGGCGCACCTGGACGGCATGGCCCTGTGGCGCGAAAACGTCGCGGTCCAGCGTCGGCGGTTCGTTCGCCGCCACCTGCAGCATCCACGCCACGAGATCGGTGCCGGTGACCATCTCGGTCACGCCATGCTCCACCTGCAGGCGCGTGTTGACCTCCAGGAAGTAGAACGCGTCCTCCTTGACGTCGTAGACGAATTCCACCGTACCGGCAGATCGATAGTTCACGGCACGGCCCAGGCGCAACGCGGCCTCATAGAGCTGCGCCCGCGTGGCGTCGTCCAACCCCGGTGCCGGGGTTTCCTCGATGACCTTCTGATTGCGGCGCTGCACGGAACAGTCTCGCTCGCCGAGGGCAACGACGTTGCCGCGGCCGTCGCCGAAGATCTGTACCTCGATATGCCGGGCGATTTCGACGTACTTCTCGAGGAAGATGCCGCCCTGGCTGAAATTGCTGCGCGACAACCGCTCCACGGAGTGGAAGGCCTCGCCCAGCTCCGTCGCGTTCCAGCACAGTTGCATGCCGATGCCCCCGCCGCCGGCGGTGCTCTTGAGCATGACCGGATAGCCGATCCGCTCGGCCTCGGTCAGGGCATGCGCCGCGTCGTTCAGCAGGCCGCTGCCCGGCAGGAGCGGCACGGCATTGCGCTCGGCCAGTTCGCGCGCGGTGTGCTTGAGCCCGAAGTCGCACATCTGCTGCGGCGTGGGCCCGATGAAGGCAATACCGTTGGCTTCGCAGGCCTCGGCGAAGGCGGCGTTCTCGCTCAGGAATCCGTATCCGGGGTGGATGGCCTCGGCACCCGTCGACCGGGCGGCGTCCAGGATCTTGTCCTGGCGCAGATAGCTTTCATTGGCGGGTGCGGGCCCGAGAAAGATGGCCTCGTCGGCCTCGATGACGTGGCGGGCGTGTCGGTCGGCTTCGGAATAGACCGCCACCGAGGCGATGCCCATCTCTTTGAGTGTCCGGATGATGCGACAGGCGATCGCACCCCGGTTGGCAATCAGAACCTTCTTGAACATGATGTTGTCGTGCGGCAGCAGAGCCGCATACTCCCTGGGTGTGGGCCGTCCCACATGGCTTCAGAGCCGCAGCGGGACGTCCCGCGCGGGGCAGCCGACGAGGCTGCCGGATTCACTCAGGGGTTCCAGACCAGAACCTCGATCGGGGTCGGATTATACGCGTTGCAGGGGTTGTTGAGCTGAGGGCAGTTGGAAATGAGCACGATCACGTCCATCTTGGCCTCGAGCTCCACGTACTTGCCGGCGTCCGAAATCCCGTCGGCAAAGGTTAACCCACCCTCGGGCGTCACGGGTACATTCATGAAGAAATTGATGTTGTGCGTGATGTCCCGCTTGCTCAGGCCCATGTCGGCATGCTCGGCCACCGCCAGCATCCAGCTGTCCCGGCAGGCGTGCATGCACTGGGTATGCAGCCCGTAGCGCACGGTGTTCGATTCGGTCGCGCAGGCGCCGCCCAGGGTGTCGTGGCGACCGCAGGTATCGGCCACGATCTCCAGCATCGGATTACCTTCGCTGCTGAGCAGCATCGTGCCCGTGGTGAGGTAGACGTTGCCCTGCTCACGGATCGTGTCGATGGCGCTGTAGCGTTCGGTCGGATTGGACGCGCTGTAGAACAGCGTATCGGCCGCCTGGTTGCCTGCCAGGTCCAGGATGCGAACGGTCTGGCCCTTGAGCACCGTATGGATGAAATAATCGCCGGCCGGGACGACCTGACGGAAACAACTGTCGTCGGCGTGCAGCATGCTTTCTCGGATCATGATGTGCGCTCCTCAGCTACAGCAGGCGCCGGTGTGGCAACCGGCGAGATAGCGTTCGTTGTTCTGGAAACCGCGCTGGTTTTCCGCGCAGGCGTTCATGCACTCGTCGTCCGCCGTCACCGGATCGGCCTGCCAGAGCTGGTAGATCACCGGCTTTTTCGGATAGGCCGGCGCCGGGTTCATCGGATGCGGACAGGTATGGAACACCACCAGCGTATCCATCTCGAACCTCAGGGAGATGGCATCGCCCGCCTGGCTGTTGCCTTCGACGAACTGCAACGCGCCGTCCTCGGCGACCACCAGCTTGCTGAACAGATTGAGGTTGGCCGCCAGATCCTTCTTGCCCAGCCCGTACTTGGCCAGCTCGACGAGGAAACTGTCCGTACCGCTCAGGGTCCAGTCGTTGCGCGCTTCCTGATAGGTGCGTTCCTGCCATTTTTCCCGCAGCTTCGCCTTGCTCAGATTTCCGCCCACCGTGTCGTGCCAGCCGACGGTATCGTCGACGATGGAGCAGAAGATCCGCCCCATGTCCGAGTACAGGCAATGCCCCTGCGTCAACTTGAAGGTATGCTGGCACTTGAGGGTATCCGGCGCGTTGTAGCGCTCCAGCGGATTTTGCGGGTTGTAGAACAGCATGCCCACGTTCGCACCGCCTTCCTGGTCGATGAGCTTGAGCGTGGTGCCCTGCTTCATCTCCAGCGACCAGTGCGTGCCGCCCGGCATTCGGTTTTCGTAAAGCATCTTAGCCATTGGTTCTCCTCATTAAGCTCCGCTAAATAGCATTCTTGAATCATGGTGGCACGGCGTTCTTCGCCGTGCGTCGCCCCGGCCGCTACGACAGCGGATGCAGGGGCGGAATCTGCGTCGTGGTGAGCTGCAAGCGGCCGGTAATCACACCGCCGCAGGTCACCATCTGGTCGGCGATCCACTGCAGTTTCGCGGCCGGCCCCTGCACGAGAATGACCTCCATGGTCTGATTCTGCATCAAGTGCACATGCAGCGAACTGATCACCTCGTCGATGTACTTGTGCTGCAGATCCGCCAGATCCTTCTGCAGCCCGGGCGTCGAGTGGTCGTACACCAGGGTGATGGTGCCGGCCATGACTTCGTTGCCCAACTCGCTCTTGTGGGCGACCAGCTGCCGGTTGATCATTTCGACGATGGCCTGGGAGCGGCTTTCGAAGCCCCGTTCCGTCACCATGCGATCCAGTTCGCCCAGCAACCGCGCCGGGAGTGAAATGCTGATCCGGCTGATCTGGCCCTTGTTCAGATCATTCATCAGCGTGCCCTCCTCAGAACAGGTGACTGTACCGCTGCACTTCCCAGGCGGAAATGCTCTGGTGGTAATCGGTCCACTCGCGGCGCTTGTAGGTGACGAACTCGTCGCGCAACTCTTGACCCAGCACCTCGGTGACGAACGGATCGGCCTCGAAGGCCTCCACCGCCGCCAGCAGGTTGTTGGGCAGGAATTCGATACCCCGGGCCGTGCGCTCCGCTTCGCTCAGTTCGTACAGGTTGTCCTCCTGCGGCTTGCCCGGGTCGAGCCCCTCGCGAATGCCTTCGAGGCCGGCGGCCAGCACCAGCGTCGCCGCCAAGTACGGGTTGACCGCACCGTCGGCATTGCGCGACTCGAAACGCCCGCCGCCCATGGGCACGCGGATGGAATTGGTGCGGTTGTTGGAACCGAAGGAATTGAACACCGGCGCCCAGGTGAAGTACGGCATGTCGCCCTGACGAACCAAGCGCTTGTAGCTGTTGACCGTCGGCGCGAGCACCGCGCAGAGCGCCTTGCCGTGCTTGAGGACGCCCGCGATGAACTGATAACCGAGCTCGGTCAGACCCAGACCCTTCGGATCGTCCTTGGGATCGCAAGCGAACAGGTTCTTGCCGGACTCGAGATCGTACAGCGACATGTTGAAGTGCGCGCCGTTGCCGGTCTTGTTGGCGAACGGTTTGGGCATGAAGGTCGCGATCAACCCTTCCTGCTTGGCGTATTCCTTGGCCATCAGGCGCAGGAAGGTGTAGCGGTCGCAGGTGGTCAGCGCGTCGGCATATTTGAAGTCGAACTCGTACTGGCCGTTGGCGTCTTCGTGGTCGAAGGAATACAGATCCCAGCCCAGGTCGTTGATCGTGGTCGCCATCCGATCCAGCCAGCTGAACTGGTCGAGGAAGCAGCGCGCGTCGTAGCAGGGCTTGGTCAGGCGGTCGTCCGGATTTGGTACCGCCAGGGATCCGTCCTCGTTCTGCTTGAGCACGAACAGCTCCGCCTCGATGCCGAGGTTCATGCCAAAGCCCATCTCGGCGGCCTTGGCCAACTGCAGCTTCAGCGCCACGCGGGTGTTGAGCGGGTACGGTTCGCCGTGGAAGGTGTTGTCCGCCGGCATCCAGGCCATTTCCGGCTGCCACGGCAATTGGATGATGTGGTCGAGATCCGGCACGGAGGCGATCTCGTCGTCGTTGGGCCGCTGGCCGAGGCCATCGAGCGCATAGCCGGTGTACAGCTCGGAGCCGTGCGCCATGTGCTCGAGGTGGTCGATCGGCACGACCTTGCCCTTCGGCACGCCATGGATGTCGACATAGGCCCCGAGGCAGTACTTCACGCCCCGGCTCTTGAGCTGCTTCTGGATGGCCTCGATTTCCGGGGTCGATTTCTGTTCAAAGGTACTGTTGGATTTCATGACCAATCCCTAATGTTCAGTGCTTAACTTGCAGCGACCTTGTCGCCATAAATCGACGCGCTGTAGCCATGGGCCAACGGCGGGGCCTCCCGCATCGCCCGGCGGATCAGCGCCGTCAGGTCCTCAACCATCCAGTCGAACAGCGCGCGCCCGTCGTCGGGCGTGGCTGTCGACGGCGTCCCGGTAACGCCGTTGAGACTGGTTCGGTTGACGGGGTGGGAAAACACGCAGCCGACGGTGCGATCCGGATCGTCGGCCGTCGCCAGACGATCCTCGCGCACCAGCTCGGGTGCGATGGCCTGCATGAGCGCAGTCTCGGCGGCATTGGCGTGCCAGTCTTCGGCATCGGCGAAATGTCGCTCGCGAACGCGCTCACTGATGTGCGCGCTGTTGACGACGGCGACCATCAGGTCGTCGTGGTCGGCACGCAGCATTTCGAGTGCACAACGCAGCGGCGCCGCGTTGGTCACGTGACTGTTGACGATGATCAGGCGCTTGACGCCAGAGGCGCACACCCAGTCACCGATATCCTTGATCACGTCGATCAGGGTCTTGGGCTGGAGGGCGAGGGTACCCGGCCAACGACGCGAATGACCGATCGAACAACCGAACGGCAGCGTCGGCAGCAGCAGCGCACCCGCCGCCTCGGCGGCGCGGGCACAGAGCTGATCGGCCAGCTCGGTATCCATGCCGCAGCCCAGATGCGGACCGTGCTGCTCGGTGGCACCGACCGGCAGAACTGCCGTGTCGATGCCCTCGGCGACGCACTGACCGACTTCTTCCCAGGTCAGGGCATGCCAACGCCGAGTGTTCGGTTCGCGCGTCATCAGAAAATATCGCTCACGTCGTCGTCGACACGCACCATGCGCATCATGTTCAGATGGTCGCCTTCGGCCTCCTTCTCCCCCGGCGGATGAATCAGGGCCTCCAGGCGTTTCTTGGTCGCCAGGAATTCCGGCGACAGCTGCTGACCCACGGAACGCGGCTGGGGCACCGGCACCTCGATGATTTCCTGGACTTCGCCCGGATGGGCCTTCAGCACCAGCACGCGGTCGGCGAGATAGACGGCCTCGTCCAGATCGTGGGTGATGAACAGGATGGTGACGTCGATGTTCTTCCAGATCTCCATCAGGTAGGACTGCATCTTGGCGCGCGTCTGGGCATCCAGGGCGCCGAAAGGCTCGTCCATCAGCAGGATGCGCGGCTGGTTGGCCAGCGCACGGGCGATGGCCACGCGCTGCTTCATGCCGCCGGAGAGCTGATGCGGATAGTGGTCGGCGAACTTGGACAAACCGACGAGATCGATCCACTGCATGGCCTCCTGCTCCGGCAAACCGCCGCGGCCGGACACCTCGAGCCCGAACATGACGTTCTTCTTCACCGTCAGCCAGGGAAACAGGGTATAGCCCTGAAAGACCATGCCGCGATCCGGCCCCGGACCGTCCACCGCCTCCCCGTTCAGCAGGACCTCACCCTCGGTGGCCTGCTCCAGACCGGCGAGTATCCGGATCAGGGTGGACTTGCCGCAGCCCGACGGGCCGATGACGCAGACGAATTCGCGCTTGTGCACCTTGAAGTTGATGTCCTTGAGCGCGGTGACCTTGCCCTGAACGGAGTCGAACTGCTTGTGCAGCCCCTTGACCTCCAGGGTCACCGGGCGCTGCTTGAGGCGCTCGAAGCGGTCGCGGACTTCCGGCGACTGATCGAGATAGCTGGGGAGATTCATGTCGTTCATGGGCCACTCCTACCTTAGGTTCCTTATGCGGTTCTCTTCACTGCGCTCGGCGTCTGAGTCAGGCCTTGGCGCCACGCTGCCAGGGGAAGATGCGCCGGCCCAGCCAGGCAAGGAACAAATCGGTGGCGATTCCGATGATCCCGATCATCATGATGGCGGCGTACACGTTGTCGAAGTTCTTGTAGCGGGCCTGCTGGGTGATGAACCAGGTGATCCCCGAACTCGCGCCGATCATCTCGGCGACGATCAGGTAGGTCCATGCCCAGCCCAGCAGGATGCGCATGTCGCGGAACAGATCCGGCAACACACCGGGAATCACCACCTTGAACAACAGGGTCAACCGCTTGGCACCCAGGGTCATCGCCGCCTCAAGCAGCGAGGGATCGAGCTTGCGGGTGGTATTGGCCATCACCAGCACCTGCTGGAAGAACGTGCCGATGAAGATGATCGCGATTTTCGGCGCCTCGTTGATGCCGAGGATGGCCACCGCCAGCGCCCCGAAGGCCGGCGCGGGGAGATAGCGGAAGAACTCGACGAACGGTTCGGTCAGCCGCCCGAAGAAATCGTAGGTGCCGGCAAGAATGCCGAGCGGCAGGCCGATCAGGGTCGAGATCACGAAGCCCAGGAAGATGACCGAAATACTGTCGCCGAGACTCTGGTACAGCCATTTCTCGTCGCGACGTTGCGGGGGGGTGGTGAAGGCGGTGTAGAAGGCCTCTGCGACCTCATGGGGCGCCGGCAGATACACCGGATTGGCGGGCACGCCCTGCGGCGGTGCCTTGCCTTCTTTTTCGAGGCGCTCTACCTCACGATGGAACGAGGCTTTCGGCAGCATCATGCCATCGCTGAAGTAACTGACGGATCCCGGATTGGTGATCTTCACCATCGGGTGCCAGATGCCCGGTACGTAACTGACCAGACACCAGAGCAACAGCGGAATGCCGAAACTCATCAACGACAGGAACAGGCGTCGTTTCGGTGACAATTCCCGGCGTACGGCGAACCATGATGAATTCGACATTGTGATCGTCTCCGCGGTCTATCTGATGACCGGCTCAGGGATTACTTTCAGGGATTACTTCATTTCTTCGATCAGGGACGGATCGATGTAGGAATCGATGTCCTGCGGCTTGGCGTAGACCTTGTTGTCGACGTTGAACTTGTCGACGATCGCGCTGGAGCCATAGATCGAGCTGAAGCCGTCACCCTTCTTGAAATGCACCTTGTCTTCCTTGAGGGTCAGGATCTTGGTGCCGTCCACGAACGACTGGTATTCCTTCGGCGACACGCCAACGCGCGAGGCCATGATGCGGATCGCATCTTCGTGGGTCTTCGGGTCGTTGATGTAATTGACGACCTTGTACCAGACCTTGATCACCTTCTTCCATTCGTCGCGATGCAGGGCCAGACTCTGCGGCGAGACCGCCAGGACGTCATAGATCAGGCCGGGCTCGTCGGCACTGGTGTAGATCGGCTTGGAGCCCGGAACCATCTTCAGCGCCACGCCGGAGTTCGGCTGCCAGGCGGCGATGGCGGAAACCTGACCGGAGGCCAGAACCTGCGGGGTTTCGTTGGTCGGCACGTTCACCAGGGTCACGTCCTTGTCGGTCATCCCGGCCTTCTTGAGACCGTTGAGCAGCAGCAGGTGATCGACAAAGCCGATTTCCACGCCGATCTTCTTGCCCTTGAGGTCCTTCAGGGAGTTGATGCCCGGGCCGCCAACGACCATGTCGTTGCCGTTGCTGTAGTCGTTGATGAGAATCATGACACTCTTGCCGCCGGTCGCACCGGTCACCAGCGCATCGCCGTTCGTCATGCAAACCGCATCCAGCTTGCCTGCGGCAAAGGCATCCATGGACGGCACGTAGTCGAACCAGTCGAACTTGACGTCCACACCCTCTTTCTTGAACCACTGTTTCTCGATGGCGATCTGCCATGCAACCCAGCCCGGCCAATCGCTGTACCCGATCTTCAGGGGCTCGGCGAGTGCCGTGGCGGACATACTGAGAAAGGCTGCACCAGCAACCATGTTGAAGAACGTTTTGATCGTTTTTTTCATGCCCCACCTCTTGAGTATTACCAAACAACGAAACAGTAATACCAGTTAGCAGAACCTGTGCCAAAAGAACCCGGCAAGAATATTCTTTTATAGTCAGACAGTTGGAATAAGCACAACAATCGAGGGGAAAACATGGCGGCACCGGAACAGTGCATTGGATGCGCAATGAGGGCGCATGTCGACGGAGTCGAGCCTGGTCGGCTTAGCGCGGTTAACTCGCCGGGGCGGAGGCAAAACCGTCAGGGACGGGCGTCAGCCTTCGGCGGTGAGCAGTGTTGGATAGGCATGTTCCAAGATCGTCCAGACCGCACTCGTATCCCGCAACACCGAACCGAGCGGCGGCGACCAGTCGGTCCCTGCCGCTGGAATGGTCACCGACGGCGGCAGCAATCGACTGCCCTCGACGATCGGCAGAGAGGATCGTTCGATGATCCAGGGCTGACTGCCCCAGATATGTCCGTAGCCAATCTCGCAGCCCCGAAACCGGGACTGTTCCGAAACCGATCCCTCGATATCGCGACCCCGCAGGGGAATCTCGCCCTGCCAGTCGATGGCATACATGAAGTCGTTGCCGACCGCGACGAACACGCCGGCTCGCGCCCTGGACGAGGGCTTCATGCGCATGGCCAGCACGCGTTGCTCGTTCACCGGTGTCGTTTTGCGCCAGCGCTCCACATAATCGACCAGGGTGCCCGTCTCGATCATGTGCACCTGGTCGAGGAACTCGATCCGCCCGCGATCCTCGAAAGCGCCCGGCGGTTGCAGATCCAGATCCCGCTGCCAGTGGCAGAGATCGCCCTGAACGTCGAGCACCCCGGCAAAGCCCTCCTGACGGGAAAGCCATTCCCGGTGGTGCGGCGGGCAATCCGCAACGAGCCAGTCCAGCCGAAAATCGGGGCGTCCGGCGGGAATCCGCAAGTCGACATAGAGCCCATGGCTCTGCAACCAGTAGACCTCCGTCGTGTCGTCGCGAACACCCTGTGCATCCACCAATTCATCACGACGCCAGAGCCCGACATAGGCAGAGGGGACCATCGACATACCAAAGACTCCTTTCAACGAATGGACGATGACCTTCTGTCGCCGAATTCGTCTGCTGGGCGCGGGGGCGAGACGCCGGGTGATACGCGAGAATCGACGGTCAGAGGATGACCAGATTATCACGATGGATCAATTCGTCTTCCTCGGCGAAGCCCAGCACATCGGCAATCGCGCTGCTGGGCTGACGACAGAGCTTGCGCGCCTGATCCGCACTGTAGTTGACGAGTCCGCGCGCGAAGTCCCGTCCCGTTTCGTCAATAATGCGTACGAGATCACCGCGATCGAACTTTCCGTCGACCCGGATGACGCCGATCGGCAGCAGAGAACGACCACCCTGTCGCAGGGCGGCCGCAGCGCCGGCATCGACCTGGACCTCTCCCTGAGCCCGCAACTGCCCGGCCAGCCACTGCTTGCGGGCGGCCAGTCGGGTCTGGGCCGGTTGGAAAAGGGTTCCGACGCCCGGTTCGGCTGATGCCAGACGCACCAATACTTCCGGCTCCGCACCAGACGCGACGATGGTGGCTGCTCCGGACTGGGCCGCCCGCTTGGCCGCCATGACCTTGGTATACATCCCGCCGCGGCCCAACCGGCCGCCTTCGGGCGAAGCCATGGACTCCAGCGCCGGATCGCCGGCCACCACTTCCGTCAGCAGTTTGGCGGTGGGATTGCGCCGGGGATCGGCATCGAACAGACCCAGCTGGTCCGTGAGAATCACCAGCACGTCGGCCTCGACCAGATTGGCCACGAGTGCCGCCAGCGTGTCGTTGTCGCCGAAGCGGATCTCGTCGGTGGCGACGGTGTCGTTCTCGTTGACCACCGGCACGACCCCAAGCCCCAACAGCACCCGCAAGGTGCTGCGTGCATTGAGATAACGCTCGCGATCGGACAGGTCCTCGTGGGTCAACAGAATCTGCGCCGTATGGATGTCGTAGCGACGGAGCACGTCGGCATAGGCCTGCACCAGCCCCATCTGCCCGACGGCAGCGGCTGCCTGCAGCTGAGGCAGGGCCGTGGGGCGATCCTGCCAGCCCAGGCGCGCCATCCCCTCGGCCACGGCACCGGAGGTCACGATGACCACTTCACGCCCCGCCGCACGCAGGGCGGCAATCTGCTGAGCCCAGCGGTCGATCGCCGCCATGTCCAGCCCAGCCCCGTTGCCGGTGACCATCGCCGAACCGATCTTGACGACCCAGCGTCGATCCGTGCTCAGATGCGCCCGGCTCATCATTCCGTCCATTCGATGTTGGGATTGCCGCGCGCCGCCGCTGTCGATTCAACGGGGACCGGCTGCTGGGCAGCCGCCAGATCCGCAGCCCGTGCCGCTTCCATGAACTCCATGATCGCCCAGACCAGTGCCTGGGTATTGAGCTTGTTCAGGGCACTGATCGCGAAAATCGGGCCCTGGAAATCCAGTTCGGTGCGGAACCGCTCGGACAGGGCTTCGATCTGCGTCTGCCGCTCGTCCTCGGGCCATTGATCGATCTTGTTCAGAATCAGCCAGCGCGGACGCTCCGCGGAATCGGTGAGATGGCTTTCGTCGTAGCGTTCCAGCTCTTCCTCGATGATCGCTACGGACGCGACGGGATCGACCTCGTCGATGGGCGCCACATCGACCACGTGCAGCAGCAGATTGGTGCGGGCGAGGTGACGGAGGAACTGGTGCCCCAGGCCGGCGCCCTCGGCGGCGCCTTCGATCAGGCCGGGAATGTCGGCCATCACGAAGCTGCGGTGCGGTTCGGGCGCGACCACGCCCAGGTTCGGGTGCAGGGTGGTGAACGGGTAGTCCGCCACCTTCGGCTTGGCCTGGGACACGGCGCGGATCAGGGTCGACTTGCCGGCATTCGGCATGCCGAGCAGACCGACATCCGCCAGCACGCGCAACTCCAGCAGCAAACGGCGTTCTTCGCCGGGCGTACCGTCCGTCTGCTGGCGCGGCGCGCGATTGGTCGAACTCTTGAAGCGGGCATTGCCGAGACCGTGCCAGCCGCCCTTGGCGACCAGGAGATGCTGGCCGTCCGTGACCACTTCGCCAAGCACTTCGCCGGTATCCTGATCGTGGACAACCGTGCCCAGGGGAACCTGCACGAAGAGATCCGCCCCCTTGGATCCGGTCTGGTTACGACCGCTGCCGTTCTGGCCACGCCCCGCCTCGTAATGCCGCTGGAATCGGAAGTCAGCGAGCGTATTCAGATTGATGTCGCCGACGAAATAGACGCTGCCGCCATCGCCGCCGTCGCCACCGTCCGGGCCGCCGTTGGGCACGTACTTCTCGCGACGGAAACCGACCACGCCGTTTCCGCCGTCGCCAGCCTTGACCTTGACCTTCGCTTCATCGACAAATTTCATGACCTACCATCCCGGCCCGACCGGGCCCAACTCACATCGCCTATATGCCGGTGGACCCCATTGGATCCGTCGGTTGCGTCGCACATCGCAACGCCCGGCGCACATCTTCGGCCTGAATACACCAAAGACCCAAACACAAAAGCCCCGCATACGACGGGGCTGGATAATCTCGTGGACCGAGCGGAACGACCCGACGCACGGGCCGAATCAGCCCGCGCGTCCAGCAGATCAGGCGGGAACGATGCTCACGAAGCGACGGCCTTTATCGCCCTTCACTTCGAACTGAACCGTACCGTCGACCAGGGCAAACAGGGTGTAGTCCCGACCACAACCGACGTTGTCGCCCGGATGGAACTGAGTGCCGCGCTGGCGAACGATGATGCTGCCAGAGCTGACGACCTGACCGCCGTAGCGCTTGACGCCCAGTCGCTTGCTTTCGGAATCACGGCCGTTGCGTGACGAGCCGGCTGCTTTTTTATGTGCCATGTTTAAACTCCAAACAAGTATCGAAACCGGGGTTCACCCCGGAGACGACAATTAACCATTGATGCTGGTGATCTTGATCTCGGTATACGCCTGGCGATGACCTTGATGCTTGCGGCTGTGCTTACGGCGACGGAACTTGACGATGTCGACCTTCTTGCTACGACCCTGACCGATGATCTCGGCAGTGACGGTCGCGCCGTCCAGAGCGGGCGCACCCACCTTGACCGAATCGCCATCGGCAATCATCAGGACGCGATCCAAAGACACGACACTGCCTTCCTCGCCTTCCAGTTTCTCGACCCGAAGCCAAGCGCCTTGTTCTACGCGGTACTGCTTACCGCCGGTGACTACTACTGCGTACATGTTTACATTCAACCTTTGATGAGGTCACGTACACCCGCCGGGAAAAGACGCTCGGCACAGCGCACGTATTGATCGTACAGAAAGGCGGCGGATATTACCGGCATCGGCCGCGGCCGTCAAGAGCGACCACGACTTTTGCCCCCTCAGGCCGCATCGAAAATCACGCTGGTATTCCGGCCTGCATGCTTGGCGCGATACAGGGCCGCGTCCGCCCGACGAATCAGCTCTTCATGATCCATGTCTTCACGGGCCAGGTTTTCACGGTCCCGGTCTTCACTGTCCATGGGGCCGCCCTGTCCATCGTAGGTCGCAATGCCGATGCTGACCGTGACATGCGCCGAGAGCCCATCGAAGCGGGGAATCTGCAACAGCGCGATCTGCGCGTGAATCTGGGTGGCGATCGACTCGGCCGTGTGCGCATTCGCACCGGGCAGCACCACGACGAACTCCTCGCCGCCATATCGCGCCACGCAATCCCCGGCACGGCGCAATACCTTCTTGATCGCGGCAACGATGGCCACCAGGCATTGATCGCCCTTCTGATGGCCCTGATGATCGTTGTAACCCTTGAAGTGATCCGCATCGATCATCAACAGGGACAGCGGCACACCCTCCTGCCGGGCAAGCACCATGGCCTTTTCCAGGTGACTGGTGAAGTACCCCCGGTTGTAGGCTTCGGTCAACCCATCGTAGGTCACCCGATCCTCGAGCTGACGATGCGAATCGAGCAGTTGGCGATACAGCCCGGAAATCTCCCAGATCAGGAACCCGAGCACCATCGACGAGGAAATCAGACTCAACACCCGCGCGGCATACCAACCCACACTGTATCGTGCGATCGCGGCCAGCGTCAGCACCACATCCCCGAGCGCGGCCAGCAGTGCGAGCGCAAGCCAGAGGCCCAGCAGATCGCGCATGCGCGTTACGTATACGCAGGCCGCCAGCGCCGCCAGGCCGAGCGCGATCACCAACGGCGCCAGCAAGGAATCGGCAATGTTCGAATAGGATTTTCCGGCGACCAACTCGGGCAGCCGATGCCCCAACGACACGACGACCAGGGCGACGATCAGCCCAAAAATAACCGGCCACAACATCAGGATGATACCGGGAAGATGCCTGTACCGACCGACCGCCAACTGCGGCGCCGGAGACGGTCGCGGCGAGTAGAACAGCAGGGCAATCAGAATGAAAAACGGAAACCCCGCGTGCCAGGTCACCCAGAACCACGGCGCGCTTTGCGGCCCCGTGTCCAGCAATCCCATCTCGGAAAAGACACCGGGAAAGACGATAACCTGGAAGATAACCATAACGACCACGTAGCCATAGGCACCGGACAACGCCGCCATGAAGCGCCAACCGGTGAATCGATACTGGATGGCGAAAAAGTAGGCCGTCAACCCTTCGATAAGCACCACGGCCATGGCATACATCGGCATGTAGGCCTCGATGACCGGGAGTGGACGAGCACTGAGCGGAAAGAGCAGAACCGTCGACAAAATGACGAGGGCCGCGACGATGCTGACCACCCGAAGCATCCTTGGGGACGGTGCCTGATTCAAGATTTCATTAACGGCCTGGCTCATGGACTCATCCTGACAGTGACGGGATCAGCTCTGTTTTTATCGCCGAATCGGCGTCTACGCGGCGATTCGGTCGATGTTGGTTTTTAGGCGCGCACCTTTATCGGCCGATATTCGAAAAAATTAAGCACGCAGCGAACCGGCATAGCCGCTTGATTTTTCTTCCATCGTACCGTCTATAATTAGTCCATGATGAAAACACCGCGCATTCTGCGACTTCTGATCCTGCTGCTCGCCGTCTGGCTGCCGCTGGACAACGCCGTGGCCGGCGCGGTGATCGCGGATTGCCCGATCATGTCCCATGCCTTCGAGAAGGGTGTGGCGGCCACCATTGATGCCCCCCATCAGCCAGCCATCATGAGCGCCATGCCGACGCCACATGCGCCAATGACGACGTCCTCGAACGGCTGCTGCGAGCACTGTGGCGTCTGTCTGCTTCTGGGTGGCATCGCACTGCCGAGTGTCCCTGCCACGATTGTGCGCCCAACCCTCTCCCTCGACTATTCCACCGCCCCGGAAACGCAAGGTCCCGTCGGCGTCCACACCCTTCCTTTCCGACCGCCCATCGTCTAATCCCCCGAGCCCGATGTCGTATCGATCGGCGCCGTGCGTACGCGCTCGCCTGATCGACCGAACTCGGGCATGGGGGCGATGGCGGGACAGACATCCCGACGCGCCATGACCCCGTGAATGATCCCGTGACCCTGCCGCCCCTGCGGTCGGGCATCCCGTTCCGGGTCGGCGTCCGCCCGTCCATCGCCTCAAATCCCAGGCTTAACCGCTTTGATCACGATTTTGAGGAAACAACGATGAACATCATCCGTAAAAACCCGAACCGGCCCGGGTCAACCGCGTCCGGACAACAGCCCGATGCGTCCCGGCGTATCTTTCTGCAGGGACTCGTCGCCGGCGGCGTCATGAGCGCCCTGGGTCTCAATCCGGCCCGCGCCCTCGCCGCCGACGGCCAACCGGCGGCCAACGTGCTGCGTGGCACCGAATTTGACCTTGTCATCGAGGAGATGCCGGTCAACTTCACCGGTCAGCCCCGCCCGGCCATGACCATCAACGGCTCGATTCCCGGCCCCACCCTGCGCTGGCGCGAGGGCGACGTGGTGACGCTGCGGGTCACCAACCGCCTGAAGGTATCCACCTCCCTGCACTGGCACGGCATCATCCTGCCGTTCGAGATGGACGGCGTCCCCGGCCTGACCTATGCAGGCATCGCCCCCGGCACCACCTTCACCTACCGCTTCCGCGTCCAGCAATCCGGCACCTACTGGTATCACAGCCATAGCGGGTTCCAGGAACAGAACGCCGTCTACGGCGCCATCGTGATCGACCCGGCCAACGCCGATCGCGTTGCCTACGACCGGGATCACGTCGTCATGCTCAACGACTGGAGCGATGCCAGCCCGGACTTCATCTTCAACCGGCTCAAGACCGCCGACGGCTACTACAACTACGTGAAGCCCGATCTCATGGATCTGATCCGCCAGTCGGAAAAAATGGGCTTCGGCGCGGCCATCGAGGATCGGCTGATGTGGGACAGGATGCGCATGAGTCCGCGCGACCTGCTGGACGTGACCGGCGCCACCTACACCTACCTGATGAACGGCAGCACGCCGGCCGCCGACTGGACCGCGCTGTTCCGGCCCGGCGAGAAAATCCGCCTGCGCTTCATCAACGGCTCCTCGATGAGCTACTTCGACGTACGCATCCCCGGCCTGAAAATGACCGTGGTCGCCGCCGACGGCCAGGACGTGCATCCGGTCACCGTCGACGAGTTCCGGATCGGTGTCGCGGAAACCTTTGACGTGATCGTCGAACCCGCCAGCGACCAGGCCTACTGCGTCTTCGCCCAGGCCCTGGACCGCTCCGGCTATGCCCGCGGCACGCTCACGCCCCATACCGATCTTCGGGCACCCGTACCGCCCATGGACCCCGTGCCGACCCTGACCATGGCGGATATGGGTATGGACATGAGTGGCATGGACATGAGTGGCATGGACATGAGCGGGATGGATATGGGCGGGATGGATATGGGGGGCATGAACAGGCATGGCCAACCCATGAACGGCATGGCCATGGGCGACCAGAAATCCATGGCCGGAATGGCGGGCATGAATCACGATCAGAGCGCACATCCGGGCATGGCCAGCATGAACATGGGCGGCCAGTCCAAGCAGGGCATGGCGATGGACCAGCCGAAACCCATGTCCGGAATGGGCGGCATGAACCACGACCACAACGCACATCCAGGCATGGCCGACATGGACATGAGCGGCCAGTCCAAGCAGGGCATGGCGATGGGCGCGCAGAAACCCATGTCCGGCATGGCTGGCATGGATCAAGAAGCATCGATGCATCAGCCCATGCCGCACAATCCGATGGATCTCCCCGGCCTGCACAATCGCCAACTCAAGGACGGCATGCTGAAGATCGACTGGCACCCGGAGACCGAACACGGGGTTGGGGTCGGCATGAAGGCGCAACAGGTCTCCATGAGCCTGAACGATCCGGGGGCGGGGCTGCGGAATAATGGTCGCCGGGTGCTCACCTACGGCGATCTGCGCGGCATCGATGGCCCGATCAGCCCACGCGAGCCGGAGCGCGGCATCGAACTGCACCTCACCGGCAACATGGAACGGTACATCTGGGGCTTCAACGGCGTCAGTTACCGCGACGCGACACCCGTCGAACTCAAATACGGCGAAACCGTGCGCGTCGTGCTCATCAACGACACCATGATGAACCATCCCATCCACCTGCATGGGATGTGGAGCGAGCTGGAGAACGACCGGGGCGAATATCTCGCGCGCAAACACACCCTGAGCGTCGCGCCCGGCCATGCCATCAGCTACCGCGTGCACGCCAACGCCATCGGCCGCTGGGCCTACCACTGCCACCTGCTCTACCACATGAACGCTGGCATGTTCCGGGAAGTTCGCGTGGTTTAACAGAGATCAAACAGGAGCATCATCATGAAAAAAATCGCACATTTCAGCACGCAGGCCGTCGTACTCGCCCTGGCGGTCTCCGCCGCGGCGGGCTCGGGCACGGCCCAGGCACAAACCGACTACGCTGCCGCCAACGCGGCGAGCTACCAGCCGCCCTCTTTGGCACAGCAACGGGCCGACGTGAAGAAACTGGCCGAGGAATCCGCGCGCCACGAAACCCACAATCCCCTGATCTACAAGGTGATGATCGATCGCCTGGAACGGGATTTCACCCATAAGGGCAGCTTCACCCAGTTCGAAGGCCAGGCTTATGTGGGCACCGACACCGACAAGCTCTGGCTCAAGGGCGAAGGCCAACGCATGGGCGGTAAAACCCAGGATGCCGACATCGAGGCCTACTACAGCCATGCCATCGCGCCGTTCTGGGATGCGCAGATCGGCGCCCGGCACGACTTTTCGGCCGGCACGGTTCCGGGGCGCAACTGGCTCGCGATCGGCGTCCAGGGTCTGGCCCCGTACAAGTTCGATACGGCCGCCACGGCCTATGTCGGCAATGCGGGACGCACGGCCCTGCGGCTGACCAGCGAGTACGACTTCTTCATCACCCAGCGCCTGATCTTCTGGCCCGGGGTGGAGCTGAACCTCTACGGCAAGAACGATCCGGAACGCGGCGTGGGCCGGGGCTTGTCCGATTCGCGGGTCGCCCTGCGGCTGCGCTATGAAATCCGCCGAGAGGTCGCGCCGTACGTCGGTATCCAGTGGACGAACAAGTACGGCCAGACGGCCAGCTACGCCCGGGCGGACGGGGAAGCCACCAGCGACATGCAGGTCATCGCCGGCCTGCGCCTCTGGTGGTAACGACAGGAATATCGTCCCGTGGACTGACCGGGCAAACCTCTGCCTGGCCACGGTAACGATCCCAGGGCGGCCGCGAACATCCGGTTCCCGGCCGCATTTCAACACGAACGATGGCCATCACGACGCCATCAGGAGGATATCGACATGCCTTTTTACGATCATTGGGGAATGGGTGGGTTCTACGGCGGCTTCGGCCTGATCTTCATGCTGCTCGGCATGGTGCTGATGGTGTTCATCATCCTTGCCATTCTGCGTTTTCTGCTGGGCGGCAGTTCATCCGCGCCAACCCAGACCCCGCAGGAACGCAGCCGCGCCCTGCACATTCTGGAGGAGCGGTTCGCCCACGGCGAAATCGACGAGGCGGAATACAACGAACGCCGCCGCATCCTGGAGAGAGGCTATCGATCCTGAAGGGAACGGGCCGAACGCATCGAACCGCACGGGAAGCAAAACCGTACCTGACGGAGACACGAACGTGAAACCGCCCCCGTTTCGGATCGCTGCGCAACGGCTTTTCGACGCCCCCTTCCGACAACCTTTGTCCCGACATCTGCCTCATACACGGTGCGCTGCGACGCGCGCCGTACACTCAGGAGCAAACCATGTCTCAATTTGATTCGCATGAACATCCAAAGGCACGCGAAGCTGCGGCTTGCGACGATACAGCCGAACCTGCCGCATACTCGCCGCAGCGCCGACACGCCCTGAAAACGCTGGTCCAGGGCTCGGCGGCCGTGTTCTCCGGCATCGCCCTGGAGGGCTGGACTTCCGCCGCATCGGCCCAGACGATGGGGTCTGGAATGGGCACCGGGATGGGCCCGGGGATGGGTATGGGCCCAGGCATGATGATGGGCGGCATGATGGGCTCGTCCCGATCGGCCGTCAGCAAGTCGGGCCTGTTCGACCGGGCGATGCCGATCCCCCCGCAATTGTTCGGCACGACCGATACCCAGGGCGTTCGAACCTACGCGCTGAACGCCATGGCCGGACAACATACCGAACTGGTTGCCGGCCGGCGCACCCCCACCTGGGGTTACAACGGCGCCTACCTGGGGCCGACGATCCGGACACCCCGAGGCAAACCGCTGCGCTTCGACATCCGGAACGGGCTCGATCAGTCCACCACCGTCCATTGGCACGGTGCCCACATTCCCGGCAACGTGGACGGCGGACCGCACAACCCGATCGCCCCCGGCGATCGGACGAGCATCGCGTTCACGCTGGACCAGCCGGCCGCCTCGTTGTGGTATCACCCGCACCCCAACGGCCGCACCGGTCCTCAGGTCTATGCCGGACTGGCGGGATTCCTGCTCGTGGACGACGGGCTGGACGCGCGCCTGGACATGCCCCACACCTATGGCGTCGACGATTTCCCCGTCGTGCTCCAGGACCGCCGCATCAATGAGGCCGGCACGCTCGATTACATGACATCCATGCGGGACATGATGGGCATGAAAGGCGATCGATTTCTGGTCAATGGCGTCGAGCAGCCCTATCTTGCGGTACCCGGCCAGTGGATTCGCCTGCGGGTGCTCAACGGCGCCAACGCCCGTGCATTCAACCTGACGTTCTCCGACCAGTACCCTTTCCACGTCGTGGGCAGCGATGCCGGATTGCTCGAACGCCCGGTCGAACGCACGAATCTCGTCCTGGCCAGCGGCGAACGGGTCGAGATCATGCTCGACCTGCGCCGGATGCAGGGCAAGCGACTGGTGTTGCGCAGTGAGTCGGCTGGCGTGATCCCCGACATGAACCGCATGCCCATGGCCGCAGACGGCTACGACCATGGTCGATTCGATCTCCTCGAACTGCGGGTGGGCGCCCCTGCCGGACAAAGCGGAAAACTACCGGCCCGCATGGCCGAGATACCGACGCTGAACGCGGACGGCCCCCATCGGAAAATCATTCTGGATGGCATGGCGATGCGGATGATGCGCGGCATGATGATGGGCGGCGGTACGCCCGAAGGCGCGGCCTCGGGCCCGGGCGGCATGCGCATGGGCGTGGGCGGACGCGACCTGTTCGCGATCAATGGCACCTTCATGGACATGAAGGTCATCAACGAGCGCGTAAAACTGGGCAGCACGGAAACCTGGACCGTAACCAACCAGGGCATGATGGCGCATCCCTTCCACATCCACGGCACCTCGTTCCAGATACGCGACCGCGACGGCGCACCGCCGCCCGCGCACGAGCGCGGGTGGAAGGACGTGGTATTCGTGCCCAGCGGGCAATCGGTCGAACTGATCGCACGATTCGATCAACCCGCCGGCGACGCCCACCCCTTCATGTATCACTGCCATATCCTCGAACATGAGGACAATGGCATGATGGGGCAGTTTACCGTGGCTTAATTGAACAGGGGCTATACGAATCGGCTCGCGAATCGCTGGACCGGGATGAATCCTCTGTCGGACGCACCCCGGCCAGATGTGGCGTGCGACGCCGCGCCGGCATAGCGTGATCGATTCATTCGGTGCCCCCCGCATGACCGGACGAAAGCGAGACGTGCATGCACGGCCTCGGACAAACCAAGAAAAGACAATATAAGTAACCCGGATAAAAATCCCGGTATGCACACTTGAGGAGCCCTACGATGCAATCGCTGAAAACCCTGACTCTGAGCGCCTCGCTGGCCGCACTCTCACTGGGACTCGCGGGTTGCCCGGATACGACGACGGTCTATACCATCAGTGGTTCGGTCACGGGGCTGGACAGCGCCGCATCGGTCACCCTGCTGAACAACGGCAAGGATTCGCTGACCGTGACCCGCAACGGCAACTTTGTCTTCCCCGCAGCCCTGGTCGACGGCGCGACCTATTCCGTCACCGTCGGGACTCAGCCCATCGGGGAGACCTGTACCGTGCGCAACGGCAGCGGCGTCCTGGTGGCCGGCAACGTGACGAATGTCTCGGTCACCTGCGGCACGCCCCTGGTTTCGACGCTGGCCGGCTCTACGACACCCGGCGCCGCCAACGGATTGGGCGCAGCCGCGTCGTTCTACTATCCGACGGGCGTCGCGGTCGATACCAACGGCAATCTCTACGTCGCGGACACCAACAATTTCGAGATCCGTAAGATCACGGCGGCCGGACTCGTCACGACACTGGCCGGAACGACGACCCAGGGTTCTGCCGACGGCATCGGTGCTGCCGCCGGATTCAGCTATCCCACGGACGTGGCGCTCAGCGCCAACGGCACGACACTCTACGTGGCCGACTCCTACAACAACGAAATCCGCACGATCGATCTGGCGACGGGCATGGTCAATACCTTCGCCGGATCGACCACGCCCGGCTTCAAGGACGGCGTCGGCACCGCAGCTGGCTTCCACTATCCCAAGGGCGTGAAGCTGGATACCGCCGGCAATCTCTACATCGCAGACTTCAACAACAATGCGATCCGCAAGATTACCCCCGGCGGGGTCGTGACCACCCTGGCCGGCTCGGGTGCGGCAGGGGCTACCGACGGCACGGGCACCGCAGCCACGTTCAACCATCCGAAAGGCATCGCCGTCGACGCCCAGGGGAACGTGTATGTCGGCGACGTCGACAACAATGAAATCCGCAAGGTGACCCCCGCCGGGGTCGTCACCACGCTGGCGGGTTCCACGACCCCGGGGGCCGCCGACGGCATCGGGAGCGCCGCGTCGTTCAAGGCACCCAAAGGCGTGGCGCTCAATGCCGACGAAACCGCGCTGTACGTCGCCGACGGCAACAACGAGATCCGCCGGATCGATCTGGCGACGCGGATGGTCACGACGGTGGCCGGCTCGACCACGCCCGGGACCACGAACGGCCCGGCCGCTTCCGCCTCGTTCAACAACCCGGTGGGCATTGCGCTCGACGCAACTGGCAACATCTACGTGGGCGACACGGACAACCACCAATACCGCAAGATCACCCCATGATCCCCATCGAGATCTGCGGTGTGACCCCTAACGCGCTCTCAGACGCTATCGACCGGATGAACGGCACAGCGCCGCCCACTGGCGACATCCGCCAATCCAGTGGCTTTTCCCGCAGGCCAGTCTATAATCCATCTCCATGAAAATGCCGCGCTTTCTGCACTACGTCTTCCTGCTGCTCGCTGTCTGGCTCCCGCTGGACAACGCGCTGGCCGTTGCCGTGGTGGAAGGCTGCCCGATGATGTCCCATGCCTTCGCCCAAGGGCTAGCGGCCACGGAACATCCCTCGACCGACGGCGGCCACTGCATGCACACAGCCACGCACGGCGCGGATATCAGCCAGCAGGCGCAGTCGGCGCCCTGCGAGCAATGCGACAACCATTGCTGCGCCCTCTGTCTGCTGCTGGGCAGCGTGTCCCTGCCCAGCCAATACGGCATCGCGGTGCCGGCATTTCATGGCATCGTCGCCTTCGCAGACCTGCATGCCGTTCGTCCTGCAGCCCCCTCCACTCCGCTGTATCGCCCACCGATCGTATAACCCCACACGGACGGATCGCTTCGGCGTTCCAGGATCGCATCCGAATCCGCACCAAGGCGCGCCCGTCCGAAATACCACGCAATGATTCCGGTTTGATCTGCCGCCTCCGGCTTATTCTGACCGCCACACTGTTCGTGAATTGAAGGGGTTATCATGAAACCACGCCCTCCGAGGTTGCATCGCGCAACCCTGACGCCGATGGCCATCGCCACGGCATTGCTGTGCCTGCCGTTCCTGGCGGGACTCAGCGCGACCACCTACGCCGCCGCGGTCAAATCAACCGAGATCAAACCGACTGACGTGCAGCAATCGCTAAGCCTGCAGGAAGCCGAGCAGCTGGCCATCCGGCACGATCAGGGCCTGGACGCCGCCCAAACCGTCCGGGACGCCAACGCCAGCGCCGCCCGTGCCGCCAACCAGCTACCGGACCCGACGGTTTCCGTGCAGCTGGCCAACCTGCCGCTGGACACGTTCAGCTTCACGCAATCGCCGATGACGATGACCCAGGTCAGCCTCAGCCAGATGCTGCCGCCCGGGGATACCCTCGCACAACGGGCATTGGTTGCCGATGCGAAGACCGCCGCCGCCACGGCGAATCTTGCGGTGAAAACCCAGATTCTCCGTCGGGAAGTCGGGCGCTTCTGGCTGACGGTCTACCGCGACCGGCAGACCCTCGCCCTGCGCCAGCAGGAACGGACGCTCTACCGCAAGCTGCTGCACAGCGCCGAAACGGCCTACAGCGTCGGACGCGCGCGACCCACGGATCTCGTGCGCCTGCGCGTGCGCCTTGCCGAACTGGACGACCGGATCGAGCAGCTGCGCGGCGACACCGCCGCCACCCAGGCCCGTCTCGCCCGCTGGATCGGCCCGCGTGCCGAGGCTCCGTGGCCATCGGCCCTCCCGGAGGCCCTGACCACCCTGCCGCAGGGCGATCTGAACAACCAGCCGGAGCTGAACGCATTACGCGCCCAGCTGGCCGAAGCCCGCGCCGAAACCGGGGTCGCCCGAGCGGCCTTCAAGCCTCAGTTCGGTGTGCAACTGGGCTATGGAATACGCGCGGGCCATCAGCCCGACACCCTGAGCGTCGGCGTCAGCATGAGCCTGCCGATCTTCACCGGCGAACGCCAGACGCCGCTGCTCGTAGCCGCCCAGAAGCGGGCCCAGGCGCGCCAGCTCGATCTGGACAACCGCGCGGCGGAACTCCACGCCCAGGCCGAGGCGCTGCGCCAGGCATTGGCGAGTCTCGACCGCCGCATTCACGGCTACGATCACGACATCCTCCCCCAGTTGCGGCAGGTCGCCAAAATCGCCCAGAACCAATTCGGCTCGGGCAGCGGCGAATTCACCGCCGTGATCGACGCCGAGCAAGCCATTCTGCAGGGCCGCCAGCAGCGGCTCGACCTCATGATCGACCGGGCCGGCCGCCTGATCGACCTGCGCTATCTTCTGGAGAATCCCGCATGAACCGCCCGAACCTCTTCCGCACGGTCGTGACCGGCGTCGCCGCCTCCGCCGTGACTTATACCCTCATCAGCGTCCCGATGATCCATCCAAAGGACGCCCATGCGAACGACGCCAGCCAAACGGTCAATCCGACAGGCAATGGCCATGACCATGCCGCGATGCCTGCCAGTCCCGCCGCCAGCAGCAAGGCCGGCGACGAAACCAAGTTCGTCACCAAGTACACCTGCCCGATGCACCCGCAGATCATCGAGGATCATCCTGGCACCTGCCCGATCTGCGGCATGAACCTCGTGCCCAAGCTCTTCCCCGTGAAGGTGAAGCCCAGCGCGGCCGAAACGGCGACGCACGCGGTCGCAACACCCCAGGCTCAGCAGCAAATGGCCGACGACCATAGTGCGCATGACCACTCCGCGATGCCCAGCGGGACCACGGCCAGCGCCAAATCCGGGGCCGAGACGAAATTCGTCACCAAGTACACCTGCCCGATGCACCCACAGATCATCGAGGATCATCCCGGCACCTGCCCGATCTGCGGCATGAACCTCGTGCCCAAGCTCTTCCCCGTGAAGGTGAAGCCCAGCGCGGCTGAAACGGCAACGCAAGCGGTCGTAACGCCCCAGGCCCAGCAGCAAATGGCCGACGACCACAGTGCTCATGACCACAGCGGGCACGACCACACCGCCCTGCCCAGTGGGACCACGGCCAGCGCCAAATCCGGGTCCGAAACGAAATTCGTCACCAAGTACACCTGCCCGATGCACCCGCAAATCATCGAGGACCATCCCGGTACCTGCCCGATCTGCGGCATGACCCTGGTGCCCAAGCTGTTCCCCGCCGACACCAAGGATTCCGGCGGACAGGCCCAACCTCAGGCGCAGGCCGCCCAACCGACCGTAGCCGCGCCGGCAGCTCAGGAGACTTTGCCCCCGGTTGCCGTGGCGCCGATGACCCTCAAGTACATGAACGTGGTGCTCGCGCCCGTGCAGTGGCGTAACCTCACACGTCAGATCCACAGCGTCGGTCTCGTCGGGTTCGATGAAAATCGGATTTCCCACGTGCATCCGCGCGCCAGCGGCTGGGTGGAAACCCTGAACGTGCGCGCCCTGGGCGACACGGTGAAGAAGGGCGAGGTGCTGCTCACGGTCTATTCGCCGGACATCCTGGCGGCGGAGAAGGATTATCTGGTCGCTGCCAAGAGCGGCATGCCGGCCTTGCGCGATGCCGCACTGGAACGCCTGCGGCTGCTGAGCGTGCCCGAGTCGATCATCAAGCAGATCGCCGATACGGGGCGCGTGACCCGCACCATCCCCATCACCGCGCCGCAATCGGGCTATATCTCCGCGATCAACCTGCGCGAGGGCATGTACATCACCCCCACGCTGGACCTGTTCACCATCGCCGATCCCGGCAAGGTCTGGGTACAGGCGGAAATCCTGGAACGCGACATGCAGCAGGTCGCGGTCGGTCAACCGGCCGAGATGACCGTCGACGGCATTCCCGGCCGTATCTGGCACGGCAAGGTCGATTTCGTGTATCCCGAGCTCGACCCCAAGTCCCGCACGCTGAAAGCGCGACTGGTGTTCGACAACCCGGACGGCGTGCTCAAGCCGAACCAGTTCGCCGAGATCGGCATCAGCGGGGTATCGCAGGGCGACGTGCTGACCGTCCCGTCCACAGCCGTGATCCCGACGGCGAGCGGCGCGCGCGTGGTGCGCAAGAATGCCGACGGCACCTTCCAGCCGGTCCATGTGCAGCTGGGCGACTCGGCCGGCGGCTATACCCAGATCACCCACGGCCTGTCGCCCAACGACGTGGTCGTGGCCTCCGGCCAGTTCCTGATCGACTCGGAAAGCAACGTCCAGGCGGCCTTCGCCCGGATGACCGGCGCCGTCGATCAGCCGGCACAATGAGGGAGATGCCCGCATGCTGAAATCCCTCATTGAACTGTCCATCCGCAATCGCGTGATGGTCCTGCTGCTGGCCGCGTTTCTGGCGGCCATCGGCTGGTATGCCTGGCAGGCAACGCCGCTGGACGCGATCCCGGATTTATCCGACACCCAGGTCATCATCAAGACGAGCTACCCGGGGCAATCGCCCCAGGTGGTGCAGGACCAGGTGACCTATCCGCTCACGACCACCTTGCTTTCGGTGCCGGGCTCCACGGCGGTGCGCGGCTATTCCTTCTACGGCGATTCCTATATCTACGTGACCTTCAAGGACGGCACGGACCTGTACTGGGCCCGCTCCCGCGTGCTCGAATACCTGAACCAGGCCCGGGCCAACCTGCCGGCCAACGTGCAACCGGCGCTCGGCCCGGACGCCACGGGCGTCGGCTGGGTGTACGAATACGCGCTCACCGACCCCAGCGGCACGATGAACCTCGCCCAGCTCACCACGTTGCAGAACTGGTTCATGAAGTTCCAGCTGCAGACCGTGCCCGGTGTCGCGGAGGTGGCCACCGTCGGCGGCATGGTTCAGGAATACCAGATCGTGGTCGATCCCAACCGCCTGCGGGCTTTCGGCGTTTCCATCAACACCCTGCGCACCGCGATCGCCGGGGCCAACCGGGAAGTGGGCGGCGGCGTGGTCGAACTGGGCGGTTCGGAATACATGGTCACGAGCCGGGGTTATCTGAAGAGCGTGGCCGACATCGAGCGCATTCCCGTCGGCGTCACGAAGACCGGCACGCCGATCCTGGTGCGGGATCTCGGCAGCGTCCGACTCGCGCCCGCGCCCCGGCGCGGCGTGGCGGATCTCAACGGCAAGGGCGAGGTGGTCGGCGGCATCATCGTGATGCGCAGTGGCGAGAACGCCCGCCAGGTCATCGACGCGGTGAAGACCAAGCTCGAACACCTGAAGCCCAGCCTGCCCAAGGGCGTGGAGGTCGTGCCGGTGTACGATCGCTCCGGGGTCATCAATCGCGCGGTCGATACCCTGAGCAACAAGCTCATCGAGGAATTCCTCGTCGTGGCGCTCGTCTGCATCGTGTTCCTGTTCCACTTCCGTTCCGCACTGGTGGCGATCGTGAGCCTGCCCCTGGGCGTACTCGCCGCCTTCATCGTGATGCATCTGCAGGGAATCAACGCCAACATCATGTCGCTGGGCGGCATCGCCATCGCGATCGGCGCCATGGTCGACGCGGCGATCGTACTCATCGAGAACGCCCACCGACACCTGACGGACTGGCAGGAGAAACACGGGGCCCCGCCACGCGGAGACGACCACTGGGCGCTGATCGCCAAATCGGCGGGCGAGGTCGGGCCGGCGCTGTTCTTCTCGCTGCTCATCATCACCCTGTCGTTCATGCCGGTCTTCACCCTGCAGGCGCAGGAAGGGCGGATGTTCGCGCCGCTGGCCTTCACCAAGACCTATGCCATGGCCGCCGCCGCCGGCTTGGCCGTGACCCTGGTGCCGGTGCTGATGGGCTATTTCATCCGCGGTCGCATTCCGCCCGAGGAGCGCAACCCCATCAACCGCGCCCTGATCTGGCTGTACCGCCCGGCGCTGCGTGGCGCCTTGCGTTTCCCCAAGACGCTGATCGCGCTCAGCCTCGTGTTCATGCTGTCCATGGTCCTGCCGCTGGCGGGGGTCCAGGGCTTTCTCAGCCCGCTCAAGTGGGGTGGCAGTACCGACTGGCAGCTGAAGGTCACCCAGTGGCAGAACGCGATCGCCAACGGCTGGTCGCAGACGTTCTCGGGGTCGCCGCGTATCGCCCAGCTCGGCCGGGGTCTGGGCAGCGAGTTCATGCCGACCCTCGACGAGGGCGACCTGCTGTACATGCCGACGACGCTGCCGGGCCTGTCCATTGGCGAGGCCCGCATTCTGTTGCAGCAGGTCGATCACCTGATCGCCGAGGAGCCCGTGGTGAAATCGGTGTTCGGCAAGATCGGCCGGGCCGCTACGGCCACCGACCCCGCACCGCTGACCATGATCGAAACGACCATCCAGCTCAAGCCACGGGACGAGTGGCCCGCCGGGATGACACTCGACAAGCTGATCGACAATCTGAACCAGAAGATCCAGTTTCCGGGCCTGAACAATGCCTGGGTCATGCCGATCAAGACGCGGATCGACATGCAGACCACCGGCATCCAGACACCAATCGGCGTGAAGATCTCCGGCCCCGACCTCACCGAGATCGCCCGGATCGGCAAGCAGGTGGAAGCCGTGCTGCAGACGGTGCCCGGCACCCGGACGGCCTATGCCGACCGGACCAACAGCGGCCGCTATATCGAGATCACGCCGGATCGCGTCAAGGCGGCCCGCTTCGGGCTCAACATCGGCGACATCCAGGACGTGATCAGCATGGCGGTCGGCGGGGTGGAGGTCACCCAGACCGTCGAAGGCCTGGAACGCTTCCCCGTGAGCCTGCGCTACCCCCGGGCGGATCGGGACAGCGTCGCCAAGCTGGAAGACCTGCCGATCGTGACCCCGAGCGGCGCCACCGTCGCCCTGGGGCAGATCGCATCCGTCGCCGTGGTCGAAGGCCCGCCGATGATCCGGAGCGACGACAGCCGACCGGCCGGGTACGTGTTCGTCACCACGCAGAACGTGGATCTCGGCGGCTACGTCAACGCGGCGCGGCGGATCGTCGACAGCAAGGTGCACTTGCCCGAAGGTTATGCGATCAACTGGACCGGCCAGTACCAGTACCTGCAGCGTGCCAGCAAGCGGCTGGAACAGGTGGTGCCGCTGACCCTCGGCATCATCTTCGTCCTGCTGTTCCTGATTTTCCGGCACGGCGGCAAGGCGCTGATGATCATGGGCAGCCTGCCGTTCGCCCTGGTCGGCGGATTCTGGCTGCTCTGGGCGCTCAACTTCGAGATCTCCATCGCGGTGGCCGTCGGCTTCATCGCCCTGGCGGGCGTCGCGGCGGAGTTCGGCGTGGTGATGCTGATCTATCTCGACCAGGCCATCGCGCGGCGTCGCGCGGCCGGCACGCTGAACACCCGCAGCGATCTAGCCGAGGCGATCATGGAGGGCGCCGTGCTGCGCGTGCGTCCCAAGGCAATGACCGTCGCCGTCATTCTCGCCGGCCTGATTCCGATCCTTATCGGCCACGGCACGGGGGCGGAAGTGATGTCCCGCATCGCCGCCCCGATGATCGGGGGCATGATCACCGCGCCGCTGCTCTCGCTGTTCCTGCTACCGGTCATCTACTGGCTCTGGCAGCGTCGGGGATTGCCGCGCGGCTGATTCGGCCATGACCGTACTGCCTGCACCCCCGGCCCCGTGCCGGGGATTTTTTGCGCCACAATCGGGGGGAAACACACCGATGAAGGCCCGCAGCATGCCGATCCCGGCTGAACGATCGCGCGAAATCCTGTACTGTATGACCCGATCCTGACCGCGCAGGTCGGATGATCGGTGCGCGCACCCTTCGCCCGATCGGCCCGCGTCACGCCCCGTTGTACCTGAATGAGCGACTCTATGCCCCCGATGACCGTCGACCAGATTCGTCACCTCGCCGCGCCCGACATGGCGGCGGTGAATACCGTGATTCAGCAGAAGCTGTCCTCGGATGTCGCGCTCATCAACCAGTTGTCGCAGTACATCATTGCCGGCGGCGGCAAGCGGTTCCGACCGATGGTGCTGATGCTGAGCGCCCAGGCGCTGGCCTTCCCCGCGCTGGAGGCCCCCGCCTGGTCCGCTCAGATGGCCGCCGTGGTCGAACTGATCCACACGGCCACCCTGTTGCACGACGACGTGGTCGACGAATCCACCCTGCGCCGGGGTCGCGACACGGCGAACGCCCTGTTCGGCAACGCCGCCTCGGTGCTGACCGGAGATTTCCTGTACTCGCGCGCCTTCGAGATGATGGTGGAAGTTGGCGAACCCCGCGTCATGGCCATCCTGGCCCAGGCGACCAACCGGATCGCCGAGGGCGAAGTACTCCAGCTCATGAACATGGGCGACCCGGACGTCGACGAGGCCCGCTATCTGGACGTGATCGTGCGCAAGACCGCCACCCTGTTCGAGGCGGCCACCCGGCTGTCGGCCGTACTGACGAAGCAGGCGCCGGATGTGGAAGACGCCATGGCGGCCTACGGCCTGCATCTGGGCACCGCCTTCCAGCTCATCGACGACGTGCTGGATTATGACGGCGACGAGCAGGAGACCGGCAAGCACGTCGGCGACGATCTGGCCGAGGGCAAGCCGACCCTGCCCCTGATCGTCGCCATGCGCGAGGGAGATGCGGCCACCGTGGCCCTGATCCGCCGGGCGATCACCGAACAGAGCAGCGCCGAAATCGACGCCGTGTGCGCGGCGATTGAACAGACGGGCGCTCTGGCCTATACTGCGCGCCTTGCCGAGATCGAGGCGGATCGGGCGAAGGCGGCCATCGCGTCGCTTCCCGATAGCCCGTACAAGAACGCCCTGATCTCGCTGGCCGATGCGGCCGTGCAAAGAAAAGGCTAATGTACTGATTTTACAGCGCTTATCTGCCGATTGTTTGCACAAGGCATTTTCGGAGTGTGGCTCAGTCTGGTAGAGCACTACGTTCGGGACGTAGGGGTCGTAGGTTCGAATCCTATCACTCCGACCAATTCGAAAACCCCGCCAAGAACCCGCTCGGGTCGTCTGGCGGGGTTTTTTCATGTGCGGTAGAACAAAACGGCCAGATCCCCCATCAGGTCGGTATCGGCAAGGCCGTCTTGTCCAGCACCCGGCGCAAGACGAAACTGGTGTGCACCCCCGTCACCCCTTCGATCCGGGTGATCTTGTTCAGCAGCAACGCCTGATACGCATCCATGTCGCTCACCACCACCTTGAGCTGGTAATCCGCCGACTGCCCCGTGATGAGCAGGCACTCCAGCACCTCCGGCAACCGGGCGATCTGCGCCTCGAAGTGCGCGAACCGCTCCGGCGTGTGCTGATCCATCGAGATATGCACCAGCGCCTCCAGATTCAGACCCAGCTTGCGGGCGTCGAGCAGGGCGCGATAACCCTGGATGATGCCGCTTTCCTCGAGGGCGCGGACCCGACGCAGGCAGGGCGACGGCGAGAGACCGATCGCATCGGCCAGTTCGATATTGCTCAGGCGCCCGTTCTCCTGCAGCAGACTGAGGATATGGCGATCGTAGCGGTCCAGCGACATGGAAAATCCCCTTTTCAGACCCTGTTTGGCATGTAAATTCAATAATGAATTTATTTTTAGCACGATTTTGCCAAAAACACGTCAATCACGCTGAAATACGCAATCGCCTGCCGCATCGAACGACATAGAATTTCTTCGTACCCGGTGACCCCGGGCCGCCCCCGACCTGAGGCCTACCCGGCTGGCAGGTCGGCTCGCCGCCTCACGAGGGCCGCAGGGCGGTGCAGGGGGTTTTTCGGGCCACCCCCGAACCGTGGTACCCCATCGCTTCCGCCACCCACCCCCGGGAAAATCCCAGGAAAACCCCAGGAAAACCCCAGGAAAACCCCAGGAAACCCCAAGGAGCCCATCATGTTGTCGCAGCCCAGCCGGAAATACCGCCCCACGCCCGTCCCCGACCTGCCCGATCGCCAGTGGCCCAGCCGGCGCATCGAAGCGGCGCCCGTCTGGCTGAGCACCGATCTGCGCGACGGCAATCAGGCCCTGTTCGAGCCGATGGATACCGCACGCAAGCACCGGATGTTCCGCATGCTCTGCGCCATCGGCTTCAAGGAAATCGAGGTGGCGTTTCCATCCGCCTCCCAGACCGACTTCGACTTCGTGCGCCAGCTGATCGAACAACGGCACATCCCCGACGACGTGACCATCGCCGTGCTCACCCAGGCCCGGCCGCATCTGGTCGCCCGCACGCTGGAGTCCCTGCAGGGTGCGCGGCGCGCCATCGTGCACCTCTATATCGCCACCTCGCCGACGTTTCGGGAAACCGTATTCGGCATGAATCGGGAAGAAGTCACGCAGCAGATCCTGGCGGCCGTCGAACAGACGCGACGCCACGCCGACGCCCATCCGGAAACCGAATGGGTACTGGAATTCAGCCCGGAAACCTTCAATGCCACCGAACCGGAATTCGCCCGCGATCTCTGCGATGCGGTGGTCGACCGGTGGGGCGGTACGCCCGAACAGCCCGTGATCATCAACCTGCCCGCCACGGTGGAAATGGCCACGCCGAACGTGTACGCGGATCAGATCGAATGGATGCATCGCCATCTGGCCCACCGCGACCGCATCGTGCTGAGCGTGCATCCGCACAATGACCGGGGTACGGCCGTGGCCGCCGCCGAGCTGGCCCTGATGGCCGGCGCGGACCGGGTCGAAGGTTGCCTGTTCGGCCAGGGGGAACGCACCGGCAACGTCGACCTGATCACGCTCGCCCTGAACCTCTATACCCAGGGCATCGACCCGCAGCTGGATTTCGGCGACATCGACGCCATCGCCCGCGTCTGCACCGAGTGCAGCCAGCTGCCGATCTCGCCGCGCCATCCGTACGTGGGCGACCTGGTCTATACCGCCTTTTCCGGCTCGCACCAGGACGCCATCAAGAAAGGCTTCGCGGCCCGGGACCCCGACGCGCCCTGGTCCATTCCCTACCTGCCCATCGACCCGGCGGATCTCGGCCGGACCTACGACGCCGTCATCCGGGTGAACAGCCAGTCGGGCAAGGGCGGCATCGCCTACCTGCTGGAGACCGCCTACGGCCTGCGCCTGCCGCGCCGCATCCAGATCGAGTTCGCGGGCGTGGTCCAGCAGGCCATGGATCGGCAGCATCAGGCGGGACAGTCGGCGGAAATGAGCGCCGCGCAATTGATGGCGCTGTTCGAGGCGACCTATCTGGCGCCAACGACGGCCATCACGCTCGTCGAAAGTCGCCTGGCCACGGCAGCGGACGGCGTCACGCAGACGGTGAAGGCGACCTGGGAAGCGGGTGGCGCGCGCTTCGAACGCCAGGGTTCGGGCAACGGGCCCATCGCCGCCTTTCTCGACGCCCTCGATCTGCCCGTGCGCGTCCAATGGTATGAGGAGAGCGCCATGACCCAGGGCAGCGATGCACGGGCCTCGGCCTTCGTGGGGCTCGTCACCGACGACGGACGGTACAGCGCGCAAGGCGCGGGCATCGATGCGAATATCGTGTCCGCTTCGTTCCAGGCGATCATCTCGGCTCTCAACCGGATGGATGCGTTTCGCGTTGCGGACCCCGCGATGGCGTTCGAAGCCGCGGCGCATTGACCCCGCCGATGACGCGCTGACTCGGGGACCGCCCCCCGAGCCTCAGGTAAACCCCAATCCGCCGCCAAAACGCGGTATCCTGCCGCGTCGCTCTGTTCACCCATTTCCACGCCCACAAGACTATCTCCATGATCCAGCTTCAGGCCGTCAGCCTGCGTCGCGGTACGCAACTGCTCCTCGAAAACGCCAACCTCACCCTGCAGCCGGGCCATCGCCTGGGACTGGTGGGGCGCAACGGCACGGGCAAATCCAGCCTGCTCGCACTGATCGAAGGCACGCTCACGCCCGACGAAGGAGACATCGAGCGGGCCGGCGGGCAGCGCCTCGCGACCGTCGCACAGGAAATCGACGACATCGAGGTCAGCGCCATCGAGCACGTCCTGGCGGGCGACACCGAATGGGCCCGGCTGAACGCGGCCATCCAGGTGGCGGAAGCCGAAGAAGACGGCATGGCCCTCGCCACGCTCTATCATGATTTTTCCGCCATCGACGGCTTCAGTGCGCGGGCGCGCGGCGCCAAGCTGCTGGACGGCCTGGGCTTCGCCCCCGACAGCATCGACCGGCCCGTCCGTTCGTTTTCCGGCGGCTGGCGGATGCGGATCAACCTGGCGCGGGCCCTGCTGGCACCCAGTGACATCCTGCTGCTGGACGAACCCACCAACCACCTGGATCTCGACGCCGTGTTCTGGCTGGAGCAATGGCTCGTCACCTACCCCGGCAGCCTCGTCGTCGTCTCCCACGACCGCGACTTCCTCGATCAGGTCTGCACCCACATCGCCCACCTCGAAAACAAGACCCTCACCGTCTACACCGGCAACTACAGCGATTTCGAATCGATGCGTGCCGAACGACAGGCTCAGAATCAGGCCTTTGCCGCCAAGATCGCCCGCGAGCGGGCGCATCTGACCGCCTTCATCGATCGGTTCCGCGCCCAGGCCACCAAGGCGCGTCAGGCCCAGAGCCGAATCAAGGCCCTGGCGCGACTGCCGCTCATCGCCGCCACCCACGCCGACAGCACGTTCACCTTCTCGTTTCGTCCGGCCCCGAACGCCCCCGATCCGCTGCTCACGATGGAACACCTGGCGCTCGGCTACAACGGCAAGGCCCTGCTGAAGAACATCACCGCCTCGGTGCGCGCCGGGGACCGCATCGGCCTGCTGGGCGCGAACGGCGCGGGCAAGACCACCCTGATGCGCGCCCTCGCCGGGGTCGAGAAACCCATGGATGGCATCCTCCACTGCTCCGCCGGTGTCCGCATCGGCTACTACGCCCAGCACCAGCTCGAGCAACTCGACCCGCGCGACACGCCGCTCACGGCGCTGGAACGCATTGCCGGCCGGGCAACCACGCAGGAACTGCGCAACTTCCTCGGCGGCTTCGGCTTTATCGGCGACCGCGCCTTCGAGGTCATCGCACCGTTTTCCGGCGGGGAGAAGGCCCGTCTTGCCCTGGCCCTGCTGGTCTGGCAGGCGCCGAACCTGCTGCTGCTCGATGAACCGACCAACCATCTGGATCTCGAGATGCGCGAATCCCTGGCCTCGGCCCTGCAATCCTTCGAGGGCGCGCTGGTCGTCGTGTCGCATGATCGCAGTCTCATCGAACTCGTCTGCGACGGTTTCTGGCGCGTACATTCGGGCAAGGTCGAAGTATTCGAGGGCGATCTCGAGGATTACCGCCGCACCCTGGCCGACGAGCGCAGGGCAGCCAATCAGCCAGCGGAAAAACCCACAAAGCCTGCCTCAAACCCGCAGACGTCAACCTGGGCACCGGAACGTGTGAGCAAACCGGCGGCGCCCACCAAACGGGTTCAGCAACGGATCGCCGCCATCGAAACGCGTCTGGCGGAACTGACCGAGCTGTGCGCGCAAACCGATGCCGAACTCGCCGACCCGGCGCTCTATGCCGACCCGGCAAGCCCCCGCATCCAGGCGCTGAACGATCAACGCCAAGCCCTGACCCACGAACAGGCCGAACTCGAGGCCGAGTGGCTGACCCTGCAGGAATAAGGCCGCCTGGGGGCACATCACCGCCCCATTCGCCACAAAACCGTTATCAAAACGCCGCATACTGCGCAAAAAGGGGTGCACAGGGACTATGATCGCTGATCATCATCTGGCAACCTGAACGCTCCTGAGTCGTGCGCAGCCCAAGCACTGCACGACAGGCGAACCCAACCGGAACCCGAACGCGCATGGATCTACTGATTATTCGTCACGCACCCGCCGAAGACCGCGACCAGTTTGCCCTGACCGGTCTGGCCGACGATCTGCGCCCGCTCACCGAGCGCGGCATCGAGCGCATGCAGTTGGCAGCCCGCGGCGTGATGACCCTGGCATTGCCGATCGAGCGACTGATCGTGAGTCCGCTGACCCGCGCGCAGCAAACGGCCGAGATCCTGGCGCCCGCCCTGGAAATCCGCAAGTTCGATACCGAGGCCATCCTCTCGCCGGAGGCCACGATCGACAGCGTGATCGACTGGCTCCGCAAACAACCGCGCGTCGATGGCATGGCGCTGGTCGGTCACGAACCCAACCTGGGCCAACTCGCCGAAACCCTGATCCACGGGCGAGCGAACGGCAACATGCCATTGAAGAAGGGCAGTGCCATGCTGATCCGGTTCAGCGACGCGATCGCCGCGGGGCAGGGACAGCTGATCTGGTTCCTCCCGCCCGGCGTGCTGCGGGCACTGGCAGACTGACGGACCGACACCGCGCAATTCAAGGACCCGATTCGCACCATGACCGAATCCACGCACAAATGGCTCATCTCGCTGACCGTCGCCGCACTCACCATCGCGATTCTGTTCTTTCACGGCGGCCACTGGTTCCGCTTTGATCGGGGCGACATTTTTCACGGTCAGATCTGGCGCATCCTCACGGCCAACTTCACGGAGGGCAACGGCCGGCAACTGGTGGTCGATCTCGCCGGCCTGATGATCTGGACCCTGCTCGCCGCCTACCTCGAAACCGCACGGACTTACGTCATCCTGCTGCTGGGCACCGGTCTTGCCATCGGCCTGGCACTGCTGTGGTTCGACCCGCGCATCGGCGGCTACATCGGGTTGTCGGGCATTCTTCACGGTCTGTTCGCCGCCAGCGCCATCCGGCTGATCTCGCGCCGGGAATGGCTCGGCGGGCTTTCCCTGCTCACGGCCGTGGCACTGAAAATCTACTGCGAGCAGCATCTGGGCGACCTCGCTCTGGCCCGTCTGCTCGACGTACCCACGGTATTGGCGCCCCACCTCTATGGCGCCGTGGCCGGCGCGGCCATCGCATTGGCCCTACTGCTTTTTCGCCGTTGAAGGACGGCAGGGGGTGCCCGGGGGAATTCATGCGCGCCCCGGGCATCCAATACGACAGGAAAGAACGATCCGGGGCACGTATCACCGGACTGCTTGATTGAGGATCAGAACACCCGAAAACCGGGGCATCGGTGCACGCGCACCCCACGACCCCAACGTTCATGGAGATCACGCTCATGCCTGCCAACGATTTGTCGACCCTTCATGCCAGCCTCGGCCAGAGTCTCTGGCTGGACAACCTTTCCCGGGAGCTGCTGTCGGACGGCAAGCTCGCCAACCTGATCGCCAACTACGGCATTCGCGGCCTCACCTCCAACCCGGCGATCTTCAAGAAAGCCATCGTCGGCAGCCCGTTCTACACGGAAGACATCGCCACGCTGAAACGCACCTACGACGAGATCGAGGCCGTGTACGAGCATCTGGTGCTCAGCGACATCCAGCAGGCCTGCGATCTGCTGCGCCCCATCTGGGACGAAAGCCGCGGCGAGGATGGCTGGGTGAGCTGGGAGGAATCCCCGCGGATCGCCCATGACGCCGCCTCGACCGTACAAGCGGCCGAACGCCTGAAGAAACTGGCCGACCGGCCGAACCTGCTGATCAAGGTGCCCGCCACCGACGAGGGCATCGACGCCTTCGAGCAGCTGATCGGCCGCGGCATCAGCGTCAACGTCACGCTCATGTTTTCCCTCGATCAGGTCCAGCGCGTCTTCGCTGCCTATCTGCGCGGACTGAAAGCACTGCGGGAAAGCGGCGGCGCCGTCGGCCGCGTGCGGGCCGTGGCCAGCCTCTTCATGAGCCGGGTCGACACCCTGGTGGACCAGCAACTCACGGAAATCGACACCGCCCAGTCGCTGGCACTGCGCGGCAAGGCTGCTCTGGCGCTGGCCGGCATGGCCTATCAGCATTTCCGCGAAGTATTCGAAGGCGAGGCATTTTCGGAACTGGCCCAGCTGGGCGCTCGCCCCCAATACCTCCTGTGGGCCAGCACGGGCACCAAGAACCCGACCTACTCCGATGTCCTCTATGTCGAGAACCTGATCGCGCCCAAGACCATCAACACGCTGCCCGAAGCCACCCTCAAGGCCTTTGCCGAGCACGGGCGCCTGGCGTCCATGCTCAAGCCCCGCCTCGCCGAGGATCGGGATGTCTGGGCACAGCTCGCGGATGCGGGGATCGATATGGACGGTGCCGTGGGCCATCAGCTGCTGAACGAGGGGCTGGATCTGTTTGCCGAGGCCTTCGACGATCTGCTGGCCGCCATTGCGGCCACCGGCAACGTCCCTGACTGATCGAACCGCCCGACGCACATACACGGCCTGAACCCACTGTCGAGCACCCCTGAATATCCGACAATGAATATCCGACTATGAACATCCGACAATTCATACGCCGGAAAACCGATCGCGAGTGGGAAAAATTCGGCACGGACGATCCCTATTTCGGGGTCATTGCCGACGAAAAATATCGCGCGGCGCATCTGACGGAAACCGGCAAGGAGGCCTTCTTCCGATCCGGCGCCGAATATATCGACTATGTGCTCGGCAGGGTGCGCCAACTCTTCTCGCCGGACTGGCGCATCGGCAAGGCGCTGGATTTCGGCTGTGGGGTCGGCCGGCTGGTCATCCCCCTGGCCACCCATGCGCGGGCAGTCACCGGCGTCGACGTCTCGGACGCCATGCTGGCCGAAGCCCGCAGGAACTGCACGGCACGATCGATCGGCAATGCCACCTTCGTCAAATCCGACGACGACCTGTCGCGGCTCGACCAAACCTACGACTTCATCCATTCGACCATCGCGTTCCAGCACATACCCGTGCCGCGTGGCGAACACATTCTCAAACGCCTGCTGACGCTGCTCGAACCCGAAGGCATCGGCGTGCTCCACTTCAGCTACGCCGAACCCCGCCGCGCCTCCTGGGCCGCACGAATCAACCATCTCGCGATCGACTATCTACCGTTCTACCGGAACGTCCGAAACGCACGTAAGGGCCGGGGATTCTTCTACCCGGAAATGCGGATGCACGCCTACGACATGAGTGCGATTCTGTCGATCCTGCAAACCGCGGGCATCGCGAACTTCCATGCCGAATTCACCGACCACGGCGGCTTTCTCGGCATCACCCTGTATTTCCGCAAGCCCCGGTCGGATTAGCGCCGCCCTAAATTAGCATTCTCTGTAATACGCAGGTAACGACGGAACCGCATAGTGTGCGGCCGTTTTCCCCAAAACCAGAGACTCGACATGCCCATCGACAATCGCCGCGACTTTCTGCGTGCGCTCGCCGGAACCGTCGGCGCCGCAGCCGCCGTTTCCGTGTTGCCCCCCGCCATCCGCAACGCGCTCGCCATTGAGGCCAACCACCGTACCGGGACCATCAAGGACGTCGAGCACATCGTCGTCCTGATGCAGGAAAACCGGGCATTCGACCATTACTTCGGCACGATGGCCGGCGTGCGGGGGTTCGGCGACCGGTTTCCGATCCCGCTCCCCGACACGCAGAACGTTCAGGGCAAGAGCGTCTGGTATCAGACCAATGACGCCGACCCCGCCCATCCCCAGGTCATTCCGCCGTTTCACCTGAACACGGTACAAACCTTCGACTACATGCGCGTCACCGGCACGCCCCACACCTGGCTCGATGCCCAGGCCGCCTGGAACAACGGCAAGATGAACACGTGGCCAACCTACAAGCACAACCACGCCATGGGGTATTTCACGGCGGAGGACATCCCGTTCCAGTACGCACTGGCCAACGCCTTCACCCTCTGCGACGCCTATCACTCCTCGTTCCAGGGCGGCACCAACACCAACCGCCTGTTCCACTGGACGGGCACGAACGATCCGTTGGGCAAGGGCCACGGCCCGGCCACGTACAACAATTACGATCATTTCGATGGCGACCCGGGCAAGAACGGCGGATACACCTGGACGACCTACCCCGAACGTCTGGAGAAAGCGGGCATCAGCTGGCAGATCTATGAAAACATGGCCGACAACTTCACAGACAATCCATTGGCGGGGTTCAAGGTCTTCCGCGATGCGTGGTTCGAAAAGCCCGGTTATTCGAAATCGCTGAAGGCACGGGGCGTCAGTACGCGGGATCTCGACAAGCTGAAGGAAGACGTCCTGGCAGACAAGCTGCCGCAGGTTTCCTGGATCATCGCGACGGCCGACGGCTCCGAGCACCCCGATGCCTCAAGCCCGGCCCAGGGCGCGGACTATACGGCCCACGTGCTCGAAGCCCTGACCGCCAACCCGGATGTCTGGAGCAAGACGGTATTCATCGTCAATTTCGACGAAAATGACGGCTTTTTCGATCACGTTCCGCCGCCTTCGGCGCCCGCCTACACGCACTACGATGCGGATCCGAAAAAGGCGGCCTTCGCCGGTGCGTCCACCGTGGACACCACTGGGGAGTATCACGAAATCATCCTCCCCTATCAGACCAACCCGCTGGAACCGCTGGCCCTGCACCGCACTTACGGCCTGGGGCCGCGCGTACCGCTCTACGTGATCTCCCCCTGGTCCAAGGGCGGCTGGGTGAACTCGCAAGTGTTCGACCACACCTCGGTGATCCGCTTCATCGAGGAGCGCTTCGGGGTCAAGGAACCCAACATCAGCCCGTGGCGTCGCGCGGTGTGCGGCGACCTGACCAGCACACTGGACTTCAAGGATCCCGACAACACCGCGTTTTTCAAGGCGTTCCCGGATACCGTCGAACAGGCCAAGCGCGCACGCGCATTGACCAAGAAAACCACACCGGAAACCCCGACGACCCTGAGCCTGCCTGTTCAGGCCACGGGCACCCGCCCGGCGCGGGCACTGCCCTACGCCTTGCACACGTCGGCCAAGACGCACGGTGCCGACCGCATCGAACTCACCTTCGGTAACACGGGCTCGGCGGCCGCGGTCTTTCATGTCTACGACCGCAAGCACCTCGATCAGGTACCTCGCCGGTACACGGTCGAAGCGCACAAGACCCTCACGGGCAGCTGGGATCTGGCTGCGGATGGCGGCGCCTACGATCTGTGGGTACTCGGTCCGAACGGCTACCACCGGCACTTCACCGGCCATGCGACGCAATCATCGGTCGAAATCCAGGTGCAGTACGACGTGCCGGGCGAAATGGTGGTACTCGTCATGACCAACCACGGGCAAGAAGCGGCGGATTACCACGTGGCGGCCAACGCTTATTTCGACCAGGGGCCGTGGACCGGCACGGTAGTGCCCAACAGTATCGTTGAACGGCGCTGGCCACTGCAGGCCAGCAGCCACTGGTACGACTTCACACTGACGCTCCCACAGCACCCCGGATACTCGCGGCGCTTTGCCGGCCATCTGGAAACCGGCAAGCCCAGCATCAGCGACCCGGCACTGGGCGGCAAGGCCATCGGGGAGCAGGTGAAGATCGTTTAGCCATAGGATATTCAAATGGCCGCTGATCAATGAGAGGCCCCTGAGCACGCGCAATGCTATCTCGTAGCCACGGCCGGTTCGGCTGGCATCATCCACGGCAGACGTTTCGGATGATGCAGGGTGACGAGGGCGGCATTTCAGAGTTGAGCATCCGAGAAGAGGCGCGAACCCCATGAGCCACACCCTCGTCACAGGCTCAGTTTAGACGATCTGACACGCCCTTGCCCTGCAAAATCCTAAGATAGACCCCATTGATCCCAAGATCCGGTTTGGTTATGCCAAGGTCCGCTATCGCGGACTGGCCAAGAACCTGAGCCGGATCACTTTGCTGGCCGGCATGGCAAACCTGTTTCGCGCTCGAAGTTACGAGCGCCGCCATGGGATGATTGGGTCTTGAATCTGGGTAAATGCCACCAATGGTGCAGAAATTGGCCAAAACAGGCCAAAAAACAGGGGATCTCGACCCGCTTTTCCGGATTCATGAACGTGGTCGTCCAAAAATGATGTCTGAATCTGAAATCAGGCACGTGAGATCGATTTATTCAGACGTTCCCTAACCCCAATTGTTACTCCAAGAATATAGGCTTGAAATACACTCCTAAAAAACCCTTAACATCGATTATTTCTTTTAGCCTCGTCCCTGTAATCACCGCTGGTGCTTGGGCTTTTCCGCTGCCAAACGACACGTCTGTTCGGTAAAAGCCATTAGGATCTATTGTGCTAGCATCTTTGATAAAACCGGGTGAAGCCCCGGCAATTTCTGCGTAATGCCCACAAAGATTACATTTATTCGCAAAAATAGTTTTTCTGCGGGCGTAATCCAAGGTTACTTTGCGCCGAGGCGAAACCAAAAATAAGTCTTTATCTTTAGACACGCCTACAAAGGAGACCCCATCTGGGTCACTTGTCAGAGCAGTAGAGACAAACTCGCTTGAACATATTGGCCTGTTATCATTGGTAAATGAAAATGGATATATTCTCCCTGTATGAAGATTTTCAGGCGCATAGTTTTCTCCACTAGAAAGAAGCAAGCCGCACTTAGGGCAAAACAAATCAGATGGTGCCCCATCGAGAAATATCCCACCATTATCTGGCCCATAAATAAAATAGCCGACGATCACTTTGGACATGATGCATAATCTGGGTGCTGTCTGAAAAAATCTTCTGCAGCACTTGGAAAAAGGTCATAATACATATCGTAAAATTTACTCAGCGCTCTTAATAGTTGATCACGTGTAAAGTTTTGCCTGATATCGGCCCCACTGTTGTTTGACTGCGGTCTCATATGGTTCCCAAACTCATCTTCCTGCGTTCGCAGAAAATCATTTAACAGTCGATGCAAAAGTACGTGATCCGATCTGGATAAGTCCGTAAGAGGCTGGTTCTGATCACCACCAGCAAAGATAGGGTAAGAGTGATGCCTCTCAATTCTAGAATACTTTGGATCATTCAGAGTATTTCTTAATGCTGGGCCATAATACTCATACATTAATGGATCTTGTTCAATTGGAACGAACGGACTAGAAAACTCCTCCTCTGTTCCTGCCAGGGCTAGGCGGTCAATCCATCCGCCAGGGTTACCATTGGCGTAAAGATAAGTATTATTTCCGCCTGCTAGCCCGATCAGGTCACTGGATTGATACCGCCCCGTATTCGGGTCATAGTACCGATTCCAGTTGTAGAACAACCCGGTCTCGGAGTCGTAGTACTGCCCCGGGTAACGCAGATTGACCTGAATTCCATGGCCTCTGCTGTGATCCCAATCGTGGTCACGATGGCCATGGCGCTCCTGATCAGTTGAAGCCTTCGTACCAAACACATCCTCATTCCAACGCCAAACCACATGCTGCTTGGCATCGGTCGCCAGTCTCGGCGTACCCATGGCATCGGTGTGCAGGTAGTAGAGCCGTGCCGCTCGGTCGTTCTCTCTGCCTTCGTGGTGATGCAGGAAGCCCATCAGTGTAGGCGGTAACCAGTCCTTGTGGATCTTGACCTCGCCTACCGGGGAGTCGATGCGGGCGATCGGGGCGGTGTCGGTCCAGAGGTAGTCGCGCTGACCTTCGTCTCGACCTCTGACGGTTCGCTGACTGATCAGATGGCCGCTGGGGTCGTAGGTGAAGTCGGTGGTACCCGCTTCGGTGACCTTCTGCCGACGCAGGCCACGGTAGTCGTAGCGGTAGCGGGCAATGGTGATACCCCCTTGCTTGACCTCGGTCAGTCGGCCGGCGGCATCGTAGCGGTACTGGTACTTGCCGTCGTCGAGGGTGTTGCCGGCGGCATCAAGGGTCACCGCCTGGTGCCCATCCTGCGTCATACGGTTGCTTTGCGGCGCGTAGCTGTAGGCCTTGGTGGTGCCGTTCGGGCGCAGTTGGGTCAGGCGGTTGCCGTTGTCGTCATAGCTGTAGGCGTTGTGGTACTTGCCCTGCTGTTCGTCGACGAGGCGGTCGAGGGCGTCGTACTGGTAGATCGCCTGGGATTGACCACTCTGCCAGCCGGTGAGGTTGCCGTTGGCATCGTAGGTGTAGCCACGGCTGTGGGCGGCATTGCCGGTCAAGGTCCAGCTGCTGAGTTGGCCCTGGCCGGTGTAGCTGCGTTGGTCGATTAAACCATTGCCGAAGGTTTGGCTGAGGAGTTGACCGTCGGCGCGGTACTGGCGATCGCTGACGATGGGCTGGCTGTGGCCGCTCACCGTGGTACTGATGGCCTGAACCCGACCGATGGCATCCCGCTGGATGCTGGCCTTGCGGCCGTCCGGATAGATGATGCCCACGATGCGGTCACCGGCATCGTATTGGTACCGGACCTGGGTGGTGACCGGTTTGTGATGATCGTTTGCTACGCCGATATGTGTGGCCGTGACGGTATTGCCGTAGGCATCGTAGGCGTACTGCGTGGTACCGGACTGGTCTTGCACGCTGCACAGGCGGCCATTGCCGTAGCTGCAATTCTGCCCTTGATCGTAGGTCAGGCTGATATCGGCGTCGTTGGCAACTGGGCTATTCGCTTTCAGTCTGTGCCAGAGGTTATTGAAGAAACGAGTCTGATCATGATCTCGGTCGTGGTCACCATCCCAGTCCTCACGCTGTCCCGAAGACGTGGTCGCACCGCTGTAGTGGATGGCGGTCAGCCGGTTCAGGGCGTCGTAGCTATAGCTGGCAATCACGCCGCGGGCATCGGTCTTCTGAATCATGTTGCCAGCGGCATCGTAGGCGTAGGTGGTGGTGCCGCGATCCGGCGAGACTTCCTGCAGCAGATCACCGAAGTCGTCGTATTGGTAGCCGGTGGTGGCGCCGATGGGCGTGATTACCTGGCTAACCTGACCATTGGTGTCATAGCTGTAGCTGGTAGAGCCGCCGATGGCGTTGACGGTCTGGATCAGCCGGTTCAGCGGATCGTAGTTGTGGGTGGTCGGCGGGTTGTTGTTGGGGTCGGTTTGCTGGAGCAGATTTCCCACCGCATCGACCACCTGTTTTGTGATCGAGCCGCTGTCGTTGATGCTGGCCAGATGGTTGCGCAGGTCGTAGACCTCGTCGATCTTGCGAATCAGCGTCCCGTCCGGGTCGTAGGTGCTGGTCTGGCTGCGGTTGCCTCGGCTGTCGTAGGCATAGCTGACCTTGTCGCCCAGGTTGTCGGTGATGGCGGTCAACTCATGGGCATCGTCGTAGCCGTAGGTCAGCGTACGGCCATCCGGCAGCGCGACACTACTGAGTTCGTTGAAGGGTGTGTAGCTGAAGGTTGTGACCCGCGCCGCGCCACCACTGATTTGCTGGGTGATCCGGCTGACGCGGCCACGCGGATCGTAGGCGTATTGCGTCACCAGGCCGTTGGGGTCGGTTTTCTGCAGCAGACGGCCGTTGGCATCGAAGGCGTCAAACGTAGTGGTGTGGCCCAGCGCATCGGTGACGGATTTGAGCTGGCCACAGCCGCTGCCGCTCTGGCAGTCGTTGTAGCTTAGTGTGGTGATGTCGTTCACATCCGTGCGCGGGCCATCGATTTTCGTTACTTGACCGGCACTGTTATAGCCAAGGTTCAAGGTACGGCTGATGGCGCTGCAGGAAGGCGTGTCGCCATTCTCGGTGATCTGGATCGGGTTGTGCTGGGCATCGTAGGTGATGACCGTGCGCTGCGTCGCCGTGCTGCACACGCTGGGGCGGTCGATCTCGACCGGCAGAGCCAGACCGTCGCTACCGTACTGGTAGCTGACCGTACGGGCCTGCGGCGTGCCGGCGGCCTGGGTCTCGGACGTCAGGCGGTTCTGATCGTCGTAGGTATAGGTGATGGTATGGCCGTTCTCATCCGTGCTGGAAATCAGATTATTTCGGACATCGAATTGCTGGGTCAGGCCCTTGCCGTCACTTTGCGTGACGCGTGACAGCAGATTCTTGATGCCCAACTGGGACTCGAAGGTCAGCACGTCCTTGCGCCCGGCGGCATCGGTCACGGTCGTCTGGGTATCGGAATCGTAACTGAGATCGAAACGCTGCTGCCCACCGGCCAACGTATTGGTGGCGACCTTGCCGGCGCTGTCGTAGACGAAATTGTCGAAGGAGCTGACTACGCCGTTGGTGTCGACGAAGGCAACACCGGTCAGGGCATGCGGGAAACTGCTGTCGCCGTAGCTGTATTGCTTGGCGGTGCCGTCGGGGTAGCTGACCTGAGTGAGGTTGCCGGCGGCATCGTAACCGTAGCGGGTAACTTGCCCGGCCGGGTCGGTCAGGCTGGCCAGACGGCCACTGCCGTCGTAGGTGAAGCTGAGCGTGTGGCCGAACGGGCCGGTCACACTGGCGATATGGTTGCTGGCGTCGTAGGTGAAAGTCGTCGTTTGCCCGGCACGATCCGTTTCGCTCTGCAGATGACCACTCAGATCATAACGCTCGCTGGAACCATCCTGGCGCTGCACGGTATAGCCGGTGGCGTCTTGCGTCAGGGTCAGCTTGGAATCGGGATCGCCTTGCCAGACGCCGTTGGTCTGCGTGAAGGGCAGCCCCTTGCCGTCGGACTGATAGGCCGTGAGCGTACTGCCACTGATCTCAAGATGCTTGCCGACATTGGAAACCCAGCCGTAGCCCAAGCCGTGATCATTGGTATCCAGGCTGTTGTAGGCGCGGGTGAAGGATAACGTACCCGAGGGGCCTTGGTAATCGGTATCGTACTGGAACTCGTTGCCGGTGCCCGCGTCGCAGGGCTCACCGATTTGCTTTCCGGCTGAACCGTTAGAGCCAGAACAGCCTAGTTGTTTGGGTTTTGTGGGCGTAGCTAAACTACAGTTCAAATTTCCTGCATTTATGATTTGCTCAGGAAGGGGTGATTCCACACCAGAAGGTGACCTTATCCAATAAACCGAACAGGTCAATCCACCACTAGCTGTGGTTTGAACTTTTGATGGCCATGGATAGAAACCACACCAGTAATGGTTGCCATTCCGAGCCACACAGTCTGTTTCCAGTTTCTTATAGTACGCACCCTTTTGATTACAAAAAGTTTTAAAATCATTTGACTGCGCGGCCGTACACTGTGGGTACGCGAACACTGGACTCGTGAATGCAACAAGCACAAGCCCTCCCCAAAGGGCTAAATTCCATTTCATTGGGTTATCCCTGCCTGTTACAAAATTGATCATTGGTTTAAAAATTGGCACACCGTCTCTCCTTGTGTATTGCCACCCAGGTTCCTACCGGAATCCGCGGGGAAAGCTTCCTTATTCAATTTGTTGGCAAAGTTGCCATAGCCACGCGCTTTTGCATGCCCGCCAAGGCCGACATGCGGCATTGGCGGGCATGCACGCACGCGCCCTTGGCGCCAATGCTGCCTAGCCGTTGGCGCGGGCAAGTGAACCGTCTTGAAATGGGTGGGTGATGCTGATGATGGAATACGCGGCTTGAGCCTCGGCTCCGGGCCTACTCTTTGGCCTGCTCCGTGATCCGCTCCTGGCCATCCTTGGTTTTTCTTCATCGCATTGTCCTGTGCGGGAACATGAAATCAATAATCGCTAGGGTAGCTACTATTTATGACACGCACAATACAATTTTGCCTCGGTTCAGCACAGCAAATCCCCCCACGAAAAAGCCCCGCCTCACGACAGGGCTTTTCAATGAATCAACGGGTTAATTCGTCGAAATCAACTTATCGGTACATACGACGAGCACCACCCCGACTGAGACACAGCCGCCAGCGCCCTGGCTGATCGCCCGCAATCAAAAATGCCGAAGCCACCACAGCCGCAACCGGATCCCCCAGCTGCTGGTGATACCGGTTTCCGCCATGGCGATATGGCCGTCGGGCGCAATGAAGAACAGGGTCGGCGTGACGCTGACGCCGAATTTCCGGGCAATCGTGCCCTCAGGATCATTGACGACCGTCAGTTGATCCAATCCTTTCTCCACCAGATATTTACGCACCGCATCGGCATCGCCGGACTGCATCGCCACCGTGATGATCCGGTGCGTTTTCGACAGGTCGTTCAGCCAGGGTAGCTCCACGTGGCACACCGGGCACCAGGTGGCCCAGAACACCAGGGCCGTGGGCTTTCCGGGCAATCCGATGGTGGTCGTACCGCCCGAGAGGGTGGGTGCCGTAATCAACGGCAACGCGCCATGCGCCAGGGATTCCGGCACGTTGGGCGCCATGTACGCGCGGACGGCCAGGAAAATCCCGACGAACAGCGCGATCTCGATCAACCACACCAGCCAGCGACGGCGTTTTTGGGCAGGCCGTGACGGTGGCGTCGGAGGCGGGGTTTCGGAAGCGGGAGGCGTTTGAGTCATCAGGCAATCATCGCAGGTCGAACCATTGTGGTCAGTCTATCCCATAGGCGGGTGGGGTACACTGGACGGCAGTGCCGCCCGTATGAGCGCATCGAAGATCCGTCTTCGATAGCACGGGGGCCAAAAAATTACGGTACTCGATCATAGAACAGGATGTGAGACACATACACCATGCGGATTCTGATCGGCATAGCGGGCGGCATCGCCGCCTATAAAACCATCACGCTGGTTCGACGCTTGGTCGAAGCCGGTGCCGAGGTGCGCGTCGTGATGACCGAGGCGGCGGCACAATTCGTCACCCCGCTGAGCCTGCAGGCGGTATCCGGCCATCCGGTGCGCATGCAGCTGTTCGATGCCGAGGCCGAGGCGGGCATGGATCACATCGCACTCGCGCGCTGGACCGATCAGGTGGTGATCGCCCCGGCATCCGCCGACCTGATCGCCCGTTTGGCCCAGGGCATGGCGAACGATCTGCTGACCACGCTCGTCCTCGCCACGACGGCCCCCGTGACCCTGGCACCCGCCATGAACCGGCAGATGTGGGCGCACCCCGCCGTGCAGGCGAATGTGCGGACGCTCCTGAGCCGGGGCGTCCGGCTGATCGGCCCCGCTTCCGGCGCTCAGGCCTGCGGCGAGGTGGGCGCCGGGCGGATGGTCGAACCGGAGGACATCGCCCGGCAGGTGCTTGAAACGACACCCGCAAGTCCGGTCGATTGGCGCGGCAAGCGCGTCGTGATCACGGCGGGCGGCACCCGTGAGCCCATCGATCCGGTACGCTTCATCGCGAATCGCTCCTCAGGCCGGATGGGCTTTGCCCTGGCCGCCGCCGCCGCAGCCTGCGGTGCGGACGTCCGGCTGATCTGCGGCCCGAACGCACTCGATACGCCACCCGGCGTCACGCGGATCGATGTGGAAACGGCCCTGCAGATGGCCGAGGCCGTCTCTGCCATCGAATCGATGGACGTCTTCATCGGTGCGGCAGCGGTCGCGGACTATCGCGTGGCCGAAATCGCCCCGCAGAAGATGAAGAAGGACCCCGCGCAACCGGGACTGACCCTGCATCTGGTGCCCAATCCCGATATCATTGCCACCGTCGCGCGGCGGGCCAACCGGCCCTTCGTGGTCGGCTTCGCCGCCGAAACCGAACAGCTGCTCCGTCATGCCGCCGAGAAGCGCATCGCCAAGGGCATGGATCTGATCTGCGCCAACGAAGTGGGCGACGGACGCGCGTTCGATCAGCCCGACAATGCCCTGACCCTGATCTGGTCCGACGGCAGCCAGCAGCTGCCCCTGGCTCCGAAAGCAACGCTGGCGACGGAAATCGTGGCGATAATCGATGAATTGATGCGACGCACCGAATAACCACTCCCAAATCATCAAGAGACCCGACATGCACCATATCGAAGTGAAATGGCTGGACCCCCGACTGGGCGACACCATTCCCCGCCCGGACTATGCGACCGAAGGCTCCGCCGGACTGGATTTGCGGGCCTGCCTCGCCGAGCCGCTGGTACTGGCGCCCGGTCAGACGGAGCTCATCCCGACGGGCATGGCGCTGCATCTGGCCGATCCCGGTCTGGCCGCCGTGATCCTGCCCCGCTCGGGACTTGGCCACAAGCATGGCATCGTGCTGGGCAACCTCGTGGGCCTCATCGATTCGGATTACCAGGGCCAGTTGTTCGTCTCCGTCTGGAATCGCGGCAGCACCCCGTTTACCATCGAGATCGGCGAACGGATCGCCCAGCTGGTCGTGGTGCCCGTCGTTCAGGTCGCCTTCGAAACGGTCGAGGAATTCACCCCCAGCCATCGCGGCACCGGCGGCTTCGGCCACACGGGACGCAGCTAGTATTCACATCCACGCATTTGAGGAAATCGCCATGGCGCGCCATGACCCGGCCGTAACCGCAGACGTATTGATGGAGGCGCTCCCGTACATCCAGCGCCTGTTCGACAAGACCATCGTGATCAAGTACGGCGGCAACGCCATGATCGACGAATCGCTGCAGGATGCCTTCGCCCGCGACATCGTCCTGCTCAAGCAGGTCGGCCTGAACCCCGTGGTCGTCCACGGCGGCGGCCCGCAGATCAACCAGGTGTTGGAAAAGATCGGCAAGCAGGGCGAGTTCGTCCAGGGCATGCGCGTCACCGATCGCGAAACCATGGATGTAGTGCAGATGGTGCTGGGCGGCCTCGTGAACAAGGACATCGTCGCGCTCATCAACCGCCATGGCGGCCGCGCGGTGGGCCTGACCGGCCGCGATGCCGGCCTCGTGCGGGCGCGCAAGCTCACCCTGAGCCGGAAGACGCCCGAAATGCAGGTGCCCGAAATCATCGACATCGGCCATGTGGGCGAGGTGGCCTCCATCGATCCGTCGATTCTCAACGTACTGGAAAACAAGGACTTCATTCCGGTCGTCGCACCGATCGGCGTGGGCGACGACGGCGAGGCCTACAACATCAACGCCGACGTGGTCGCCAGCAAGATCGCCCAGGTGCTGGGCGCGGAAAAACTGTTGCTGCTGACCAATACGGCCGGGGTTCTGGACAAGGAAGGCAAGCTGCTGACGGGGTTGTCGGCGCGGGACGTGGAAGGCCTGATCGCCGACGGCACGATCTACGGCGGCATGCTGCCCAAGATCGATTTTGCCCTGGATGCCGTTCGGGGTGGCGTCAAGACGGTTCAGATCATCGACGGGCGCGTCCCCCACGCAGTCCTGCTGGAGCTGCTGACCGACCGCGGCGTCGGCACCCTGATCCGGGGCTGATATCCGACACGGACCATACCGGACATCGCTGGTCCGGCTTAGCGATCCGACCCAGCCTTCCGCGCGCCCTTCAACTCATCGAACCGCTTGAGGTCGTGGTCGAATTGTCTTGTGACATCCTCGCGCACGCCGTATAGCTCTGCCAGATTTTTGCGCAGCTGGACGATGTCGCGGTTGGCCGAGGCAACCTCCGACGGTTGATCGGACCGCGCCCGGACATCCGCCCGCTTCAGGGCATCTTCCACTTGCTTGATTTGGGCATTGACCTCTGCAAGGCGCTGGCTCCGAGCACGTTCGATATCTGCCCGGCTGGCATATAACTGAAGCAGGACCCGATCCTTCTGCGCCTGTTCCTCGGCCGCCTTGGCCGCCTCTTCGCGCTTCCGTTCCTCGGCCGCGGCGGCTGCGAGTTCCTCGGGCGTCTTGGCCCGATCGATATGCCGGATCACCGCCCCGGTTGCGGGATTGATGATGTCGTAGCCATGTGCCGCCTGACCGGAAGGCATGTTGTCGCCATAATGCAGACGACCGTCCGGTGTGGTCCAACGATAGAGTTCCGCCTCAGCCACGAGGGGGCTTAAAATCAGCCCCATCAACCCGGCCAGCAGGGCGGCACACCGCAGGCACTTGGAGGTTGCGAAGGTTTTTTGCACTGAAGACATATCCTTACCCGCCGACAATCCCTAACTGTTTGGCGCCTATCATCGCGTGGCGCGTTCGTCCTGACAAGTCGCGTTCTTGACGCCACGAACGGACGGCCACTAGAGTAACATTCAATAAACCACTAGAATGTTTTCACCCGCTCTCGAACAGCCTGCAACCCATCCCCGGATCACCCATGCACTTATCTCGTACAACCTGCCGCCTGACGGCGAGGGCTCCCCTTCTCCGGCTTGCCGTGTCAGAATTCGCGTCACCGAGCGCATCCTCTGGAACGCCCTGTCCAACAGCGGGTCTCACAACCGCCGACCGGCCCATGCCGCGCGCCACCCTTCAGTACGGAGTCCATTCATGAGTCACGGATTCAGCGCCCTGCGCACCCATCTGGCGCAATTCATCGTGGGACAGTCCGCCCTGGTCGACCGCCTGCTGATCGGGTTGCTGACGGGGGGGCATCTTCTGGTGGAAGGCCTGCCCGGCCTGGCCAAGACCACGGCGGTCAAGGCATTGGCCGAAGGCGTACACGCCCGCTTCAAGCGCATCCAGTTCACCCCCGACCTGCTGCCGACCGATCTGCTGGGCAACGAGATCTACCATCCGGAAACCCGTACGTTCTCGTTCCAGCCGGGGCCGCTGTTCAATGAAATCATCCTGGCCGACGAGATCAACCGGGCGCCGGCCAAGGTTCAGTCCGCCCTGCTCGAAGCCATGGCCGAGCGTCAGGTCACCGTGGCGGGGGAAAGCCGACCGCTGCCGGAATTGTTCCTCGTGATGGCCACCCAGAACCCGTTGGAACAATCCGGCACCTATCCGCTGCCGGAAGCCCAGCTGGACCGGTTCATGCTGCACGTGGCGCTCGATTACCCGAGCCGGCAGGACGAATACGACATTCTGGCCCGGACGCTCTCGGGCACCTTGGGCGGCAAGGCCGTATCCGAAAGCCAACTGACCGTCCCGCAGGTGCTCGCCGCCCGGAAGAGCGTGCAATCGGTCCATTGCGATCCCGCCCTACAACGCTGGGTGGTCGACGTGGTCGCCAGCACCCGCCAACCCGAAGCGGCCGCATCGGGTCTTTCCGGACTCGCCGGCATGGTGCTCGTCGGTGCTTCCCCCCGGGGTGCCCTGGCCTGGGTACAGGCGGCGCGCGCCCTGGCCTGGCTCGACGAACGGGATTTCATCAGTCCGGACGATCTGCTGACCCTGGCCGGCGACGCCCTGCGCCATCGGATCATCATGAGTCCGAAGGCTCTGGTCGCCGGCGTGACGCGCGACCACGTCATCCAGCAGATCTGCACCCACCTGCCGCCGCCCTGATTCCGGAAGCTCGCGTGGGACGCCTCACCGCCTTGCTGCGCCGCTCGTCCTCCGGACGGCGGACGCACGCGCCTAACCCCGCCGATATCGACCGGTTCATGCCGGCAGCGGACGCCATTGGCTCCGCCTGGCAACTGGGGGCACAGATCGGCCCCCTGATGGAGGAAAGCGCACCGACTGCGACCCTGCTTTCCGGCGACCAGCTCGCACGCCGCCTGGGTCAGGGTCTCGATTTCGAGCAGTTGCGCGTCTATCAGCCCGGCGAACCGTCAAGCCTGATCGACTGGCGCATATCGGCCCGTGCCCATGAACCGATGGTCCGCGTCTACCGCGAACCCGCGCAGCGCCAGTGCCATCTCATCATCGACACCAGCGCCAGCATGCACTTCGGCACCCGGCAGCAACTCAAGATCACCCAGGCCATCACGGTCGCCCACCTGCTTGCCGCCGCCGCCCTGCGCCAGGCCATGTCGGTGGCCCTGCACACCCCGGCCCTGCCGCAACGGCCCTCGGACGCACCCAGCACCGGACGGACGGCCCTCATGCACCGTCTGTCGACCCTAGCCGAATGGGCCGCCATCGGCGAGGCCAACCGGGAAACGGACGGCGACTGGGCCGGCTTTCGTCAACGGCTGTTGCGCTGCCTGCCCGACGGGCAGGTGATCGTCGTCATCAGCGACTTCCTCACCGAACCGGGCAACGAGCACGGCCCGCTGGTCTGGCTGCCGCTGGCCCAGCATCACCGCGTGCTGTTCGTCCAGATCGCGGACCCGGTCGAACGCGCGCTGCCGGATGTCGGATCGGTGGTCTTCGCCGGTAACCCGCCCCGCCGTATCGACACCCATCGGTCCGCCGAGCGCGAACGTCTGGCGCGCCTGTTCGAGGAACGGCGGATCACGCTCGAGGACACGGCCCGCGCTCTGGGCGGCTGGCATGCCCTGCTGTTCACCGATCAGGCCGTGCCCGATCTCGCCCGGCAGATCGCCGGGGCACAACGGGGGCAGGCCGTCACCGAGCCGGTCGCGAGCGACCGGAACGATCGGAATCGGACCAGCCCATGAGCACCGCATCATGAATCTGCCGCCGCTTCAGCATCCGCCCGGTCAGATACCGTCCACGGCCCCTCAGGGGCTGGTGGACATTCTGTGGCCGGAACCGGCGTCGATCACGCAACACCTCGGGGCGATCCTGACGCAACAGGGCCGGGATCACGGGGTTTGGTGGCTGGCCGCATCGGTACTGCTCATCCTGGCAGGGCTGCTGGTCTTCCGTGTCTGGCAGGACCGCCACGGCATCATCCTGCGTTGGCGCCTGCAGCGACTGCGTCGCCTGCTCGACCGGCCGCAAGCCAACAGGTACACGCCGGCACAGCTATCCGCCGCCGCGATGTGGGCGCTGGCCCGGTACTTCGGCATGCGGCCGGCCCTGCAACGCCCCCTTCTGCCCACGCACTGGCAACCGCTGGTCCGTCAGCTCGATGCCTTGCGTTTCGGCCCCGATTCGGCCGATGGCGCGGCGCTCCAGGGACTCCTGTGCACCATGCAGACCCTGAGTCGGCTACGCCGCCCGGAGGCATCATGCTGACGTTCGCCGCCCCGCTCTGGCTCCTCGCGCTGCTGCCGCTCCCCTGGGTCTGGCGCCAGATTCATCGTCGTTACGCCGCCCTGCCGGTCTCGCTGATGCTGCGCCACCCTGTGCTCGAACGGGAATCGGCACCGGAACAGCTGCCGCGTTCCGGCCGATGGGTACCCCTGCTCTGGACGCTGGCCCTGGCGGCACTGATCGGCGCGCTGAGCGGGCCGCAATGGCTTGGGGCCTGGATCAAACCACCGCCGCCCAGTCGCTCGATCCTGCTCCTGGTGGACGCCAGCCCCAGCATGAGCGCCAAGGACTTCCCCACCGGCGACGGACACTTCATCGCCCGGATGCAGGCCATGAAACAGGGGTTGATGCGCTTCATCAACGCGCGACCCCAGGATCGCTTCTCCCTGATCGTGGTCACGGACTCGGCGGGCAAACTCCTGCCGATGACGGGCGATCATCGCGCCCTCGCGTTCTGGATCCGGCAGTTGCGGGCCGGCGTCAACGGCAGCGCGACCGCGCTGGGGGATGGCCTGGCCCTGGCGATCCGCGACATGACGGCCCGCAGTCACGCCGGCCAGCAACCGCCGCTGCTGATCGTCTGGACCGACGGCTTCAGTACCGGCGGCATCATGACCCCGGCCGAAGCCCTGGCGCTGGCCCGCGCCAACAAGATCCACATCTATACCGTCAATCTGGCGCCCGCCGGCAGCGCACCGGACGAGGGGCAACCGACCCTGGCCGAACTGGCCGATCTGAGTGGCGGGCGCCCCATTCTCGCGGGCGATCTTGCCGCCATGAACCGGGTGACCGACACCATCGCCCAACGTGAAGTGGCTGTGGCGGGCACGCCCGCCGTTCATCACCGCACGCCGCTGTACGGCGGCTTCCTGATCCTTGCCGCCCTGTTGATGCTGTCGGCGGGCGGCCTCGATCTCCGCCTCCGGGGTGGAACATGACGACCGCGTTCATCCATTATTTGGCATGGCTGTTCGATGCGTTCGGGCTGGGCGACGTCGCGGCCTGGCTGGGACAGACGCCCATCGCCCTGCCCAGCCTGGCACAACCGCTGTGGCTGCTCATCCTCCTTCCGCCGCTGGGATTGTTGCTGTGGCATCGATGGCAGCGACAGCGGCTGATCCGCTATGCCGATCCGGGCCTGTCACCGTGGGCGATGACGCGCCTGAGTCGGAATCAGTCGCCGCGCCGGCGGCAGGCAACCCTATGGCTCCTGGGATTGTTCTGGCTGCTGCTTGCCCTGGGTCTGGCGGACCCCCGCGTGCCGAAAGCGGACGGTGCGGCCATGCAGGTGCAGCCGCCCATCCTGTTCGTCGTCGACGATTCGGCCGCAATGAGCGTCCAGGACGTCAGTCCCGATCGACTGTCCCGCAGCGTGCAGCTCATCCGGCTGCTCCTGCCGCAACTCGGCCAGCGCCGCCTGGGTCTCATGGTCTACGCGGACCAGGCCGGGCTGCTCCTCCCGCCGTCGATCGATCCGGATCTGCTGCGCTACTTCCTCGAGCAGATCCCGTCCCTCGCCCATCCGGTGGTCGCCCCACAGCCCGATCAGGCCTTCGACGTCGCCGCCGAGCTCAGCGACCTGAAGGGCGGCGCCATCGTCTGGCTCACCAGCGCCGATCAGGCGAGCTTCGTCGGCGCGGCCGGCAGCCGGCAACTGGCTGCCGCGGAACAGCTCAAACGGCATGGACTGCCGCTGTTCGCCATCAGCGAAGCCAGCGACGGCGGGCCCCTGATGGCCGAGGGACAACCCATCAAGGACAGTGAAGCCAACCCGATCATCAGCCGCCCCGCGCCCCAACGCGTCGAGGAATTGGCGCAGCTCACCGGGGGCGCGGCCATGTCGACCCGCACCCTGCCGGCCGATGCCGCCTTCCTGCTGGATCGGATCCGGCAGCTGCCCGATCTGCCCCCCCAAGGCCGGGCGCAGGACCAGACCCGATCGCTCCATGCGCTGCCTCTGTTGCTCGCCGTGCTCAGCCTGATCGGCGCCGGGCTGCTGGGTCTGCCGCGCGCATCCGGGCGAGCGACCGGCAGCACCGTGCCGAGTCTGCTGGCCCTGACCACCGCGCTGATCCTCGGCAGCAGCCTGCCGCCACCGGCCCAGGCCGCCGACGGCGCCGCAACGCTGTCGCGCCAGGACAATCGACAACAGCTGGCGCAGGGCAATCAGGCCATGGCCCAGGGAGACTTTGCCCGGGCACAGGTTCTGCTGTCCGGCGCCAAGGGATTCCCGGCGCGGCTCGGTACCGGCATCGCCGCCTATCGACGTGCCGACTACCCCTTCGCCGTCACCCAGTTCCAGATGGCCCTGTGGCTGGCGCAGGCACCGGCCGAGCGCGCGCTCGCCCTGTTCAACCTGGGCGATGCCCTGGTGATGACCGGTCGCTACGATGCCGCCTTCGATGCGTTCTCCGCCGTGCTCGCCATCCAGCCAGACAATGAAAACGCGAAGAAAAACCGGGATCTTGTCGACAAATTCAGGAAAAAGACCAGCAAGAACGAGCAGGACAGCCCGAAGTTCAAGGGGTATCAGGCAGCGACCTACGGCTATTACCACGAACCGAAGACCAGCAAGATGGACAAGGAGATCCAGCAAAGCAGCGGCGGGGTGAATGGTGCCGGGGCAGCGACACCCCAGGCCGCCAAGCCAACCGCCCCCTTTGCGCTCACCGAAGCGATCGGCGCCAGCGCACGCAAGAAACTGGATCTGGTGAACGATCAGCCGGCGCCGTTGCTGGACGGGCTCCTCCGCCAGCAGCCCTACCATGCACTCGATACCGGAGCGGCGCCATGAACGCCCCCATGGCCCGGCTGATCCGCGACCTGACTCTGGGCGCGCTGCTCGGGATCGCCGGCCTGGCGGCGGCCCAGGCCTTCGATATTCCGACACCCGCCAACCAGCCTTCGGCCCAGTCGTCGGCGATGACCGCCACGCAACCGCACACGCAGGGGCCCATCGTGCCTCTGCCGCCGACGGAGGATCTCGTCAGCGCGTCGGGTGCCGGAGAACTTCCGGAAGGCGTCACGGTAGAAACCGATATCGCCCCGACCGCGGGCGGCCTGCTGGTCCGCGCTCCGTTTCTGGTCACGCTGACCATTCTGGACCGGACGCGCTCGCTGACCGACCACCGCCTCCATCGACCGCACGGCGACGCGTTCGTGACCCGACGGATCAGCATCGACCAGAAGCTCGTCAACCTGAATGGCCGACTGGTCAACCGCTATGTGTACCGGTTCGCGGTCACCCCCCTGCAACCCGGCACCGCCGTGCTCTCGTTCGCCGAAATGACCTTCCGCACGGTCGGCAGCGGTGAAACGCCCTATACCTTCATGCCCGTGGCGCGTCAGCTGAGCATTCGTCCCCTGCCGGGCTACTGGCCGGAATACCTGCCGGTGGCGCCGAAACTGAGCATTCGGGCCGACGACCTGCCGCCGTTATCGGCCGGGCAACCCGTCGACTGGCATCTGCGCGTCACCGGCGAAGGCCTCACGGCCCAGGCCCTGCAGAAGATGCTGGACGAACAATTGCTCAGCCCCGCCCATCTGCGTGTGGGCACGCCCGAGATTCGGCTCGCCACCGACACCCCGGTCCCCGCGGACGACCTCCTGGCCGAGACCTACAGTATCCGCATCCCCCTGCTACCCGCGCCTGCGGGACAGGACACCACCGAAGCGAAACTCCCCGAACTGCGCCTGCCTTATCTGGACAGCCGCGCCGCAGAACCCGGCCAGCAGCTGCGCTACGCGGCGCTGGCCCCGCAAACCCTGCATTGGGCACCATCGACCGGGCAACGCGTGCTGGGCGGCATCGGTTATTGGTGGTGGCGCATCGGGGTGATGCTGCTGCTGGTTTATGCGGGTGCCTACGGCGTCCGCGATCTCCGGCGCCGCTGGGCGATCCGCCAACGCTACCGTGCGGCGCAGGCCCGACTGGCGGCTTGCGCCGATCCGCAGGCGCTGCTACGCACCCTGCGTCAGGAAACCGGGTTGCCCAGCGTGGGCCAGATGATCGACCGCGCGCCCAACCCGCGCTTCATGGCGGCGGTCAAGGCATTGGATCGGCTCTGTTATCGTCCCGAAAATGCCAGCCTCGACGCAACCGACAGCGCGCATGTGGCATTCCCGTCGGTGCGCGACGAACTCGTCCGTTGGCTACCCCGGGTCTTTTTCCAGGCAGTCGCCCCGGGGCATCGCCAAGGTCATCATTAGGGTCAGTACCAGGGTACGCACCAGGAATCTGGTCAAGAGTCTGGCCAGGAATCTGGCCAGGAATCTGGCTAGGAATCTGACGAGGAATAACGCCGGACCGGCGACGGATCAGCCGAGGGCTGCCAACCACTCGGCCATCAGCGCCGGGCTGACCGCCGCCACCGCCGATCGGGGGGCTAGGGCGAGTACCGCATCGGGTTCGTCCCGCGTCCCGTCCAGCTGCGCGGACTCGGCCCCGGCCTCCAGCGCGATCAACTGACCGGCAGCATAATCCCAGGGTTTCTGCTTGCCATGGACGTAGACCTGGGTTCGGCCCGCCGCCAGCCAGCACCAGTCCAGCGCGACCGAGCCGATCGAGCGCTGCGACCCGAAAGGCGCTTCGCTGGCGAGCCGACAGGCCAGGGGCTTGGGCAGCCGCTTGAAGTCCACCGTCGCCAGACAGCGGGCCAGCGGAATCGCCGGCAGCGGACGGACGTCCAGCCGGGAATCGTTCAGGAAGGCGCCGGCACCGCGCCGGGCATGGAAGAGTTCGTCCCGAACCGGATCGTAGACCAGCCCGGCCGCGACGCGCCCCCGGTCCAGCAGCACGAGCGTGAGGGAGAACACGGGAAATCCCGCCCGGAAGTTGCTGGTGCCGTCCAGAGGATCGACCACCCAGAGCGACTGCGTGCCCGCGAGGCAGGCCGCCCACGCCGCATCCTGCTCGGCCTCGCTCATCTCCTCGCCCAGAAACCCCACGCCGGGAAAGCGCTCGGCCAACCAGCCCTGCACGGCGGCCTGCACGGCATGGTCGACCGCCGTGACCCAGCTGCCGTCCGCCTTGGTCTCGACGGCTGTGGCGCCGGCCAACATGTGCTGCCGGGCGATGTCCCGCATCTGCGCCTGGATCGCCCGCCAATCGGTATCGTTCAACGTAAAAGCCGTCATCGCTGCCCCTGAAGTCCTGGTGTTTCCTGATCAGGGCGGAACGATAGCAAAGGCGGCCCGGGGGATCGAGCCGTCGGCCCCATTCCAGACAACCAAAATCCCGGGCGCTGTCGCGTCCGGGATTGGCGCCTCGGCAAGCAGTCGGTGGGTCAGAGACCGACGACAGGCTGGCCCTTGTTTTCCCAGGTGTAGATCGAACCGGCATACTCGCGGACGTGGTGCAGTCCCATGATGCGATTCAGGATGAACCAGGCACCGGCGGCATACTGTCCCGTATTGCAATACACGATGGCGGGCGACACCTTGCCGAGATGCAACGCACGAACCGCCGCATGGTAATGCGCGGCGTTCATGTACCGCCAGGAGCCATCCTCGGCCCGGAAATAGAGCGCCTCGGCAGGCAGCGCACGTGCGCCGCGAATGTGGCCCAATTCCGGAACAACCGGGCTTTTGGCAATCCCGATGAATTCGGAGAGGGGCCGGGCATCCAGAATCGACTCGTGGGACCGCTGCGCTGCCTTGACCTGCTTGGTGGTCGCGATCAGATCATGCCGTTCCTTGCCCGCCAGCCACTTGCTGGAATCCATGGGTACGATGGCATCGACCACCACGGGATACCCTGCCGCCAGCCAGGCGTGCGTGCCGCCGTTGAGAATGGCCACCTGATCGGCTGGCACGCCGAAGGTTTCGAGTTCGAGCGCAAGAAATGCGGCTTCCTGCAGCGAAATGGCATCGTCACCCGTCGGCGCGAGCACGATGGGCTTGCCGTTTTCCAGCACGGAAGTCCGCATCACGACCTGGAACTCTTCGGCCGTCGGGAACTGGAAGTCGAGTTTCTTGCCTTCCACCGTTCGCTTGACGCGCAACGCCCAGAAATTCACGGACAGAGCATCCGGAATATGGCCGCCACTCAGCTGCAGAACCTTCTTACCCTTGATGGTGATGTATTTCGGGTTGTCCATCAGACCGTCGAGATCGTCCCGGATATCGACGATCTGGACGGACTTGGCATGATCGTGCAGCCACTGCACGGTGACCAGGGGCCCGGGCAACACCGTCGATTCGGCAGCCCGAGCCTGCCCGATGCCCATCACCGTGGTCATCAACAGCATCAAGGGGATACCCCAGGGCATCCGGGTGGGTTTCTGATTCATGGCCGGCTCCTCACTTGTGTTTCGTTTTGAATGACGGCGGATGCGAACGATCCTCCGGAATCACTCTGTGACAAGTAAAAAGCGCACTCAACCAAATGTTTTTACTGGGCCAATCGAGGTCGTAAATAATATGAAATACTAATAAATAACCAGGAAACATTCTGTGTCCGGCACTGGGACGATCCGAAGAACCCAAATAAACAGGTTCAAGGACGAAGCGCCCTCGACAAATGACGGAACAGTCCAAGCTCATTGACCCAAGCTCATTGACCCAAGCTCATTGACCCAAGCTCATTGACCCAAGCTCATTGACCCAGGTTAATTGACCCAGGTTAATTGACCCAAGTTAGTTGATGAGAAACGAACGCACGACACGACGATCGGGCGGGCGCTGTCGGTTTTGCAGGATGGCCAGAAAGGCACGCACAATATTTTTCGTCGACCTATACTCCTCGCAACGCGCCCCGGATCCTGCATCTCGATAACACAGGACGCAGCCGACGCACGGAATCCCGACACCCCATCAACTCCCGGACAGTGAACACCATGGAACCGAGCGCACTCAGACTCCCCGTGTGGGGGCTATTCATCGGCCTCATCGTCGCCTTTCTGGAGGTCGCGCACTCGATTTTCATCCCGATCTTCTTCGCGATCTTCGCCGCTTTCATCCTGAGCCCGATCGTGCATTTTCTCCATCGATGGCACCTGCCACGCACCATCAGCAGCGCCCTGATCATCGTGCTCTTCACCGTCGGAATCGGTGCGCTGTTCAACTATCTGTCCGAACCCATCAGCGTCTGGATGGAGCGCCTACCCACGGAATTGAAGCATGTCGAGAAGAAGCTCATCGTCGTGCGTCATTCGATCCAGAACGTTCAGGAAACCACCGAAAAGATCGACGCCATCTCGTCGTCGGTGGGCGTACCCACCGCACGGAACAAGGTCGTCACGGTCAAACCGCCTTCCGTCCTGAATCGATTGCTGAACAACACACAGAGCTTTCTCGTGAGCCTGATTTCAACCGTGGTGCTGATCTACCTGCTGCTGGCCTTCGGAGAGGATCTGGCCAACACGGCACGCAACGTGTGGCGGAACACGGGTTATCAGGAAATATTCGTGCGCATCGCACAGGATGCGCGACGCAAGGTCAGTCATTACCTGCTGCTCATCACCGTCATCAATATCGGGCTGGGGGTCTGCGTGAGTCTGGTCATGTGGGTCACGGGGATGCCGAATCCCGTGATCTGGGGGATTTCGGCCACCATCCTGAACTACATCCCCTACATCGGTCCGGCCATCAACCTCGCCATCGTGCTGGCCGTCTCCCTGCTGACCTTCAACAACCTCGGGGCCGTCCTGCTGCCGCCGTCGCTGCTACTTCTGCTGAACATCATCGAAGGGCAGTTCATCCAGCCGATCTTTGCGGGGAAGATGTTCATCATCAACCCCATCCTGATCTTCGTATCGGTCCTGTTCTGGGGGTGGCTGTGGGGCGTCGCCGGGGTATTCCTGGCCGTACCGATCCTGATGGTCCTGAAAATCGCGGTCGACCACACCCGGCTCCACCGCACCCAGCTGCGCGGTGAAGCGGCGCTGACCGCGGACGAGTGACGCCGGTCCCTCAGACCCAGCTGTCGTCGTCCCCACCACCGAAGAATCCGTCCCCTAAGAATCCGTCGAATGGGCCACCGCCCGAATCATCGTCCGCGCTGTTCCCGAATCCCGGATCGAAACCGTCATCGTTCAGGCTCGCATACTGCGGGTCGATCGGATCGGCGGCAGGATCGTCGAAGCCATCGTTGGGCAAGTTGTTCGACCAACCGGCATCAGCCGTGTCCATCCCGGCCCCGTTCATATCAGTACCGTAGAAATTCTCGGTGATATTCGTGACCTCGGTCGGTTCCGCCATGCCGGACCAGTCATTGCCCCCCATGAATCCCTGACCGCCGCCCATCAGGTGCTCGATACCCTGGAACAGCAACGCCCCGCCGATCACGCCCGTCGCCGTCGCCGCGGCCGTACCCAGAAACGAGCCGCCACCCAACCCGCGGCCGGCAGGCGCGGCAGCCACCGATGGGCCTGCGGTCGGCTGCGCCGATGTCTGGGCGGCCGCAGGAGAGATGGCCTGGCCATAGACATTGGTCGCGCCCGTCGAAGACGAACCGAGAAAGCTGCCACCGGCCGGCGATGCGGGCGCATTCCGCTCCAGTTCGCCGATGCGCGCCTGCGCGCTCTGCAGCGCCTGTTCGAGCAGCAGGTGCCGCTGCACAAGGAGATAGGCGATGTCCGGTCGCTGGGCCAATGCCTGATGGATCAGCCGATCGGCTTCCGCATCCTTGGCCTGCGACGCCAGTTCAGCGGCCGCCTGGTCCAGATTGCGGAGCAGGGTCGTCAACAGGGTCTGTTCTTGCGCGTTCATGGTTGCCCTCACATGCGAGTCATCGTGGTTCCTTTGAGTTCGATCTGCCCGGTACGGTTCCCCGAGGCAGGACGAATCTTGGCAGACACCCTGCACTCATGCGATATCCGACCCAATCCTGCAAAAGATAGGTAGCCAATCTATAATAATTCTCCCTGGTTCCGAACCACCCCGCGACCCATCCGAGCGAAATCATGACAACGCCGACCACTCATTCCGCTGCGCCCGCCGCCCCGGCCATCCCGACCCAGTACCGGATCCTCGGTGCGATCAGCGTGTCGCATTTTCTCAACGATCTGATGCAATCGCTGATGATCTCGATCTACCCCCTGTTCAAGAGCAATTTCTCGCTCAGCTTCGCCCAGATCGGCCTGATCACCCTGTGCTTTCAGTTGACGGCGGCGATTCTCCAGCCGCTGATCGGCAACGCCATCGATCGACGCCCGATGCCCTATTCGCTGGTCATGGGCATGGGCTTCACGTTCAGCGGTCTGTTCCTGCTGGCGTTCGCGCCGAATTACGGGTTCATCCTGGGCGGCGCTGCCCTGGTGGGGATCGGTTCGTCGGTCTTCCACCCCGAATCCTCGCGCGTCGCCCGCATGGCGGCTGGCGCGCGCCCCGGTCTCGCCCAGTCGATCTTTCAGGTGGGCGGTAACGCGGGTAACGCGGCCGGCCCGTTGTTGGCAGCATTGATCGTGATTCCCCACGGCCAGTCGAGTATCGCCTGGTTCACGGTGGCCGCTCTGATCGCCATGGTCGTCCTGTTCCAGGTGGGCAAATGGGCGGCCCAGCAGCATCGCAAGCCGAAGGCCAAACGCCTTCTGCCGCCGCCCGACCTTTCCCGGACATTGCGGTTATGGGTGCTGGCCGCCCTGCTGATCCTGATGTTCTCGAAATTCCTCTACCTGGCGAGCATGAACAACTACCTGACGTTCTACCTGATGCACCGGTTCAGCCTGCCGGTCCAGGAAGCGCAGCTGCATCTGTTCCTCCTGCTGTTTGCCGTGGCGGCCGGCACCCTGCTCGGCGGGCCGATCGGCGACAAGATCGGCCGCCAGCGGGTGATCTGGCTGTCGATTCTCGGGGTCGCCCCTTTCACCCTGCTGCTGCCGCACGTGGGTCTGATGGCGCAATCGGGTCTGCTGCTGGTGATCGGATTCGTGCTTGCCTCGGCCTTCCCGGCCATGGTGGTCTATGCACAGGAACTCTTCCCGGAACGGGTCGGTGCGGTTTCCGGGCTGTTCTTCGGTTTCGCCTTCGGCACGGCGGGGATCGGCGCGGCACTGCTCGGCCATTTTGCCGACCATTACGGCATCGACACGCTGATTCTGGACTGCGGTTTTCTGCCGCTGATCGGGGTGATCGCGCTCTTCCTGCCCGACCTGCGGGCCAAGGCGGCCCCCCAGAGCACCTGAAGCCAGAGCACCTGAAGCCAGAACATCAGTACCCAGAACGCCTGCGGCAAGCGCCGGACACGCCACACTCTGGGGCTAGGCGCCCGGAAGAAACCCGTTGACCGGGATGCGCCCCTGCGCATCCGTTGTCCCCAGTAGCCCCAATTGCTGCCGCAAGGCCGGGCTGGCTGCAGACGTGGGTTGCAGCCAGCCCGTCACCCGGATGTGCTGCGGATCGTGGATGTTGCCCTTGAGATCGAGCTGTCCCAGCAACGGGGCATTCGAGGTGGCCTCGGGCGTGACGCGACCGGACAGTCGCCCGCCATCGGCCAGCGTGGTGGACAAGGTCAGGGTGCCCAGGGTCAGTGGTTCCGTCGTGGTCAGCTGCGCATCCGTCCAACGCAGGCTGAGCGAACCGGATTCGGGCATCAGGCCCTGCTGCATGCGTCGCAGATATACCGCCCCACGCCCATCGAACCGACCGCCCATCGGCCAGGCCGTGACGAGGCGCATCGCATCGCCCGCCCAGCGCGCCGTCAGTCCGTCGATCGCCACGCCGGACCAGCCCGGCGACACGTCCGCCGAGGCAGACACGCCATCCCCCTGAACGCGGATCCGCCAATCCAGTCGGCCGTGCCAGAGCGCGGCGGGACGGAAGCGCGCGGTCACCGCCCACGCATCCCCCTGCGGCAGGTTCAGGCGCCATTGGCCCTGCCAGATCGTCCCCGACACCGGTGTCAGGGTCATGTTCCCCGGCAGCATGCCGGCCGGAACACGAACCAGCCCTGCCGGAGCGGTCAGGATCAACGACACCCCCCAGCTCAGCAGGAACACCCCGATCAGCAGCGCCACGCCCAGCCAGCCGAATGCGCCGGACCGTCGAGCGGCCCCGGCGCCCGTCGCCACCGTCATGATTCGTTGGCCCGGCTCAGGACCAGCGAGGCATCCACCCGACCCGCGGGATGCGCGGCATCGCCATTCTGTGGCGTGATGTCGGCCCGCAGCACGGAGAGGCCCGCCGCGTGTGCCTGCATCAGCCACTGAACCAAGGTCTCGAACGGAACCGCCGCAAATTTCAGTTGTACGCGATCGTCACCGTCCGGCTGACGCTGGATCAACGCATCCTGAATGCCCATCTTCCGCGCTGCCTGCTCGACCCAAAGCATCGGCGGCAGGTTTGTGCCGGACTGCGGTGCAGCCACTGGCGTCGCCCGACTCAGGACCCCCCGTGCCCGGGCACTGAACTGCGCCAGATCCTGGGCGGCCGCCAGCCGGGCGGATTCCCGCTGCGCCGCCTGCTGAATGGGGGTCCAGACGAACTGATAACCCAACATCAGCACCACGGCCACGGCCGCCAGCAACAGCGTTCGCCGCTCCTGGGCCGATCGCTGCTGCCAAAAATCGTCGATCCGCGCGCGCAGCGCGGTCATGGAACCATTCATATGCCTATCCCGTGCAGGGGCCATTTGAATATCAGCGCCCGTCTATTCAATGCCTGGCCACACACATGCCGTTCGCTCATGTCGTCGCCTGCCCGCTGTCCTGCATCGGCGCCAGACGTAGCCGCATGTGCGCCTTGCCGTCTTCCACGCCGGAATCCACGCGCGTAACCGTCAATCCGCCCGTCGTCTTGAGCCGGTCGAACAGGGACTGCAGCACGGCATACTGCTGGCCGGTGATTTCCGCCGTCAGCTGATGGTCGGCATAACGCAGGGATTGGATGGTCAAACTGCCGTCCTTCTGCCGCAAGTCATGCAGCGTCTTGCCGAACGCCGCGAGGGTCGTCAGGAACCCGTCTCTTTGCGGTCCGGCGTCCAACTGATCGAGCGCCTGCTGCAACTGCACCCGGGCATTGACGAGGCGCTTGGCCTGGGGCAATGCGGCGTGAAAATCCTGCACCACCTGCGCTTGCAGGGCATCAGCCTGCCGCGCCATCTGCCAGGTCGAGACGACCTGACCGACCATCACGAGACCCAGCATCACGCCCGCAACCAACGCCACCTGTCCCCAGCGTCGCTGCAGCAGCCGCGCTTCGGCCTGTCGCGGCGGAGTGACGGCGGACAGGGGCTGATTGCCCGCCAGGCCCTGCCGCCAGATTGCCGGCCACTCTGCCTCACCCGGCGCTGGCACCGATACCCGCGCGATATCCGTCGGCCAGCCCTCGGGCGCCGGCGAGGCCGCCCGGGTCGGATCGGCATCGTGGAACTGAACCTGCTTGGGCCGATCCGCCAGCCGGGCCAGCACCGCGCCGACGCGCGCTTCCGAGTCACCGACGCCATCGACGGCGGGCGGCAGCACGAACCCCTGATACGGGCCGGTCACCACCACGATCAGATCGGTAAAGGGTTCCCGCCAGACGGAGAAGGTCTCCGGTTCCGGCGGGGGCAGCAGATCGGCCAGCGCCACCATGGCGAAGGCCGTAACGCCCGATGCCTCGAGTTGTGCCAGTATCCGGGTACGGCGCGCGGCATCCACCAGCAGCACCGGCCAATGGCCCGGCGTCAACGGACGCTCGGCCAGTACGACGTGCAATTGCGCCGGGTCCTCGGCCGCCGCCAGTTCTTCCAGGGCAAACGGCAAGGCCTGCAGCGCTTGATGGCGCTTGCTGCTCGGGATCGGTACCAGCAGCCGACCGACGCCGTGATCCGAAAGAATCACGACCAGCGACGGTCGACCCGTTTGCGCCGCGACGAAAGCCCCGAACTCGGGCCAACCACCGTGCATCGGCGCCTTACCGGGCGGATACCAGACCAGGGTCTGGCCCGCCTGGTCGGCTATAAACAGTAAAATCCGTTCAGACATGCTTCGGAACTCAAGGCAATGATTCGAGAAGGACCCGTCATCGGGCGCTCAATGATCGCATAGCGCCGACGAATCACCGTATCCAGATGCACCGTCACCACGCAGAGAAAATATCCACTGTTCACCGCCAGCCCTTCCGCCGGCACCGTTTTGCCGCCGAACAGCGGCTGCGCCAGGAAATTCGCCACCGACCCGATGTTCTGACGAATCGTTGACCCGGCCTGCCCGAGATTGTCCACCGCCGGGCCCACAGATGGGCTCGCATCCTGGCTGACACCTTGGCCCACTTGCCCGCCGGTCGACAGCCGATCCGCCCCCAGGGCGATCAACACCGGTGACGGCGCACTGTTCAGGTTGATCGGCGTACCGATCGGCAGGGCCGTCACATAAGGCGCCAGACGTCGATAGATGTCCGGCGTCACACCCGGTAGCGCACGCAGTTCGGTCACGCTTTGCATCGGTCGCCCCGCCGGCACGAAGGGCGTATCCGGCGTCGACGTCTGACTCAGGGGCTCCAGATTCGGGTTCCGGGAAATCCAGTCGATCAGCGCATTGCTGATGTCCGTCTGGATATGCAGTGCCGACAGCAGATGCTGGAACCGCGTCTTGGCCACCAGATCGACCTTGTCCTCCGTCGTGATCAGACTATTGAGATTGAATCGTCCCTGGAGGTCGATCACCCGCAAACTCATCGTCGCCGCATCGACCGGAATCCCCGTCAACGGCTGCGCCCAGGAATCCGCCGGGCCATCGACATGGCGGTCGTCCCGATCCAGCAGTGCCTGCGCCAGCACGAGCGCGCTCGAGGCCAGTTCATCGGCCCGCGCGCCATTGATCAACGCCGAGGTGGTGCCGATCGCATTCTGATTCCGGACGATCATCGTCGCCGCCAATCCCGTTGCGATGGCCAACACCAGCAGGGCCACGATCAGCGCCACGCCCTGCTGCTGCCGGCAAGCCGGTATCGACCGCCCCTTTGTCATGCGGACAAAATGCCGACTCATCGCCCATTCTCCTCGGCCGGCGCCACCAGGCCAGAGGACACGGGTGCCGACGTCGACGCCCCCGCCGTACCCGCATCGGTCGCCGATGAACCAGGTGAAGCCCCCTCGCCGGTTGCGGACGGTGCCTGCGCCTTGGGCCAATCGGCTACCTGCGGAACCGTCAGGCGCAAGGGCGGCATCTGCGCCAAGGTGATATTCAGTTCGGTCGCCTTCGGCAGGCCCGCATCCGGCGCATTCGGCGGCGGCCAGACCTCGAAGGACTGGTTATTCGCATCGTAAAATCGGAGCGTCAACGCCTCGACACCCGTGAGCAGCGGGTGCCAGACCAGAGGCCGCGCACTGTCGTTCACGGTACCGTCCACCGGCATCAACACGGCGCGCTCCAAGGTTTTTCCCGTCAGTCGCCAGAACACCCGCGCCATCTGCGAACGGGGTTTGTCCCAGGGGTTGGCGGCATCCAGGCGCGTGAGCGTCAACAGATCGGTCGCACCGCCCAGAAAGGCCGGTACCTGACCACCCAGCACGTCACGCACCGGTCGGTCGACGGCAAAGGCCAGATCCTGCTGCAGCACGCGCAATCCCTGCTGACGCACCGTGAGGGCCTTCGTCGCCGCCTGCACGATGCCGCCTTGCCGAATCACCGTATTCAAACCGCCGTAGGCCATGACGGCGACGAATGCGAAGATCGCGATCGCCACCAGCAGTTCCAGCAAGGTGAATCCCGATTGACGCCGCATCAGCCACCCCCTGCGGGGGCCACATCGCTCGATGTCGTCCCGCCCGCATACAGATAGGTCACCATGCTCGACTGCCCCTCGCTCGACGGCGGTGCGATCACGCGATATTCCACCCGAAACACGCCGGGGATCAGGCCCTTCGACACCGTTTGGGTCACCTGCCACGTCCGACCGGACACCCGTATTTCGCTGCTTTGCGTGCCGAGCGGCGGCATGGCTGCGGCCAGATGGAGGCGAGCACACAGATCCTCGGCAATCACATTGGCCGCCGTATCGGCCCGCAGCCGCTGCAGGATGTCGGCACTCTGTCCGCTGACCCGGATCACCGCGCCCATGGCGATCGCCAGGATGACCAGGGCCACCAATACTTCGAGCAGGGTGAATCCCCCTGCTGCCGATACGCCGGTTGACCGCTTCATGGGGACGACGCACCCGGCTCGTCCGCCAGGCTCAGCGTCTGCGTCCGACCATGCCGACCGCGCAGGCTCAGCTCAGGTGCACCGCTTGGCGCACGCCACTGGCCCTGTGACGTCACGGCCAGCAGGGCGTCCCGCCGGGGATCGCTCGCCGGCAAGTGCAACGAATCTCCCGCATCGGATCGCGAATCGACTCGGCAACCCGTGGCCCATTGCAGCGTGTCAAGCACCGTCCGTGTCACGCCGGCGGTTTCGGACGGCGTCGCGGCCGGCGAGGTCGATGCCCCCGCCACCGTCGGCGCAACCGCCAGAACGAAACTGTCCAGGGTATCGTTCCTTCGACCGATGTAGACCGTTTCATCCCGCTGCGCGGCGGTCACGACCTGCCGATCGAGCCAGCGCTGGGCGTCCGCCCGGCACACCGTAACCCCGTCCGGTTCGGTCCGGTTCAGACTCATCACGGCGAAGCTGGCCAGGATCCCGACGATCACGATCACCACGACCAGTTCGATCAGGGTGAAGCCAGCCTGATCGCGATGGCGGGGCCGTTTCGGCGAACGGTCAGGAATGATTCCCGGCCGCACCGCCATCTTCCTGCCAATTGCCGATGTCGGCATTGGCGCCGGTTCCGCCCGGCTGACCGTCGGCGCCGAGGCTGTAGAGATCGAAGGGGCCATGCTGGCCCGGACTCAGGTACTGATAGGGGTGATTCCAGGGATCCATCGGCAGTCGATCCAGATAGCCGCCCTGGCGCCAGTGCGGGGCATTGGCGGGCGGCTTCACCAGTGCTTCGAGCCCCTGGTCGGTGGTCGGGTAGACCTGGTTGTCCAGCTTGTACAGCTGCAGGGCGGACTCGATCGCCCGCACGTCCTGCTTGGCCTTGGCGATGCGCGCGTCGTCCGGCCGATCCATGATCTTGGGCACGACGATGGTCGCCAGAATCGCCAGAATGACCACGACGACCATCACTTCGATCAGGGTGAAGCCGCGGCTGGCGCGCAGACGGGTGGGCAGGAAATTCGTCAGGGTGTGTGTCATCTCAGTGAACCATTTGGTTGAGGTCGAAAATCGGAATCAGGATCGCCAGCACGATGATCAGGACCACCGTCCCCATCACCAGGATCAGGATCGGCTCGAACAGGCCGAGCAGGGCATTGATCAGCGTATCCAGTTCGCGTTCCTGCTGGGCGGCCGCCCGCTCCAGCATGTTGCCCAGAGCACCGCTCTGCTCTCCGGCTGCGATGAGCTGGACCATCATGGGCGGAAATCGGCGCGACTGTTCCAGCGAACGGGCCAGTGGCGCCCCCTCCCGGACCCGGTCGGTGGCGGCCAGGATGGCGCGGCGCATGGGCTCGGAGGCCACGACCTCGCCGCTGATGGTCAACGCCTTGAGCATCGGCACCCCGGCGGCACTCAGGATGCTGAGCGTACGCGCGAACCGCGCCGCATTGAACCCCCGGATCAGCGGACCGATCACCGGCAGCTTCAACTGCAGGGTCGCCCACCACAGGGCGAAGCCGGGCTTCTTCAGCGCCCAGGCAAAGCCGACGCCCGCCGCAACCATGCCAAGAATAAGCCAGACCCATTGCGCCCGTATGAACGCGCTGGTCGCCATCAGCCCACGGGTCAGGGGCGGCAGGGTCTGCTTCATCTGCACGAACACCTGGACGACCTGCGGCACCACGTAGGTGACGAGGCCCACGACGACCGCCACGGCCATCAGGGTCAGCAGGGCCGGGTAGAAGAGGGCCATCTGGACCTTCTGGGTCGTGGCCTGACGCGCCTCGGTATAGTCGGCCAGCCGTTCCAGCACGGCTTCGAGATGACCGGACTCCTCGCCCGCCGCCACCGTCGCCCGGTACAGATCGGAGAAGGCACGCGGAAAGGCCGACAGTCCCTGGGCAAAACTCTGCCCCTCCACGACCCGGGAACGCACGGTGGTGATGATGCGCCGCACGCGGGGTTGTTCCGTCTGACGAATGATGCCCGCCAGGGCCGCATCGATGGGTAGCCCGGCGGCGATCAGCGTCGAGATCTGGCGGGTGAACAGGGCGAGTTCGGTCGGACTCAAGCCCTGCCAGCGGGAGAATCGGCCACCGGCGCCCGGTGGGGGGGCGGCATCGTTCGACACGGCCGCAATGGTCAGTGGCGACAGCCCTTGTTCCCGCAACAGGCCGCGGGCGCCCCGCGCACTGTCGCTCTCGATCACGCCCTTGCGGGTCTTCCCCCGGGCATCCAGCGCGCTGTATTCGAAGGCGGCCACGGCGACTTATCCTTCCGCCGTGACGCGCAGCAGTTCTTCCGTGGTCGTCACGCCCGCCCGGACCAGTGCCGCCCCGTAGGCGAGAATCGACGGGCTGCTGCGCCGCACCTGCGCCTCGATCGCCTGTTCCGCCGCCCCGTCGTGAATCAGCCGACGCGCGTCGGCGTCGATGGCGATCAGTTCATACACCCCGGTTCGCCCGACATACCCCCGCCCCGCCTCGCGGGCCGCCTCGCTGACACGATACAGGGTCGGCGGATCGCGCGGATCCAGCCCCAGCAACGCACATTCGGCGTCATCCGGCGTATAGGCTTCGCGCGTCTCGGGATCCAGTCGGCGTACCAGGCGCTGGGCGAGGACGCCGATCAGGCTGGACGACAGCAGGAACGGCTCCACGCCCATGTCCCGCAAGCGGGTGATCGCCCCAACGGCCGAATTCGTGTGCAGGGTCGACAGCACCAGGTGCCCCGTCAAGCTCGCCTGGACGGCGATCTCCGCCGTCTCGACGTCGCGGATCTCCCCGACCATCACCACGTCCGGATCCTGACGCAGAATGGCGCGCAGACCGCGGGCGAAGGTCATGTCGACCTTCGGGTTGACCTGGGTCTGCCCGATGCCGTCCAGGTAGTACTCGATCGGGTCTTCCACCGTGAGAATGTTGCGCGCCCGCGTGTTGATCTCGGACAGCGCCGCATACAGCGTGGTGGTCTTGCCGGAGCCGGTCGGCCCCGTAACCAGCAGAATCCCGTGCGGGCGATGGATCAGGGCATTGAGGCGCGCCTGTATTTCGGGCGTGAGGCCGAGGTTGTCCAGCGTGAGACGTCCGGCCTGCTTGTCCAGCAGACGCAGTACCACGCGCTCCCCGTTGCCCGAGGGCAATGTCGAGACCCGCACGTCCACCGGCCGCCCCGCCAGCCGCAGCGAAATGCGCCCGTCCTGCGGCACGCGCTTCTCGGCAATGTCGAGATTCGCCATCACCTTGATCCGCGAGACGATCACGCCGGCAACGGCACGCGGCGGTTCGATGATCTCCCGCAGCATACCGTCGATCCGGAAACGCACGACCATCCGCGACTCGAAACTCTCGATGTGGATATCCGAGGCCCCCTCGCGGACCGCCTCGCTCAGCAGGGCATTGATCAGGCGGATGATCGGCGCCTCGTCGTCGGCTTCCAGCAGGTCGATCGGTGCATTAAGGGTATGAGCGAGATCGTCGAGGCTTCCCTCGCCGAGATCCTCGACCATCTCCTGGGCCATGCTGGACCCGCCTTCGTAGGCGCGCGCCAGTTCCCGCTCGAATTCGTCCGGGTCCAGCCAGTCGAACGTCAGTCCCTCGGGAAACCGGCGCCCCAGTTCCGCCAGAACGGGGACGGGCAGGGGCTTGCAGTGCCGCACGGTCCAGGCCGGCGTCGCGGTATCGGTGGCCGAAGTCGTCGACGCCACCAGCACACCGAACCGGCGTGCATAGCCATAGGGCAACGGAGGCTTGGTCGGCAGGACATTCATGAAAACGCGATCCTCACTGGGCACGCGCGGACTGACTGACCGTCGTCGCGGCGCCTCGGAGCGTGGCTTCCCGGACCCGATCCTGCTCCATCAATTGCTGGATGTTCTCCGGCAGGGGAATCGGCAGGTTCCGCTGGAAGGAGTGCTCGGGGGGAAGCACGGCCCAGTCCTTCGGATCGATCAGCGAGCGGGAATCGTAGATGTCTCGCTGGCTCTGGCGGATCCGGGCATATTGCGCCTGACTGAATTTGGCGAGCTTGCCGTTCGCATCGATGATCAACGGACGGATGAACACCATCAGATTGCGCTTGGTGGAACTCGCCGTCCGGTAACGGAACAGGTTGCCGATCACCGGGATGTCGCCCAGGCCCGGCACGCTCTGCTGGTTGGAATTCGAGGAATCGTCGATCAGGCCGCCCAGGACGACAACGTCGCCATCGTCCACCTGTACCGTCGTTGTCACGTTGCGCTTGTTGGTGATCAGACCGGCCGTCGTCTGCGCCGTGGTGTCGAGGCTCGACACTTCCTGCTCAATCTTCAGACGGACCGTGCCGTCCGGGCTGATCGTCGGCGTCACCTTCAGCTTGACGCCGATATCCTCGCGGGTGATCGTCTGGAAGGGGTTGGTCGGCGAGGTGGCGGAGCCCGTCTGCGCGTAGGAACCGGTCACGATCGGAATGTTCTGGCCGACGACGATACTGGCCTCCTGATTGTCCAGGGTCAGCAGGCTGGGCGTGGAGAGGATGTTGTTGCCCGCATCGCCGGAAAGGGCCGAGACCAGCAGGGCGAAATCCGTCCCGCCCTGACCGTAGCGCCCTACGCCGACATTGCCGCCGTCACCCAGGCTCGAGGCCAGACCGAGCCCCAGGGCATTGGCGGTCCCGCCCGTGCCGGCCTGCGCCGCTGAGCTGGCCACGCTCGACAACAGGCCATTGAAGGTGGAAATGCCGATCGGCACCGTCCCATTGTGCCCACCCACGAGAAACTGGGTGCCGATCTTCTTGGTCAGGCCATTGGACACCTCCGCGATGATCGCCTCGACGAGGACCTGCTGCCGGCGAACATCGAGCTGGTGAATCACCGACTCGATGGACTCCATCCGGCTTGGCGATGCCGTCACCACCAGGGCGTTGAGGGACTTGTCGGCCGTCACGTCGACCTGTCCGCCCAGCACGGCCGCCGTAGTCCCCGCGCCGGCCTTACCAGTTGGCGTAGTCGTACCGGTCTGTGCGGCAAGGCCCTTGAGCACCTTCACCAGATCCTCGGCATTGGCGTACTGCAAGCGGAACACCCGCGTATTGCCGAAGCTGCGCTCCGGCGTATCCAGATTCAGGATGACCGCCCGCATACGCGCCCGGGCCACCGCATCGCCGCTCAACAGCACGCTGTTGGTCCGGTCATCCGCGGCGAATGCCGGCACCGACGAAATATTGTTCGCCGCATTTCCGCCCCCGGCCGCACCGCCCGCTGCCGCATGTGCCATGAGGCCGCTGGCACCGAACAGGGCCTTGAGCGTCGCCACGACCGATTCGGCGGACGCCCGTTTCAGGCGGATCACCTCCACGTCGCCGACCGCCGGCTGATCCACCTGGGCGAGAATCTTCTTCAGACGGCCGATATTGCCCGCGCGATCGGTAATCACTAGGGCATTGGCGTCCGGATACACCGAAAGCGCCGCCTGTTGCGGCATGATCTGTCGCAACACCGTCAGCAGGGGAGCCGCGGGCACATACCGCAGACGCACCACTTCGGTCACCATCTGATCGCTCTCGGTAGACGGTCCGGGATTCACCGGCTGGGCATCCGAGCGCGCGTTGACTTCCGGGACGATCTTGATGACGTTGCCCACGGTCACGGCGGCAAAGCCATTCACCTGCAGAATCGACAGGAAGACGTCGTAGAGTTTCTGCGGACTCATGGGATGGGCCGAAATCACGGTCACCCGGGCCTTTACCCGCGGATCGACGATGAAATTCTTGCCCGTGACCTTCGACACCGCCTCGATCAGGGCATTGATATCCATATCGCGGAAATTCAGGGTGACCTCACCCTGATCGGCCGAATGCACACCCGGCGGCGGTTCATCGGCGGCCGGCGCTGCAGCGGCTGAGGCGCCCCCCAGACCGACGGTCAGGGCAACTGCCAGTGCGACGACCAGCGGGTGGCCGAGAGATCCCTTGCGGGGTGCGTAAAAGCGCTGTGTCATCGAAGAGCGTCCAAATTAAGCGTCAAATGCATCGGGCGACCTTGGCGCTCGATGGTTACGGGGATCGACTGGCCAGAGCGGAGCAGTGGCATCAGGTGCGGCAACAGATTGCCGTCCGTCACCGGACGTCCGTCCGCCTCCGTCAGCACATCGCCGTCCATCAGGCCGAGGCGCCCGAGCAATGCGGTCTGACCGGAAACGGGGTGCAGGACGAAGCCCCGCAGTTGCCCACCGCGGTTTTCCGGAACCAATCGCACGTACTGCATCAGGGATTGCGGGTTTTGCAGAATGGATTGACGAGTGGGCGGCGGCGTTTCGGATTCGGGCAACGTATTGGTCTCCGATCCGCCCGACAGCAACGTGGGGGGTACCGTACTCGGGGCCGTATTCAGTGCCGCCGGCTTGGGGAAGCGAATGGCCTCCAGCCGCCCCTGATTGGCGAGAATGACGCGATCGGGTTCGATCGCATGCACGACCACGTTCGGCGAGACTTCCGAGCCAACCTGCAGCAACTTGACCGCATTACCGACACCCAGCATGACGAGTGGCGGTGTCGTCCCGCTGATAATCCCTTCCAGGCGCACCCCCAGACTGGACGACTGGACCGTATCGATCGGCTGTTCGCTGGGCTTCGCCCGACCAAACAGGGCCCACCGGCCCACCTGACCCAGAGCAGCTTCGCTATCGATCGCCGCGCGCGCGGTCGTCCCCGGATTCGGATTCGATGCGGCGGGCAAGAACGGTGGCGGTACGACCCACGACCAGGTCAGCCGCGCGGCGATGAGCCCGCAGGCAATCACCAGCAACAGCAGAACAAGGTTCGGAATGCGTACGGATTGCAACCAAACAGGGGGATTCACGTCGATCAAATTTCCAATCCATGCAGCGTTTTCACGCTGATCCGTGCCGAACCGCCGATAACTGATGCCGGAGATGACCCGGCGCGGGATGCAGGCGAGCACCCCCGGTGCCCGATCATGACACCCCGGACACCGGGCAACAGGCGGCGCCTTCAGCGATTCATACCGCGCGGCACGGTAAACTGCAAGTGTTTACACAACATGACGATGCCAGGATGCGGCCACCAAGTCGGTCAGCGCGTCCTGGCATCGCGAGGGTTCAGGTCAGACCGGACAGGGCCCAAAGACTCAATCCGGCCAGCATCCCGCCAATCAACGCCCCCACCAGCACATCCGAGAGGTAGTGCAGACCGAGCACCATGCGCGACAGAGCCACGGACAAGGCAAAGGGGATGACCAGCCAGGACAGGGAGGGGGCAAACACGATGATCTGAATGGCGAAGTTGACCGCATGCAGGGTGTGACCGGAGGGAAAGCTGTACTTGTCCAGGGGCGCCACGCTCAACACCAGCCCGTCATGGGCCATTTGCGGACGGGGACGCGCCGTCAGATGCTTGATCGAGGCGTAGATCGCCAGACCGAGACCGGCGGAGATCAACATGACGGCCATGGCCAACCAGGCATCATGCCCGCCGAATACGGCAATCAATCCGGCCAGGGTATACCAGGCAACCCCGTCGCCGAGCCGACTGGTGATGGCGAAATAGCGACGCAATCCACGGATCGCGTTCACATGGTTGAGCCGATACATCACGACCTGCTCCCAGTGCAGGTAGCGATGGAGAATCGAAGAAGCGCGCAAAGATCGGATGAACGTAGCCATTTTCAGCCTCCCGTCTTACCCTGCTGCTCACCCAGTGCCGTGGTCGGCACTTCCGGCAGACGAACGACAGAGCCGTTCGACTCCAGAACCGTGAGCAGATGATGCTCAAACAACCGGGTGATCAGCCCCCAGTCGAACTCCGCGGCCGTCTTGCGTGCCTGACCGCCCATGTCGGGTTGGCGATTGACGGCCGCGTCGACCGCCGTCTGCACAAACCCTGCGTCGTCATCCCATTCCACGAGGTACCCGCTGACGCGATCCTCGATCAGGCGGCTCCCGGCCGCATAGTTGAAGCTGATGCAGGACAATCCGCTGGCCATCGCTTCAAGAACCACATTACCGAACGTTTCGCTCTTGCTCGGGAAGACGAACAGATCGGCGCTGGCGTAATGCCGTGCAAGTACCTCGCCACGTTTCATGCCGACGAACCGCACCCAGGGCAACGCACGCTCCAGGCGCGTCCGTTCCGGCCCGTCACCCACCACCACGGCCCGCAAATCGGGGCGTTCGGCACGCATGGCCTCCAGCGCCTGCACCAGCAGATCGAGATTCTTCTCGGCGGCCAGACGCCCCACATGCAGGGCGACCAATCCGTCATCCCCTGTCGACGTCGTGCCCGCCAGCCATTCCTGACGCAGGGTCTCGTCCCGTCGCGCCGGAGAGAACAGATGGGTGTTCACCCCGCGGCCCAATACCACCAGTCGCTCGAAGTCCATGGCGGACAGGACACTGGCCTGCTGGTCCGTGGGGATGAAGGTCAGCGCCGTCCGATTGTGGAACCAGCGCAGATACGCCATCACCGGCCGGGTCATCCACCCCATGCGATAGTGGGTCATGTAGGTATGAAAATTCGTGTGGAGCGACGAGGTGACCGGGATCCCCAACCGACGCGCAACCATCAGCGCCGCGAAGCCCAACGGTCCCTCCGTGGCGATGTGGACGAGATCCGGACGCTGGGCGCGCCAGTTACGCATCAGGCGCCCCCACATCGGCAACCCGAAACGGACCGCCTTGTAAAACGGCAAGGCAATCCCCGGGACTTCCACGCAATCCGGCAGATCACGCGGCTCGTCAGCCCGGGGACAGATCACCTGAACCTGATGGCCGGACGCCAGCAATGACGCGTGCAGCTGTGCCAGCGTCATCGCCACGCCATTGATATCAGGCTCAAAAGTTTCGGTAACCAGACTGACGAACACGGTCGGCCTCACTATGTTTGGGTGAACCATTCATTTTCCTGCTTCGCAGAAATCACGCCCTGCGAAGCGGCCCTGGGTCGATCTCGCCGAGGGTCATTCTCCCGGGGAGCTCCACCCCGATACCATCACCGCCGAATCGGCGCGATGTGTGCCACGTCACAAGATCATTATGCCGCGTCGATACAGATTAAACACTGTCACCAACCTTAGATAAGCGGCATGACAAACGCATGACGATTATCGCAAGAAAGCCCATGATCCAAGCCCACTTGCCGGAATACACGGTCCGCCACGAACGGCCATTGGGTGTCGTCATCCGGCACCATTTCCATGCAGAAAAATACGCCAGCGTCCTATTTTGATGCAATAAACACCAAACCACCACCCGCCGCAGGCCCGGAACACGACGAAAACATTCACATCACATGCTTTTTTAATTCTGGCCCGCTTCCTGCAAATTAACGACGACCCGTTGCCCGGCGCACGGGTCGCATATCTCCCCACCATCCCTAACGAGGAAATCGCCATGACACCCGCACAAAAAGATCTGGTTCGTACAACCTGGGCGCAAGTCGTCCCCATCAAGGAAAAGGCCGCTGAACTGTTCTACGGCAAACTGTTCGAGTTGGACCCCGCCGTGAAGCCAATGTTCAAGAACGACATGGCCGAACAGGGCAAGAAACTGATGATGTCGATCAATACGGTCGTCAACTCGCTGGATCGCCTGGAACCCATGGTACCGATCCTCCAGGACATGGGCCGCCGACACAAGGGCTACGGTGTCCAGGACGCACATTACGATACCGTGGGCAGCGCCCTGCTCTGGACCCTGGAAACCGGCCTTGGCCCCGCCTTCACACCCGAGGTCAAGTCCGCCTGGACAGAAGCCTACACACTGATCGCCACCGTCATGAAGGACGCGGCCAACGCAGCCTGAACATTGCCCGCATCGCCAACGGCTTCATCCCGTTGGCGGCCGCTCCGTTGCCTTCTGCCCGGGTGCGCCTGCGATGCCGATGGCACCGAGATGAGTATGGCCGAACCCTGTGGGGTACTTGAGCCCATAACCCAGGGCTCGGTCGAATCCGATGTGCGCCCCCCAGATCAAACCCGCCAGCGTCCAGGTGGGTTCAGGCAGAAGCCACCCCAGCAACAGACAGATCATCGGCCCAACATAAGTATGCGCGAGGTTGTAGACCCCGGCGCCTATACGTGCCCCGCCCAGATACCCGAGAAACGCCAGATCCGGTAAAAAGAAGCAGAGCGCAAAAATCCATCCGTTACCGCCCAAGGCCCTGTACATCACCCCCGCGCCCACCAGCATCGCCAAACCCTCGAACCTGAGCAGCCAGCGTACCGAACCTGTTGCACCCACGGTCATACCAACCTCCTCAACGCCCGTCACGTTCCGCCGGTCGAACAGCCGCCCGCAGAATCGCCAACTGGTTGCGTAAAGCGCCGACAAAATCCGGACGCGCCATGATTCCCTGCTCATCCAGCCCGGTTCCCAGCACCGGCAGTGTCAGACACGCGGCATCAACCCAGTGAGCCGACATCGTGATCAGAATTTCCCGCAGGGAAGCCGGTGCATGAACGTACCGTGGCGACGCAGAGAGCAGCGCCACCGGCTTCTCCACAAAAGCCTCGGTACCGACCATCCAGTCGAGGGCATTCTTGAGCGTGCCCGTGACCCCATGGGCATACTCGGGACTGGCGATCAGTACGGCATCGGCCGTCACCAGCGCCGCACACAATCGAGCCACAACCGGCGGGGCCGTCGCCTCATCATCCGGGTTGAACAGGGGCAACGCCCCTAACGAATCGTAGACTGCCAGCTCAATGCCCTCGGGCGCGGTCTCCGCCGCGGCACGCAACAGGGCTCGGTGCAACGAAGCCGAACGAAGACTGCCGGACAAACCCAGTATGTGCATGATTCAGAGCTCCGATTCACCGGGGTAAGCGCCTGACGTCATCCCCCGTCCAGGCCCGGCCCTGCTTTCCGTAAGTCCACATCATAACGCGCGCCGACAGCCGCAGGTGACCGCAGTCCGTGAAACTCTGCACTAGAATAGCGACACGTTCATCACGGCGTCGCGGGCGGACATGACCCGCGGATCGGCGCCCTCATCCACATCTGCCACGGGAAACGCGTTATGTCAGAGTTCTGGAATCAAAAATACCAACGAGACGATTACTTTTACGGCGAGGCCCCCAATGATTTTCTCCATTCCCAGGTCTTTCGCCTGCCGGCCGGTGCCCGCATCCTGGTCGTCGGCGACGGCGAGGGGCGCAATGGCGTCTGGCTCGCCAAGCAGGGCTTTGAGGTCACGACGGTGGATTTTTCCTCGGTGGCCTGCGGCAAGGCCAAGGCGCTGGCCGATCGGATGGGCGTTCATCTCGATGTCCAGTGCGCGGATCTGCACCAATGGCAGTGGCCGAAAAGCCACTACGATGCCGTCGTATCGATCTATCTGCATTTCATGCCCGAAGATCGCAGGCAACTGCACCCGAAGATGGCCGAAGCACTGATTCCCGGCGGTTGGCTCATCATCGAGCTGTTTCACCCCTTGCAACTCAACTATCAAAGCGGCGGACCGAAAGTCCCGGAGATGCTGCTGACCACCACCGATCTGGCCTCGGACTTCACTCAGCTGCAATGGCGACTGCTGATGGAGGGCAAGGCGCTATTGGCCGAAGGCCCGGGTCATGCCGGCCCGGCGCACGTGACGCACGGTGCCGCACAGAAACCCCGGTAATCGTGACATGGTAGAAAGTTGAGCCCGATTCGGGGCAGGGACAAGCCAACAGGAGGGAATACTAAATGACTATTGTTCTCATTTAGCTTACCGTGCTACAGTATTAGCTACTGGTTAAATGCGAACAATACTCACCCGGGGGATCCCGATGAAACACCCCACTCTTTTTTCCGTGGAGTCGGCTCTTGTGAACGCGATCAGGCCCGCCCATGCCGTCCGAACCCAAACCCCGCCGGATTACGTGCTGGGACTGGCCACGCGCGGCACGCATGTCCGCGTCACGGGCTTTCGCGGTGATGCCGTCGCGATGGAAAAGCGCCTGGCAGCCATGGGCATTCGCATCGGCAGCGAGCTGGAAATCGTCCAGCACGAAGGCAGCTCGGTCGTCGTTCGCGTCGGAGAAACCCGCATTGCCATCGGCGTTGCCCTGGTACATCGGCTCCTCGTCACGACCATCGGCGGATCCGCGCGCTCATGACGGAAGCCCTCAGTCTGATGTCGCTGAAACCCGGCGACGAGGGGGTTGTGCTGGGATTCGTCAAAGGCGGGGACATCGAGTACCGTCGGCGCTTGATGGCCATGGGGCTCGTCCCGGGCACCCGATTCACCGTCACCCGGCTGGCGCCCCTGGGCGATCCCATCCAGCTCAAGGTACGGGATTCCGCCCTGACCCTGCGCAAGGACGAAGCCCACCAGTTGCGCATCGGCCGCGCGACGGACGCGTAACCCTCGACGTCCGAATCGACAATTCATTTCCCGCAACACTCCTGCCGACGACGGCACGCGCACCGCGCTGACGGACCGACTACGGCAAACACCAACATGGGTAAAAAGGCATGGCGACATTCACCGTTGGCTTGATCGGCAACCCCAATTGCGGCAAGACCACCCTGTTCAACGCCCTGACGGGCATGCGGCAGAAGGTGGGCAACTGGCCCGGCGTCACCGTCGATCGCAAGACGGGGCTGTTCGATATCGGCTCGGAGTCCATCGAAGTCGTGGACCTGCCGGGCACCTACTCCCTGGATGCCGCCTCCAGCGCCTCGCTCGATGAGGCGATCGCCCGCGAATACGCACTCTCGGGCGAGGCCGACGTCATTCTCAACATCGTCGATGCCAGCAACCTCGAGCGAAATCTCTATCTCACCACCCAGCTGATGGAAATGCGGCTGCCGCTAGTACTCGCCGTCAACATGATCGACTTGGCCGCCGAAGCCGGCATCGTCGTCGACTGCGCCGAACTGGAGCGCCAGCTGGGCTGCCCCGTCGTCCCGATCACGGCCAGCAAGAAGCAGGGGTTGGACGAATTGAAGCGCCGACTGATCGAGCGTGCACGTCAGGCGGACGAACCGGGTATCAAGATCGAGTACGCGGCACTCATCGAAACCGCCCTGCGCGACCTCAAGCCGCTGCTCGAACCATTCGCAGCGGAACAGCGGATCGACCCCCGCTGGCTGGGCATCAAACTGCTGGAAAGCGACCCGCTGACACTGTCCACCGTGGACGACACCGTGCGTCAGGCCGTGACCGCCGCGCAGGAGACGATCCGCGCCCACATGGACGAGGAGGCGGACGTCTTCATCGCCGACGCCCGTTATACCTTCATTCATCAGGTGACCCACCATGGCGTCACCCGTCGCGGACAACTGCGACGCTCGCTGACGGACCGCATCGACGCCATCGTGCTCAATCGATTCCTCGGCATCCCCATCTTCCTCGGGGTGATGTATCTGCTGTTCGTGATGAGCTTCAACGGCGGCAGCATCTTCCTCGACTTCTTCGAACAGACCGCACACACCCTATTCGTCGCGGGCGTGGGCCATGTCCTCCACCTGATGCATGCGCCGGACTGGGTCGTCGCCTTCCTCGCCACCTCCGTTGGCGGGGCGATCCAGCTCGTTTCCACCTTCATCGCGCCGATCGGCATGACCTTCCTCTTCCTGTCCCTGCTCGAAGACTCCGGTTACATGGCCCGCGCGGCCTTCGTGATGGATCGGTTCATGCGCAAGATCGGCCTGCCCGGCAAGGCCTTCGTGCCGATGATCGTGGGATTCGGCTGCAACGTGCCGGCGGTCATGGCGACCCGCACCCTCGAAGATCCCCGGGAACGGTTGATTTCCGCCCTCATGCAGCCCTTCATGTCCTGCAGCGCGCGACTCGTCATCTACATGGCCTTCGTCACTGTGTTTTTCCGCGAGAACGGCGGACAAGTCGTTTTCGGCCTGTACGTACTCGGCATCGTGCTGGCCATCCTGACGGCCCTGCTGCTCAAGCGGACCGCCCTGCGCGGCGAAGCCACCCCGTTCGTCATGGAGCTGCCCACCTATCACATCCCGACCCTGCGCGGCCTGCTGCTGACCACCTGGGAGCGCCTGTCGGTGTTCATTCTCCGGGTCGGCAAGGTGATCATCATCGCTTCGGTGATCGTGACCCTGCTCTCGAGCTACAGCATGTCCGGAAAACCCCTCGCGGAAGGCGATGTCGGCGACTCCATCCTGGGCTCGATCGGCAAGACGATCACGCCGGTCTTCCATCCCATGGGCATCACCGAGGAGAACTGGCCGGCCGCCGTCGGACTGCTGTCCGGGGTGGTCGTCAAGGAGATTGTCATGGGCACCCTGAACGGCGTCTACACGCGCATGGATGCCGGAGATGCCGCTCAGGCCGCGCCCACCGAAACACCCGCGAAACCGGCGCCGTTCGATTTCTGGCAGGGCATCGGCAAGGCCATTGCCACCATTCCCGCCAACCTGGATACCTTCGCCCACGGCTTCTTCGATCCCCTGGGCCTCGGCGGCGTGAAGGTCGCCCAGACCAGTAACCTGCAGCAGGCCGCGGAACAGCAGGGCCTCGATACGCAAACCCTCTCCCGCATGGGTAGCCTGTTCACCGAAACGGCCGCCATCGCCTACCTGATCTTCATCCTGCTCTACATCCCCTGCGTGAATACCATGGCGGCGATCTTCCGCGAGACGCGCAGCGCGGGCTGGACCGTCTTCGCCATTTTCTGGGGGATTGGCCTAGCCTATAGTTTGGCCGTACTCTTCTATCAGTTCGCCAACTTCAGCCAGCATCCGACTGCGGCCCTGCTCTGGCTGATCGGCGTCAGCGCCGCCTTTACGGTGGCCATTGCGGCCCTGCATCGGCAGGGCCGGCGACGTGCCGTCGTCTAGCCTCCGGCGACGCGACAGGGCAAGCCATACGCGAGACACGAGGAGAGGGCACCAGATGAGCACAGATCTGAGCACACATCGCCAGCCACTGACCCCCAGCAGCCTCAAGGCCTATCTTCAGGCACGCGGCACCGCGCCGTTTGCCGATCTCGTCAATCGTTTCGATGCACCGCCGGAAGCGGTCAGCGCGATCCTGACGTTCTGGCAGGACCGAGGCCGCGTGCGTGCCGTCCCCTTGGACTCGAACGCCGCCTGCACGTCAGGTTGCGGCGACTGCGGGCCCGGCGGACGCGACGCGCACTGCGCGGTACCGGACGATCAACCGCGACAGTACGATCTTTATACATGGATCGACCCTGAGGCCATGCCGCTCGACCTGGACGCACTGGCCATCCATCAGCAGACGCACGGCTAGACAGTACGCCCCCCCTATCCCCAATGACGCGACAGCCCGCCAAGAGGCGGGCTGTCTATCGTTCACGCACGGTACGAAAACACGCGTCCGTCAGACACCCTTTCTTGGATCGAACGGCATCGAAACCTTCATTTCCTGATACAGGGCGCGCGCCTCGTCCGTCTTCGCGGGCGGCGTATGAATGAGCAGGGTCACGATGAAATCCCCGCCGGCCACGCCGCGCTGGCGCAGCCGCAAACGTTTCCCGGACTGAGAACCCGCCGGCACCGTCAGCTCGATGCGTCCGCCGGAGGGCGTTGGCACCGGTACCTTCTCGCCCAATGCCGCTTCCCAGGGCGTGATCGGCAGGTCATACAACACGTCATTGCCGTCCAGAGTGAAGCCCCGGTTGTCCGCCAGCTGCACGACGAGATAGAGATCGCCCGGCGTACCGCCCTGAGTGCCGGAGCCCCCCTGACCGGTCAGGCGAACGCGCTTGCCCGGCACACTGTCCTTCGGGATATTGACCTTGAGCGTCTTGCGTCCCGTTTCCGGATGATCGACCACGACGGATTTGCTGCCGCCCTCGATCATTTCCTGCACGGTCAGGTTCAGCGGCATTTCGTAATCGGCGCCGCGGGCCGCCCGTGTGCGTCGCGAATACCCGCTGCCACCGCCCTGCTCGAAGCCTCGGGCACCAAAGATGCTGCTGAAAAAATCGGAAAAGCCCGCGCCGCCATATTGACCGCCGAACTGGCTCGGGTCGAATCCCGGGGGCGGCCGGAATTCATCCCCCGCATGATAGTTGGCGCCCAAGGCATCGTAGCGGGCACGTTTTTCGGCATCGCCAAGCACATCATAGGCTTCGTTGATCTGCTTGAACTTGGCCTCGGCACCCGGTTCCTTGTTGCGGTCCGGATGATATTTCTGCGCCGCTTTGCGGTAGGCTCGCTTGATTTCGTCGGCGGTGGCCGAACGTGCGACGCCGAGCGTTGCGTAATAATCTTCGAATTTCAACGTAGCTTCACCTCGGAACAGATCAGGAGATCAGGAGAAATATGCCCGTATTCTTGAGGGTATTTCGGGTGATTTTCAAGGTTCGCGTATCGCACTGAGGAAAAAAAACCCGCCTTTCGGCGGGTCATGCGCTATCCCATCGAACCTCGCGACGCATTAGCGCTGGCGAGCCTTGAAACGCGGGTTGGTCTTGTTGATCACGTAAACCTTGCCGCGACGGCGCACGATCTGACAGTCTTTATGCCGGGTCTTGGCGGACTTCAGGGAAGAAAGGATTTTCATATCAGCCTCGGTCTATCGAATTTCGAAATCAAAATAGGTTGCGCAAAATATCCCAAAACCGGCTTAAAGGCAAGAAATGAATACTTTTTCATCGCTTTTCCGCGCATGCCGTCCGTCTGCGGGGATTTCGCTATACTGCGCACCGGTTCTGCCATTCCGGCAAGCCCTCCCGACCAACACGATCTGCCGTAACGCGAGTCCGTGAACCCAATGACACAAATAGTGATCGCCACCCATAACCGGGGCAAACTCCGGGAATTCGAGGCCATGCGCGTTGCCCTGTCGACCGCATTTCCGGGTCTCTCCCGAATCCAGTTCCTCCCCTTGTCCGACTGGCAGGGCACACCGCCCGACGAAGACGGCGAGCGCTTTATCGACAACGCCCTCATCAAGGCACGCGCGGCCGCCGCCCTGACGGGACTGCCGGCCCTGGCCGACGATTCCGGGCTCGTGGTCGACGCGTTGAATGGCGCCCCTGGCGTTTACTCCGCACGCTACGCGGGTGTCGGCGCGACCGATGCCGAAAACAACCTGAAACTGCAACAGGCGCTCGCCGGCACGCCGGAGTCGCAACGGAGCGCGCGCTATGTCTGTGCCCTGGCCCTGGTGCGCCATGCCGAGGATGCGCACCCTCTCACTGCCGAAGGGGAATGGCCCGGAAGTATGCTGACCGATCCGCGCGGGACCGAAGGATTCGGCTACGATCCGTTCTTCTTCTCGCCGGAACACGGCCAGACGGCCGCCCAGATGCCTGCCGAACTGAAGAACAGCATCAGTCACCGTGCGCGTGCCCTGACTAAACTGCTCACCCTGCTTGGACACGCCCCGCTCTGATGCAACTTCTGCAATTCACTGAAAATCCGCCGCTGGCACTGTACATCCACCTGCCCTGGTGCATGGAGAAATGCCCCTATTGCGATTTTAATTCGCACGGTCTCAAGGGACAGGCGCTCCCCGAGCGCGATTACATCGATGCCCTGCTGCGCGACATTGAGCGCGAACTCCCCTTGATCTGGGGGCGCCCCATTGAGACGATTTTCATCGGCGGTGGCACCCCCAGCCTCTTCTCGCCCGAAGGGCTGGATCGGCTGTTCTCCGGCCTGCGTGCCTTGCTTGATCTGCGCTTTTGTCGCGAAGTCACGCTGGAGGTCAATCCCGGCACCGACATGGCCACCCGGCTGAGCGAATACCGAAGCATCGGCATCAATCGCGTGTCCATCGGCGTACAGAGCTTTGATGACGACAGCCTCAGGCGCCTCGGCCGCATTCACGACCATCACGCCGCGATTCGCACCATCGAAGCCGCCCACGATGCAGGGCTGGACAGTTTCAACATCGATCTCATGTTCGGCCTGCCCCATCAATCGACTGAGCAGGCCGAAGACGACATCCGACAGGCTCTGGACCTCGAACCACCACATCTTTCTTGGTACCAACTGACTCTGGAGCCGAACACACCTTTCGCGGCCCATCCGCCGACCCTCCCCGAGGATGACACGATGGATGCGATCAACGAACGCGGTCTTGACCGCCTGGTGGGGGCTGGCTTCCAGCAGTATGAGGTATCCGCCTATGCGCAACCGGGACACGCGTGTCAGCACAACCTCAATTACTGGCAGTTCGGCGACTATCTCGGCATCGGGGCTGGCGCCCACGGCAAGATCACGCTGGCCGGGGAGTCTCGCATCGAACGCCGCGTCCGCACGCGCCACCCGAGTGCCTATCTGGCGCAGGCCGGTTCGGATGCCGCCATCACGGCGCACACGGTGCCCAGCCGCGAACTGCCCTTCGAGTTCATGCTCAATGCGCTTCGCCTGACGGAAGGTTTCGACGTCCCACTGTTCACCCACCGTACCGGACTGCCCATCAAGGTGATTTCCGACACCCTGCACAGCCTGGAGCAGGACGAACTCATCACCTGGACCATGACACACATCCGGCCGACCGAGCGTGGCGCTCGCTACCTGAACGATCTGGTCCTGCGCTTCATGCCCGACTGAGCCGCTTCAAGCCGGCTTTTTCTTCACCGGCCGCTGCCACCCCGTCTTGAGCACCTGCGGCGCACGTGCCAAGGCCAGTTGCTCTTCCGGTACATTTTTCGTGATCGTCGATCCTGCGCCGATCGTGGCACCGCTCCCCACCGCGACGGGCGCCACCAACTGGCTGGCCGACCCCACGAAGACCCGGTCGCCGATCAGGGTTTTGTGCTTGTTGGCCCCATCGTAATTGCAGGTGATCGTACCCGCCCCGATATTACACTCCTGGCCCATTTCCGTATCGCCCACGTAGGAGAGATGGTTGACCTTGGAACCCGCCCCGATTCGACTGGCCTTGACCTCGACGAAATTGCCGATCCGACTGTGTGCGTCCAGAAACGTGCCCGGGCGCAGCCGGGCATAGGGGCCGATCACCACGCCTTCCGCAAGCTCGGCGCCATCGACGTGGCTGAAGGCCAGTACCTGAACGCCATCTGCCAAGGTCGCGTTCCGGATGATGCTGTTCGGGCCAATCGTCACCCCGTTTCCTATCGTCACCCGTCCCTCGAAGATCACGTTGACGTCGATCGTCACATCCGTGCCGATGCTCAGTTCCCCGCGAATATCGAGCCGCGCAGGATCGATGATGGTCGCGCCCGCCAGGGCGAGTGACTTCGCCTGTCTGCGTTGCCATTCCCGCTCGAGTTCCGCCAGCGCCCAGCGGTCGTTAACGCCGGCAACCTTGACGGGATCATCCGTGAATACCCCCTCGATCGCCACCTCCGCCGCATGGGCCATGCCGACGATGTCCGTGAGATACAGCTCGCCCTGTGCATTTTTCGGTTCCAGTCGGGTCAGCCACTGGCGCAACTCCCCCACCCGGACGCACATGAGACCGGTGTTGATTTCCGTGATGGCCTGTTCCAGTGGGGTGGCATCCTTCTGTTCGCGGATGGCGATCAGGGCATGCGCCGCATCGCGAATGATCCGTCCATATCCGCTCGGATCAGAGAGCTCCGTCGTGAGGACCGCCAGCGGACTGCGTCGGGCTGCATCGACCAGGCCCTGTACGACTGCCGCGTCCAGCAACGGTACGTCGCCGTAGAGAATCAGCACATGGTCGTCGTCTGCGAAATCGACCTCATCAAGGGCGCATCGAACGGCGTGGCCGGTGCCGAGCTGCTCGTTTTGCAGGACCCAGCGGATATCTGCCCGGTCGGTCGCCGCCACAATCTGATCGGCACCAAACCCCACGACGACGTTCAGGGAGGCCGGTCGAATCGATGTGGCCGCATCCAGTACACGCGCCAGCATGGTTTTCCCACCCAGGGACTGAAGAACTTTGGGCTTGGCCGAACGCATACGCGTCCCCTTGCCTGCAGCCAGAATGACGACATGGAGTTGGGGCGTCGTTGACATGATTTCCTCGAAAACAAAAAAGGAGCCTAGGCTCCTTTTTATTGTACTGGACAACGCCTCACCGTGGCTTTCGCAACAGATTGGCGATCAGGATCTGATCCTTAACGACGTCCCGCGCCCATGCCTCGTAGGGAGCGCACCCATTTCAACCGCTCCTCGGCCTCGATCATGATCGACTGAGCCGAAGTGAAGTCCAATTGGCCGCGCTGCTCGTAGTCACGGATGTAGACGGCTTCTTCGGCCAGCTTGGCCTCGAGCTCGGACGCATCCACGCCATGAGCATCCTCTTCGGTCAGGGCCCAGTCTGCGATGATGCTCACCACCATCGGCTGAACCTCGAGGATACCGAAACCCACGAAGTAGCGGACGACGGAACCGTCAGCAAGATGCACGCGCACTTCACCGGGTCGCAGGATTGACAGGGTCTGCGTATGGAGCGGGGTAACCCCCACTTCGCCCGCTTCGGTGGGAATGGACACAAAGCTCGCATCCCCGGAGAAGATCGGACGCTCCATGCTGACGATGTCAACACGAATGGTCATTGCCATGATTTGGCCTCCCGTTACGCCTTCGCAGCGAGTTTGGCGGCCTTCTCGACCGCTTCGTCGATGGTGCCGACCATGTAGAAGGCCTGCTCGGGCAGATGATCGTATTCACCCGCGGTGATGCCCTGGAAGGCACGAATGGTTTCCTTCAGGGAAACGTAGCGACCCGGCGCACCGGTGAACACTTCGGCGACGAAGAACG